>DAOULF010000066.1:0-19382 GCA_034420555.1 Dehalococcoidia bacterium
AAAAGTCCCTTCCCCCTTGACGGGGGAAGGTTAGGATGGGGGTGACTCCGCCAATCCAACTTCAATGCCTACCCCTCTCAGCTCCCTCTGGGAGAGGGCTAGGGTGAGGGTGATTAGGTTCGCTATCCTCCATTCCCAAGGAATAGATGGACTGGTAATGAGACTTATGCAATTTTAAGAACTTATATAGGGAAGCCTTGCAACTGTTCCGGATGAGAACGAAAAAAGGGCCGAAGGATGGTGTACCCCTCGGCCCTGAAGATTACCTTGATTAGTTCTTGTCGCGCTTACTTCCACCCCATGTTTCCGTCCTTGCGCGGTATGAGCGAGACCCTGTGTCCCTGGATGCATTTATAGCGTTCCTCCCGAATCTCTCGGCGCTTGCCGCTCAGTGAAGACTGGTCCATCTGCGACTCGCAGAATGGGCAGGTAACCGCATACACGACACGGTTCCGAATCCGACGCAGGCGGGCGTCAACGAGCGTCTCCTTGAGAGTCGGGGAATCGCCTATGTACCTGAAGATGTACCTCCTGGCGGAGTTCATTACACTCTTCGCGCTGATTGGCGTGGGGGACACGTACTTGTAGTCCACGAACCCACACTGAAGGCACTCCGGCTCGTTGTAGGTCATTATCAGACTCGCATTACACCGAGGACAAGCCTGGTGCGGGCGCGTCCGTACAACGGCTCTTGGTGCCGCTGATGATGTCACCACTTTCTAAACTCCTCTCTGTACGACCATCCGTGCCAGGCCAACTCATTTCGAGACGCTGACATTCGCGGGCGCACTTATACTAAGGTCTGACTACATTATTGATTGCCAATTGGCGCCGGTCCGACGCTGGGGCCCTAAACACTCATGTCGAGAGATTTGCCCCGCGCATGACTGAAGATGATTATTAGAGCGCTCGTCCGAACCGGAACTCCAAAAGGCGAGACGGCCAAGTCAAGATCAATTATAATTCCGCCGTGATGATGGTTCGCAAGGTGGATAATAAGCGAATTTGAGCAATATTAGAGAATTTTGATAAGAAATTTCTTGTCCAAGTATGAGAGACGGTTAAATCCTCTATAACGAGATTTAACCTTGGATACTTCCATCGCGGTTACGATAACAATATGCCTGGAGTGTCGAGCCGTGCATAAGACGAACGCCTCAATTTGTGGCTTCATCTGGAATTCGACCACGTTGACTGTTTCGCATACGGATAGGTAACATGCAAATCACACTCGCAGAGGCAACCACATGGTCGGTCCACTGGAAGGAATAAAGGTACTGGAGTTCACGCAGATCATCGCCGGTCCGTTCGGCGGGATGATGTTGGCCGACATGGGCGCCGACGTAATCAAGGTGGAACCCGTAGAAGGCGAACCCTGGCGTGTCGCGCTGGAGTTCATACCGGGCGAGTCCAAGACATATATGTCTCTCAACCGGGGCAAGCGAAGCCTCCCACTGGACCTTACGAAGCCGGAAGCGGTTGAAATCGTCCGGGAGATGATTCGTGAAATAGATGTTGTGGTCATCAACGCCCGCCCTGACGTCCCGGACAAGCTGGGCATAGATTACGAGACGCTTTCGGCCATCAACCCGCGACTCATCTACTGCGACAACACCGCCTTCGGACGCAGCGGCCCCGACAGCTACCGGCCCGGCTACGACCTGATCATACAGGCCATGAGTGGGCTCATGGCAGCCGAGGGCAAGATCAGGGACGGCGTGCCCCAGCTAATCACCTCGACCGCCGTAGCCGACTTCGCCACCGGAATCGCCGTCGCGTGGGGCGTGTGCGCCGCTCTCTTCCATAGGGAGCGCACAGGACAGGGCCAGAAGGTCGAGACAACCCTGCTTGGGACCGCGCTTGGCGTTCAGACAGGCAGCTTCATGGAGATAGACGCTTTCGACGCCGAACGCCGGGCGGAATTCCTCGCGGTGCTGAACGCTATGCGAGAATCCGGCGCCTCCTACGAAGAGATGCACGAACAGTATGTTCAGATAGTCTCTCCCTGGCGCGGAGGCAACATCTACTACCGCACATACCAGGCCAGAGACGGCGCCTTGGCAGTCGCCTGCCTGAGCGACCGCCTCAGAAAGCGCGTTGCCGACGTTCTGGGAATAGACGACCCGCGGTTCAGCCCGGGATTCGATCCCTTCGATGAAGAGACGATTGCTCACTCCGAGGAGCTCGTCAAACAGGCTGAGGAGCTCTTCCGTGAAAGGACTGTTGACGAGTGGCTTGAGACGTTCGACAGCGTTGGCGTGCCCGCCGGACCGGTGCGGTACATACAGGAGTTGCTTGAAGACGAGCAGGTCCAGGCCAACGGCCTCAGCGTCGAACTCGAACACACGCTGGCAGGCCCGGTAAAGATGGTGGGCCCGATTATAAACATGAGCGAAACGCCGCTCGAAGCCAGGTCCGCCTCCCCCGCCCTCGGAGAACACACCGACGATATTCTCGCCTCCATGGGCTACTCCCAGGACGAAATCGCCGCCCTGAAATCCAACGGCGTAACCCGCTGACCCATCCAGGAACTGATGACTGAATGAACCACATCGTCATACCCGCGAAAGGGAGACCTTTGCACAACTACCGTCATTCCCGTGAAAACGGGAATCCAGAGGTGGGGCGGTGCAGGTCTTGGTTTAGTCCGCCGACCAAATTGGTACAGCATCTAACCGACTACTAAATTTGACCCTGTTCAAGACGCGATGCTATAGTCGAATACAGTGTCCAGAGTAAGCTCCCATTCATTTCCGTGAGGTACTTCCGTGCCAATTAACATAGTTGTCTGCGCAAAACAGGTGGTGGATCCGGAGACTCCGGCATCCGCGTTCAGAATAGACCCGGAAACCAAGAGCGTCGTCCCTGCGGCGGGCATTCCGCCCGTAGTCAACGGCTTCGACGAAAACGCGGTCGAGGCCGCGCTCCAACTCAAAGAAGCCGACGGAGCCAACATTACGGTCGTGTCCGTTGGAAACGGGTTCGTCATGGATGTGATGAAGAAGCCGCTCTCGATGGGCGCCGACGAGTTGATCCTGGTTGACGACCCTCTCACCGCCGAACTCGACGCCTTCGCCACCGCGCAGGCCCTGGCTGAGGCCATCAAGAAGGTCGGCGACTTCGATCTGGTGCTCTGCGGACGGCAGGCTTCGGACTGGGACAACTCCATGGTTCCCCTGGGAGTGGCTGAACTGCTTGGCCTTCCGTGTGTGACCATGGCACAGAAGATAGAAACTCAGGATGGCGGAATCGTCGTCCAGAGGGCGTTAACGGACGGGTACGAAGTCATACAGGCGCCGCTGCCCGCGCTGGTCACCGTCAGCAACGAACTCGGCGAGCCGCGCTACCCTACCCTGCGCGGCATCATGATGGCCGGCAGAAAGCGTCCGACTGTCTGGAGCGCTTCCGACATCGGCCTCGATGAGTCCGCTCTCGCGCCCAGGCTGACATTGGAAGACCTCTATGTGCCCGTCAGCGACAAGCAGTGCGAGTTCATAGAGGGCGAGGACGAGGCTGACGCCGGAAGGCAGCTCGCTCTGAAACTGCGCGAAGCTCACCTCGTCTAGCGGCCACGACACCAAAATAACACTGACACTTAACCGTCATTCCCGCAAAAGCGGGAATCCATGTGGGCGAAAACAACAGACACCGACTATTGGAGATAACCGATGCAGGGCATTCTGGTCTTAGGGGAATTGGATCAAAACGGTCTCGCCGGCGTAACGGGCGAACTGCTCGCGCTGGCCCGTTCGCTCGCGAACGAAACCGGCGATGAAGTGTCTGTATCGTTGCAGGGCGCGTCCGTCGGAAGCGAAGCGGACGAAGCTGTCGCCCTGGGCGCCGACAAGGTTTACAAGGTGGAAAGCTCGGTCCTGAGCGAACCTCAGATTGACGGCCACCTCTCGGCCTTGGAGCAGGTAGCTAGAGCGGCTGACCCCTCGATTATCCTGATCGGCAGAACGCCCCTCGGCAGAGACGTGGGCCCCAGGATTGCCTTCCGGCTCGGAGCCGCGGTCGCGCAGGACTGCGTTGAAGTGTCGGTGAACGCGGATACCGGGCGCGTGAGCGCCACCAGGCCGGTTTATGGCGGAAACGCGCTCGCAAGCGTCTCATTCTCCGGCGACGGCGTGCAGGTCGTGATAGTAAGACCCAAGACCTACGAGGCCAATGAACCCGACTCCGGGCGTACAGGAAGCATCGAAGACTTCTCCGCCGACATTGACGACTCGACTATCAAGGCGCGTCTCGTCGAGACGGTTTCACAGGAATCGGAGGGCGTCCGACTGGAAGACGCCGGCATAGTGGTCAGCGGCGGTCGGGGACTCGGAGGGCCTGAGCCATTCGAGCAGCTTCAGTCGTTGAGCGACCTTCTCGGCGGAGCGCTGGGGGCGTCTCGCGCCGCCTGTGACGCGGGCTGGATTGACCACAGCCACCAGGTTGGCCTGACCGGCAAGACGATTACCCCGGACCTCTACATTACCATCGGCATATCCGGCGCGAGTCAGCACATGGCAGGCTGTTCGGCTTCCAAGAACATAGTCGCAATCAACCGAGACGAGGACGCCAACATATTCAAGTCCGCCACCTATGGCGTCGTGGGCGACTGGAACAAGGTGCTTCCTTCATTCATAGAAACGCTCCGCGAACTGAGGGACGATTAGAGCCGGAAACGGAGTTGTCATGGAAGGGAATTTCCTCTTCGACATCCGAGACGTTATCCAGAATATAGAGCGGGCCGAAGTAATGTCGGTCTTCTTCCCGACGTTTCGACGCGCTTTGATTGTTGATACGCGCTACAAGGACGATGTGGGGCCATTTGTGAGGCTGATGCCCATGGCAAGGTCTCCCCAGGACCGCATGAGGTCAATTCGGCGCATCAGGCCCGAATTTCCCAGGCCCACCAACCTCACCCTCGTCCCCTGGCAGAGATACGTCAGCAGCCTAATCAGTTCCGGCGTCTGGGATAAGATACTCGCTCGCCTGGAAGAGTCCGGCGACGAGCGCGTTCTCATAGCCTGCGACGAGGCCCTCGAAGAGCTTCGTCAACTGGAAAGCGACGAACTGACCGCCGCCATCACCGGCAACAACTACCACACTCTCTGGTCCGCAGACGGGTAATGCCGAGGCGATTCAAAATCCCCTCTCCCACGACGGGATCACAAGAATAGTCCAAAAGTCCCTTCCTCCTTGACGGGGGAAGGTTAGGATGGGGGTGAAATCCCATGGGTAAGGGTGAATAGTCCCATGCTCACAGTCACCGCTCAGGCGAAGCGAGAACTCAAGAACATACTGGACCAGCGTAAACTGGGCGCCGGGCGTTGCCTACGTCTGGCCATACCTCCCGCCTGGACAGGGCCGGGCGATTTCGGCATCGTCATTGACGACGAGAAGAGCGACGACCTCACGATCACCCTGCGCGGAACCAAGATACTGCTGCTGAGCCAGCAGCTCGCACCCCAGATGTCCACCTCCGTGCTCGACTACAAAGACACCCCGCAGGGAGTGGGTTTCACCCTCGACGTGTACTAGGCGGTGTTGACATTTCTCGTCATTCCCATGAAAACGGGAATCCAGGGGTGTGGGGTGTAGCTATTTTCCCTACCGCAATACCTTGAAAGCAGGGAGAACCATAGAATGTCAACAGAACCTAGACCAGACTGGCACTGAATTCAGCCGCTCCTCGCAACCCAATGCCCGATACCGCCTGTCCGCTATGCCTGAATGACCGCGCCCGCCTTCTGCACAGGTCGAACGACAGGCACGGGCCGCGCGAATTCTACGAATGTCCCGTCTGCGACCTGGCGTTCGTACCGCCGCGATTCCACCTGCCCCCGGACGCCGAGATGGAACGCTACCTGATGCACGACAACGACCCCGACGACCAGGGGTACAGGACTTTCCTGTCCAGGCTGTGGGACATCCTCAGGCCCACGCTCCCGGATGGATCATCCGGCCTGGACTACGGCTGCGGTCCTGGCCCGGCCCTCGCCCAGATGATGAGGGAGGACGGCTTCCATGTGAAGATATACGACCTCTACTTCTTTCCCGACCTCCAACCCCTCGCCTGCGCCTACGACTTTATTACCTGCACCGAAACTCTCGAACACCTGAAGAATCCCATGGAAGCCCTTACCCTGTTCGACTCCATTCTTACACCCGGTGGAAAACTCGGAGTGATGACCGGAATCCTGGACGACCGCTCCAAATTCGCCAACTGGTACTACCAGCGCGACCCCACCCACATAGCCTTCTACACGAGCCACACAATGCGCTGGATAGCCGAGCGCATGAACTGGAACGTTGAGTTCCCAGCCCCCAACATCGCCATCTTCACCAAGCCTTGACCGCCCACAATTCCGTGAGCTTCCTACCCGATTTCGCCCTTGATCTCTGACACCTACCTCGGAAGCATCGGATTTCTGGTTGGTATTTAGCTCAGTAAGTCGTAGGGAAGTCCCTTGTGAGCGCCCGTCCCTAAATTGTTACAGCTATCCGTCGTTCCATTCTCAATACACCCTATGCTACAATCTAAGACATACAGAACGCACGTACTATTTCATAAAGCGGAACTTATCAATGAAAGTCACGGGAACAAAAAAACTCGCTGAACAGGGAAATACAGGGATATGCAGGTCAGATACAGGTACCAGACCCCGTATGCAGGCCGCCAGCAGACAGCCTGCACACTCCCAGCACGATTACCGCGATCATAAAGTCGCATATATCCTCAAGACGACACCGCAGCGCCGGAGGCTCAGATGAAACTCGAACTGATTTCCGAATTCAAGGCCCACCCCAGGCACGCCCAGGCCGTCCTGTTCACGCATGACGGTCGGGAGTTGGCGACCACCGGGATGGACGCGCTCGTCCAGGTTTGGTCCCTGCCCGACTTCGCCAACTCACGCAGCTTTCAAGGCCACGAAAAGAGCGTCAACGCCATCGCCCTCTCGCCGGACGGTTCTACCGCCGTAACCGGCTCTACTGACCGCGCCGTCATGGTCTGGGACTGGAAATCCGGCGAGCCGCTCCACACGCTCACCGGCCACCGCAACACCGTCGCGGCAGTCGAGTTCTCCCCGGACGGAGACCTGGCCGCCACCTCCGCATACGGTGGCATGGTCGGCCTGTGGCAAAGCGGCTCGGACGCGCTGGACATATTCAGGTCGCATCCCCGGCACGTCACCTCGCTCAGCTTCTCCCCCGACGGCAGTTCGCTGGCAGCGGCCGGCCTCGGAAACATCGTGAAGATATGGGACGCTCATGCCCGCGAGTTGCTGGCCGAGATAGAAACCCCCGGCCAGGCGGCCACAAGCTGCCTGTTCCTCCCCGACAGAAGACTCTGTTGCACAACCTACGAGGGTGAAGTAGTCATATACTCCGCCGATTCATACGAGCCGGTAGCGTCAGGCTTCCCGCAGGGCGGCAGGATGTCCTCCGCGACTCCCCTGCCCGGCTCCAACAGCCTCTTCTGCTCAGTCGAAGGCGGAGTAGTCATACTCGACCTGGACACTATGGAGATTTCGGCCAGCCACCGGACCGGCATCAAGGGAATGTACGGCGTGGCCTGCTCCCCCGACGGCGCGATGGTCGCCTCGGTAAGCGCCGATGGCCGATGCCGCGCCTGGGAGGTCGTTAAGTAAGTCAGACTCAGGACAGCCTCTTCACGACCTCCGGCAGCAGTTCCCCGCTAGGCCCGCGCAAGGCTACGTCCGCCATATCGGACAGAGGCGTAGGGTTCGGATTCGCCTCTATCAGCGTTCCCCCGTTCTCCTTGACCATGCGCGGGAAACTGGCCGCAGGAAACACAGTCGCCGATGTGCCGCAAACGATCATACAGTCGCACAAGGCGGCCTCCCGGAAGCAGGCGTCTATCACCGACGGAGGTATCGGCTCGCCAAACATCACGGTATCCCCTTTGACCAGGCTGCCGCACTCCGGGCACAGGGGAGGCAGGTCTTCATAGTCGAACGCCTCACGCAACCACCGAGCTTCACAGCCGATACATCGCACTTTGGTGCGGTTGCCATGAATCTCGACCAGCCGGGTCGCTCCCGCTCTAACGTGAAGATTATCCACATTCTGCGTAATGGTCATCTTGAGGATATCCAGCCGCTCCATGCTCACGAGCGCGTAGTGTCCGGCATTTGGTTCGGCGCGGTCTATAGCCTCCCTGAACTCCGTGCGGGCCGGGTCGGCGTCGGGGTTAAGTTGATGTCTCCACCAAGCGATAGGGTCGCGCATGAACTGCTCGTACCCGTTCATGCTGGGTTCCCCCACCCTCGTCCATAGCCCGCCCGCGCCCCTGAACGTCGGAATCCCGCTCTCCGCGGAGAGTCCGGCCCCCACAAGCGCGACCACGTATTCCGAAGCGCTTATCAGTTCCGCGGCCCTTTCTATCGCCCTCTCATCGTCTCCCAAATCTAACCCCCCTCTAGTGGGACGAAATCACCCGTCCCGCGTCAATGGATATCCGCCGAACCGGTAGATCTCCCATCACATCGCTGAGATCAGCTTCGGCGGTCGTTATGATCACCTGCTCATAGTCCTTGATCCGGTCGAACACATGCCTTCTGCGGTCTTCGTCCAGTTCGGACATCACGTCATCCAGCAGCGCTATCGGCTTGTCTCCAACCCTCTCCCCTATAAGCTGCGCTTCCCCGAGTTTCATGGCCAGTATCACGGTTCTGGTCTGCCCCCTGGAGGCAAACGATCCCACATCCATTCCATCCAGATTCGCGCTGAAGTCGTCTCGATGCGGCCCGATCAGACAGAAGCCCGCCCCAATTTCACGCCGGCGGATTTCCCGGAACTCATCCAGCATCATCTTCGACAGATCCCTGACATCCTCATAATCCCCTGTCTCGAAGGACGGCGAATACTTCAGCGACAGCGTCTGATCCAGGCCGCTCAGTTCACGATGTATCGGATCCGTATCCTCGTCGAGCGCGTTCGTCACACGCAGGCGAGCGTCCATGATACGCGCCGCGTGAATAGACAACTGCACATCCCAGAACTCAAGCTCCGACTCTCTTGCCGCGCGCTCCCTGATGGACTTGAGAAGATGATTGCGCTGCGTCAGGACTCTCTGGTAATCCTGCGCCTCGCGCGCGAAGCCCGGCGTGATCTGAGAGGTCAATATGTCCAGGTAGCGTCGGCGCAGCGTCGGCGGGCCGCTCAGAAGGTCCACGTCTTCCGCGGCGAACATCACCGCTTTCAGAAGCCCGACGAAGTCCGACGACCTCTTCGGAACGCCGTTTACTCTAAAGGTCTTCTGAACTCTCTGTGTCTGGGACCGCGCTTCGCCGGACACGCTCGGATTGCGCTCGCCTGCCGATAGGTCAACTTGCAGGCTCAGATTGCCCGACGACGTAACCGCCTCCCCCACTACCTGGGTGTACGCCAGAAAGTCCTCCAAAGCCCCGGCTCTCACCATCTGGCGATCCGCGGCCCCCCTGGAAGAACGACCAATCGCCATCAGGTAGATAGCTTCCAGCAAGTTGGTCTTCCCCTGCCCGTTGCGCCCGTCAACCACCGTAACACCCTGGCCCAGACATAGGTCCAAACCAGCGTAATTTCGGAAGTTGGAGAGTTTGAGCCTGCGAACGAGAATCGGTCGCCCCCGCAATGTACTATTCGTGATATTAGCACATAGGCATTGCGTTTTGATTCATTTCATCCGGGCGTTGTTGGTTGCCGACGCTTCAACGTGTTACAGTATTTTGAGACGAATATGCGGAGGGAATTCGGATGAGAGCGCTTGCCCTGACCGGTGGAGTCGGCGGCGCCAAGCTATGCTTCGGCTTGGCACAGATACTGGAGCCGGACGAGCTGCGAATCGTCGTCAACACCGGGGATGACGAGGAGTTTCATGGTCTCTATGTCTGCCCCGACCTCGATACGGTGATGTACACCTTGTCCGAACTCTCGAACCCGCACACGGGTTGGGGGATCAGGAATGAGACCTTCGCCGCGCTGTCGGCGCTGGACAGGCTGGGCCAGGAAACCTGGTTCGGACTGGGAGATCAGGACCTGGCTACCCATATCGTGAGAACTCAGATGCTCAGACAGGGCGATTCACTTTCAGAGATTACCAAGTATCTTTGCCGCCATTTGGGTCTCGAACACCAGATCATACCGATGTCGGACGACCAAATCAGGACGACGGTCGAAACCGATATAGGCACCTTGCCATTTCAGACATATTTCGTAAGACACCGTTGCGAGCCAACCGTCACCGGCCTAAGATTCGACGGCTCCGATTCTTCTGAAGTGTCACCCGGCTTCAGCGAGAGTCTGGAATCGAGCGACGCGCTGATCTTCTGCCCCTCGAATCCGTATCTCAGCGTCGCCCCAATACTATCCATTCCGGGCGTTCGAAAACGGATAGAGGACTTCAGAGGCCCCCGGCTGGCGGTGAGTCCGATAGTCGGCGGCCAGGCGCTGAAGGGGCCCGCGGCAAAAATCCTGGAAGAGCTTGGCGAAGACGTATCCTGCATAGGAGTGGCGCGCCAGTATGTTGGACTGTGCGACGTATTCGTGATTGATGAATTGGATAGAGACCTGGCCGATGACGTTAGAGACTTGGGCATGGAAGCCATCGTTATGAACACGATCATGAACAACAACCGCGACAAGGTTGAGCTTGCTCGTAATCTGTTGAAAGTCGTGACGGAAGCTGATGACAGATAAGTCTAGCATCGTGGCGGTGGTGCCGATGAAACCATTGGCCGAGTCCAAGACGCGCCTCGCTGGCTACCTTTCGCCGACGCAAAGAGCCACCCTCTCTCAGAGTATGTTTTCCTGGGTACTTGGCGCTCTGGCACAGTCCAGGGTCTCTCGCATCGTGGTCGTAGGTGGGGACGACGTGGTGAAATCGGCCACGCTCCGAGAAGGCGCGGAATGGATTCAGGATAAGTTCCTGGATCTGAACAAGGCGATTGAGTATGTGTTCGACATCGTATGGCAGGAGAGACGGAGCGCCGCATACGTGCCCGCCGATCTCCCTCTACTGACAAGTTCAGATGTCAACGGCGCAATCGAAGCCTCGGCAGACGGGCGCTTCCTTACTCTATGTCGCGCTCATGACGGCGGGACCAACTGCCTGATAGCGCCCCCTCACACAGGCTTCAGGCCCCGACTGGGTTCGGACAGTTTCAGACGTCATGCAGAACTTGCCGATGAACTGGAATTGGAATGGCGCAGCCATCACTCGGAAGGGTTCCAACACGACGTAGATACGATTTCAGATCTAGGGTACTGCATGGAGAAGCAACCGCCATGCCTCAAGGATATTACCGACGTGATCAAGGACGTGAACCTGTGAGATTCGGCATCTTACTCCCTACCAGACGCCTCGTCATGGAAGGCGGGACACCGGGACAGTTCAAGGAGATAGTCTCACTTGCCCGGACCGCTGAACAGGCGGGCCTGGACTCGGTCTGGGTTGGTGACAGCCTCACCGCCAAGCCAAGACTCGAGCCGCTCTCAACCCTGACGTCGGTTGCGATGGAGACGGAGCGCGTCAGGCTGGGGACCGCCGTACTGCTTCCGGCGCTTCGACATCCGGTACATTTGGCCCACCAGGCCGCCACTGTTGACTTCATCTCGGGCGGCAGGCTGATACTTGGCGCCGGGGTCGGGGGCGCGTTCAACGACGCGCAGCGAAGCGAATGGAGTCACGCGGGTGTCAATGTACGCACTCGCGCCTCCAGGTTCGAGGAGGTCGTAGAGATCGTCATGAGGCTCACCTCCGGGGAAACTCTCGACTTCAACGGCAAACACTTTTCGCTGGAACGCGCGGGCATCGCCCCCAAGTCGCCGCAAGACGGCGGCGTTCCATTCCTGATCGCCTCGCATTGGAGAGCCGACAGAGACGTCCAGTTTGCCCGCGCCGCTCGCCTGGGAAGTGGGATCATCTCCATATCCGACTATCCGGGTGAGTACGCGAAGGTCGTGGATAGAGTGGAGCGCCACGCCCGACTGCTGTCCCGGGATCCCGCGGAAATCGAGAAGACATTCTATATGACCGTGAATCTAGGACCCGATGCCGAAGAGTCAGCGGAAGAGGCGGACAGGTTTCTCAAGCTCTACTACGGGATGAACTTCTGGGGGGACCGCTGGGGGCCGTATGGTCCGGCAGAGTTGACCGTCGAGCGCATCAGCAGGTACAGGGAAGCCGGGGCTGAAACCATGATCGTTCGTTTCGCGGCCTTCGATCAGGAGACACAACTTCACCGGTTCCTGGAAGATGTCGTCCCCAATTTCGCCTAGCGGCATCACGACTGCGCGGACGGGATGCTCATCTCCATTTGCTCCTCAGCGTGAGATTCGGCCATCTCGGACAGCAGACTCTCGAAGTCGTATTCGGTCAATATCCTGACTTCCAGCTTTTCAGCTTCGGCCATCTTGGAACCGGCATCCTCACCGGCCACCAGGTAATCCGTGCGTTTGCTGACCGAGCCCGAAACGGAGCCGCCAAGTTCCTTGATTCTGTCCTGGATGGCCGAGCGACTGTAGTTCGCCAGCCTTCCGGTCACCACGAATCTCAATCCTTTGAGAGAAGCCGCCCCGTTTCCGCCGTCGGCAACCGTGTCTTCCGTCATGTTTACGCCTGCGTCGGCCAGTTTCTCCACCACCCGGATATTGGAAGGGCTGTCGAAGTATTCGCGGACCGCATCGGCTATCTTGGGACCAATGGTGTTGAGTTCCTCGATCTCTTCCCGCGTTGCCCGCCTTATCTTGTCCATAGAACCGAAGTGGCGCGCCAATACATTAGCGACCTCCGAGCCCACATGGGCTATCCCCAATGCCACCAGAACCCTGGTCAGGGGGCGGCTCTTGCTCTTCTCGATAGCGCCCAGGAGATTGGTCGCGCTCTTCTGTCGCAGAGTCTCGGGGCGCAGCAGGTACTTCTTGTTCACGTAATACAAATCGGTCGGATCATCAACGAGACCCAGTTCGGCGAAAGCGCCGCCCCTGTCCTCCACAACGGCTCGCAGGTCATCGTCCAGAAAGTAAGCGACTATGCTGTCCGCCGCTCGCTCGTTCACGCCTCCAATCGCGGCCAACTCGTCTCTGGGAGCTGCTATGAGTTCCGGGATGGAGTCGTATCTGTCGGCGAGAATACCCGCCGTCTTCTTGCCTACGCCGGGTATCCCGATCTTGTCCAGCGCGCTTACGAATTCGCTCGACCTGCCCGCGGCAATCGCGTCCAGCAGGTTCATCTGCGCGAGGTCTTCCTGCTTCAGATAGTAGAGATCGGCGACATCACCGACCAGTCCCTGGGCTATCAGGATAGCTCCCCACTTTTCGCCCAGTCCCTCGATGTCCATCGCGCCCTTGCTTACGAAGTGTTCCATCAGGCGGACAAGCTGTTCCGGACATGAAGCGTTCACGCAGTAGGACATGGCCTCGTCTTCACTGCGAACTATGGCCTCTCCGCAACCTGGACATTCGCTCGGCATCGCCACCTCGGTCTGGCTGCCGTCGCGCTCATTGGTGAGTGGCCTGACCACCTGCGGGATGACCTCTCCGGCGCGCTCCACGATTACGCGGTCTCCAATTCTCAAGTCCTTGGAAGCTATATAGTCCTCGTTGTGTAGAGTCGCGCGCGATACGTTCGCGCCGCCGACGTAAACCGGATCGAGCACCGCATAGGGGTTTATGGAGCCTGTGCGACCGACATTGAATCTCACATCCAAAAGCGTGGTGGTCGCCTGCTCGGCGGGGAATTTGTAGGCTATAGCCCACCTGGGTTCTCTACCAACTTCTCCGAGATGCTGCTGGTAGTCGAAGCGATTGACCTTGACGACCAACCCATCGCAGCCGTAATCGAGATTGTGGAACTCCTCACGCCAGTATCTGTACCAGTCAAGGACATCCCCAACGCTGGAAAAGATCCTGTTGTACCGATTGACTTTGAATCCGAGGCTATCGAGAAATTCCAGAGCGTCGCGCTGGTTGTCCGGCACAGTGCCGCCCTCCGAGTATCCGATGCTGTACATGAATATATCGAGAGGACGCTCCGCGGTCATCCGAGAGTCGAGCTGTCTGAGGGAGCCGGACGCTGTGTTCCTGGGGTTGACATAAGTTGGGAGCCCTTGAGCCTCGCGCTTGGCGTTGAACTCCTCAAACCTGGACTTCGGGAAGTAAACCTCCCCCCTGACCTCCAGTAGATCGGGGTGTGTGTCCGCAGTGAGATACAAGGGAATGCTGTTGATTGTCCTGAGGTTGGCGGTCACGTCCTCGCCGACGACGCCATTGCCCCTGGTAGCGCCGCGAACGAACACGCCATCTATGTATGTCAGGGCGACCGCGAGACCGTCGAATTTCAATTCGCACACCATGTCGAACTGATCCGTTTCGAGCAGACCAGCGACGCGCTCGTGCCAGGCGCGGAATTCATCATCGTCGAAGGCGTTGGAGAGGCTGAGCATGACGCGATGATGGGTCACCTCGTCGAAGCCCTCGGCGGGCGCGCCCGCAACGCGCTGGGTGGGAGAGTCCGGCGTCACGAGATCGGGATTCTCTTCTTCGATCTTCCGAAGTTCGCGCATCAACCCGTCATACTCGGCGTCTGAGACCTCAGGCTGCTCCTTGATGTAGTAGAGGTAGTCGTGCCTTCTTATCAGGTCGCGGAGTTCGCTGACTCTTTCCCGGATGTCAAGGGTGACGGTTGTCATGTGCAACTCCCTGTCAATTCTAGCGCGGCATTTAGCCCTACCAGTGCAGGCAGGTGAGAGTATAGTTAGCGGTTCGACCGCCCTCTAGGTAAATCTGGTTGCCGTTCGGATGAATGGCCCATCGGAAAGCACTTGTGTTCTTGTATAGAGATATTTTAGCACAGCTAGGGGCCTCGTGAAAGTCCGAGGCTGGCGTTCACTAGACTAGATTTGACCAAAGTGGCTATACTCAATGCCGGAAGCAGAAACCTGATTCAATCCAGAAGCGAAAGGGTAAAGGGTGCAGACTTGGCTCCTTCGAAGGAGTTTCTTGAATTCATAGAGGGCTATCCGCCTCTCAAGGCGATTGGGAATACCCCTCTGGTCGAGATTGATCTCGACTGGCCGACCGGCGACGCACAGGTCTTAGCGAAGTACGAGCATCTGAACCCAGGCGGCTCCATCAAGGACCGGCCAGTGTTGAGGATGTTGGTCGAGGCGATTCTGTCGGGCGCCTTGACTCTCGACAAGACCATCCTCGATGCGACGTCCGGCAACGCGGGCATCGCATACGCGATGATAGGCGCGGTTCTGGGATACAAGGTCGCTCTCGTAATGCCTGAGAACGCGAGTGAAGAGCGCAAGAAGCGTTTGATAGCGCACGGCGCGGAGATAATCTTCACGGACCCCATGTTGGGCTACGACGAGACCCTGTACGAGGTAAGGCGACGTTTCGAGTCTGAGCCGGACAAATACTTCTGGTGTGACCAGTATTCCAACCTGAACAATCCCCAGGCGCACTACGACACCACCGGCGAGGAAATCCTCAGACAAGCCCCGGACATTACTCATTTCGTGGCAGGGGTTGGAACCGGAGGAACGATCAGCGGGGTGGGTCGCCGCCTCAAAGAACACGACGAGGCCATACAAGTCATCGGCATCAATCCACCCGAGTGGCCCGGCGTCGAAGGGCTGAAGCCACTGGGCGAAGGTCATATCATCCCACAGACGCTGGACCAGAGCGTAGTGGATGAGATGCTTCCCATAGATGTTGACGAGGCGAAGAGCGTATCCGTGGCGTTGTCCGAGAAGGGTCTTTTCGCGGGCCAGAGTTCAGGCGCGTATATGCTGGGCGCGCTCAAGGTCGCCGAGAGAGCGGAAACCGGGAAGGTCGTTACCATATTCAACGACATTGGAGAACGCTACTTCAGCACCGGGATGTGGGGCTGATATGGATTCCCATTTTCGCGGGAATGACTGAATTGCAGTTCACCCTCACCCTAGCCCTCTCCCTGAGGGAGAGGGCTTCTTAACATACAAATGACGATAGGTAGAGTAAAATGACGACGGGCGGCGCAAGATTAGCGCCGCCCGTTTTATTTCCATAGGTGTCAGACACACCTAGATGTCGAGGTTCTTCACCTCGAGGGCATGAGTCTGGATGAAGTTGCGGCGTGGAGCTACGATGTCTCCCATGAGCGTGGAGAACACTTCATCGGCGTTCGCGGCATCTTCTATGGTTACCTGGAGCAGAGTGCGTTGCTCAGGATCCATGGTGGTCTCCCAGAGCTGCTCTGCGTTCATCTCGCCAAGACCCTTGTATCGCTGGATGTTGACGGTTCGGCGATTCTTTAGCTGCACCATCATTCCTTCCTGCTCACCTTCGCTGTAAGTGTAGAAGATGTCGCGGCCTGCGGTAGTCTTATAGAGCGGGGGCTGCGCTATGTAAACGTAGCCATGCTCTATCAATTCCAGCATATGTCGGAAGAAGAAGGTGAGTATGAGCGTTCTGATGTGAGAGCCGTCAACGTCGGCGTCCGTCATTATGATGATCCGATGGTAGCGCGCCCTGGCGACGTCGAGGTCATCGTCAAGTCCGGCGCCGATAGCGGTGATCATCGAGCGAATCCCGTCATGGCTGAGCATCTTGTCTGCTCGCGCTTTTTCCACGTTCAGGATCTTGCCCCACAGCGGAAGAATAGCCTGGGTTCTGCGGTCCCTGCCCGACTTGGCGGTTCCGCCCGCGGAGTCGCCCTCGACGAGATAGAGTTCGCAGAGCGCGGGGTTCTTCTCGGAGCAGTCCGCGAGCTTGCCGGGCAGACCGCCACCATCCATCGCATTCTTGCGGATGATCAGGTCGCGCGCCTTTCGGGCCGCTTCCCTGGCGCGCTGCGCTGTCAGGCACTTCTCGACGATTCTCTTGGAGTCTGCGGGGTTGTCTTCAAGATAGTATTGAAGCGCCTCGGCCACAACGCTTTGGACCTGGTTGGAGACTTCAGGATTGCCCAGCTTGTTCTTGGTCTGACCCTCGAACTGCGGGTCCGTCAGCTTGACGCTGATGACCGCGGTAAGTCCTTCCCGCGTCTCTTCACCGGCCAGGTTGGGCTCGTTTTCCTTGATGATATTTTGTTTGCGTCCGTAGTCGTTGAGAACCCTGGTGAGAGCCGACCTGAATCCTGTGATGTGGGTGCCGCCGTCAATGGTGTTGATGCAGTTCGCGAATGAGTGGACGAACTCGTTGAAGCTGTCGTTGTACTGGAGAGCGGCTTCCACAATCGTGCCGCCTTCCAGATGTTTTTCCACGTATATCGGATCTGAGTGAATAACGTCGCGATTCTGGTTCAGGTTGGTGACGAAACTGGCGATGCCGCCGTCAAAGTAGAAGGTCTGCTGGTTGTTCGGCCAGCGGTTGGCGTGGTAGTGACTGGTGAACTTTATATGCAGCCCCTTGTTCAGGTAAGCCATCTCCTTGAATCGCTGGATCAGGGTGTTGAAGTCGTATTCGTACTCGTAGAATATTTCCTTGTCGGGGAGAAATGTAATCGTGGTTCCGGTTTCAGATTCGTCGAGCTCGTCCTTGCGGACGCGCCTGAACTTCAGGTCAGTCAGCCGCGTTCCCCTGGAAAAGTCCTGGTAATATATTCTGCTGCCTCTGCGAACCTCGACCATGGTGTGTTCGGACAGCGCGTTGACGACAGACGCCCCTACTCCGTGCAGTCCCCCCGATACGGTATAGGCTTTGCCACCAAATTTGCCACCGGCGTGCAGCGTGGTCATCACAGTCTCTACGCCAGAGACGCCCGTAGTAGGGTGCTTGTCAACAGGTATCCCGCGCCCGTCGTCCTGGACTCTCACGGACCCATCTTCATTCAGAGTGATGTCAACGCTGGAGCAGAAACCGGCCATGAACTCGTCCACCGAGTTGTCAACTATCTCGAAGATGAGGTGGTGCAGTCCTCGCTGGTCCGTGCTGCCGATGTACATACCGGGGCGACGACGAACCGCCTCCATCCCTTCGAGTACCTGTATGTCGGTCGCGGTGTACTGGTCGTCAATGTAGTCGGGTTTCGATGCCATTCGCTACTCCTACTTTCATATAAGAATTCTATCATTTTCGCAGTGATTTCTCAATGATTTTAAGGCTGTTTAATCACGGATTTAGAACACATGATATGGAAGTTTCCGGTATCGTGGTCAGACTTGACAGGAGCAATACACATGTCCATTATTATGTGCATCGCGCACCATTGAAAACAGAACACACGACGGTGGGAGCGCCCGTCACAGGGCTTAAAAGAGGAAGCTGGTCGAAGTCCAGCGCTGTCCCGCAACGGTAGGCTCCGCTCATAGCGGAGCGAGCCCGGTCCACTGCTCTCGTCAATGTCATGGCCTTCGAGGAAAGGTACGGGCATGGCTCGCAAGCCATGACAAGGCCCCACTCCTCCCGGAGGCGGGGCCTCTTATTTTGTATCGGGTTGCCAATCGCGGTCCACATCGTTTGATCGCCGCCCGAAAGTCGGGAGATGCGATTGACCAGTTCCAAGCTCATTCTACTCATCACTCTGTTGTCCGTAACGCTGACGGTTCTGGCGGCAGGTTGTTCCAGCGAAGCGCCCGAGGCTCCTCAGACTCCACAGCAGCCGGTTCCGGCGGCTCCGGCGCAGCCTCCCGCTCCACCTGTTCAGCCATCCGCGCCACGGTCACCCCAGCAGCCGGTTCCAGCGGCCCCGGCTCAGCCTCCCGCCCAGCCTGTCCAGCCATCCACGCCACAGTCGCCCGCTCCGGCTATGCCTGCCGCGCGTCCACTGCCCGCGGAACCGACTCCCATACCGGCGGTGTTTCCCCTAACCGTGCTGTCAGAGGATGGGCGCGAGGTTGTGTTCGAGGAGCCGCCTGAGAGAATAATAGCCTTCGACTCGGCTGTAGTGGAGATGCTGTTCGCTATGGGTGAGGGACACAGGATCGTCGCTACCCATGATTTCGTCACATATCCGCCGGAGGCGGCGGACATCGCCCGAGTAGGCAACGCATTCGACATGAACATCGAGGCCACGGTAGAGCTCGAACCAGACCTGGTTTACGTGTTCTTCGACAGGTTCAACGAGGACTTGGAGCGCGCCGGTCTGAAGGTCCTGTACATTCCTACACTCTCCGACGACTTCTCCAAAGTGGCGGACAACATCCGGCTGTGGGGGCGGATCGTGGGCAACCCGAACGACGCAGAGAAGGTTGCGCTGGAGTTCGAGGCCAAGCTCGACCATATCAGCGAGGTGATGGAACCCATCGGGGCAGGCCCGACAGTGTTCCAGGATGTGGGTTCTTACTGGACGCCTGGGCAGGGAACGCTCATCCAAGAGGTCTTCGATCTGCTCCGACTTGAGAACATCGCCGCCGACATCGAAGGGTATGCCCAGATAAGCCCGGAGGTGATAGTGGAAAAGG
>DAOULF010000067.1:0-25054 GCA_034420555.1 Dehalococcoidia bacterium
GAAGCGGATGTTCCTGCTGGGCCTGGTGTCGTACACGGTGGCGGTGCTGGCCATAGGGCTGTCGGACAGCCTGGCGCTGGTGTTTGGGCTGAGGGTGTTCCAGGCGGTCGGGAACGGGTTGCTGATCGCGCTGGGGCCAGCGATAGTCACGAGCCTGTTTCCGTCGGAGTTCCGTGGACGCGCGCTGGGGATAATGGCGGCGCTGGGGACGCTGGGCATGATAAGCGGGTCTCTTGGCGGCGGCGCACTGGTGGATGCGCTCGGATGGCGGGCGATCTTTCTGGCGAGGGTGCCGCTGTGTCTGCTGGCTATCGGGTTCTCGGCGTTCTTCCTCCGGGTTCCGGGCAGGCAGCGGACGCTGGCGCGTTTCGACCTGCTGGGGTCGGTCGCGCTGTTCGTTTCGGTCGGGTCGCTGATACTCGCGCTGTCGCTCGGAGGCCGAAATGGGTGGACGGAGCTGTACGTGGTCGCGCTGGCCGCGCTCTCGGCGGTCGGGTTCGGGACGTTCGTGGTGGTGGAGCGCAGGGTGAGCAATCCTATTCTCCAGCTTTCGCTGCTGAGACATCGCACGCTCGCGCCCGCGCTGGTCGTGTCGCTGCTGGTGTTCATATCCACGTTCGTGAACTGGTTCATACTGCCGTTCTTCGTGATCGAGTCGCTGGGTGCGAGCGCGAGCGTGTGGGGACTTCTGCTGATGCTGATGACGGCGGCAAACTCGGTGTCGGCGCCTCTGGGAGGGTGGCTGTCGGACCGAGCGAATCCGGCCTACACGATAACGGCGTCGGTGACGGTTTCCACGCTGGCCATGCTGGTCATGTCGAGGCTGGGAGAAGGATCGTCGGTGGTGTCTGTGGGATTGGGACTGATGATGGTGGGCGTGGGAACAGGGCTGTTCCAGACGTCGAGCGCGAACCTGATAATGGGGAGTGTGCCGCCGGACCGCCTGGGTATGGGCGGCGGGATAATGGGACTGGCGCGCGGCATGGGCACGGTGTCGAGCGTGGCGATAATGGGAGCGGTGTTCGCGGCGAGGGAGTCGGCGAAAGGAGTATCGGCGACGCCGGACGCGGCCTTCTTACTCGCATTCAGGGATACGTACCTGGTCGCGGTCGCGCTGGCGGCGGCGGCCGTCGCGGTGTCGTTTACGCTGTGGCCGCGGGTGGCGGGGAGGTCGGATTCTTCCGTTTAGATCGGGTCGGGCTGTTCGGGTTATGGGTTGGGCCGTCAATGGATGGTGTATAATCGGCGTCAGCGACTACACGACTCACTGACCCTGAGAGATCTGCGATGACTACCAAGACGATTACGCCTATCAAGACGGAACGGGACTTCGAGCCGTTTCCGGCACACCCGCCCAGGGACGATATGCAGAACTGGATCCATCTCTACGACCATGGAAAAGCGTACTCTCTCGTACTCCATATCGGCGACCCGGAAACGACGACCGCCTGGAGCGAAATCCCGGTGGGGCCGACTCTAGCCGACAGGCGGGACCACCGGGTACCCGACTTCACAGTGTCGAAGAACTCCAAGCCCTGGCTGATAGAGAGAGACGGCGGGTACGCGATTGACAGACAGGGCAAGCCGCCGGACTTCGTTCTGGAAGTAGCGTCCAGGTGGACGGGGGTAGTTGACTACACCGAGAAGCGCGAGATCTACGCCCGCTACGGGATAGCGGAATACTGGCGTTTCGACTCGACCAAAGGGCAGTATCACGACGTGGCGCTGGCGGGGGATAGGCTGGTTGACGGGCGGTATGAACCTATCGAGATAGAGCAACTGGACGATTCACACTTTCGTGGATACAGCGACGCTCTGGCCCTGTATCTATGCTGGGAACATGGCGAGTTGCGGTTCTACGATCCGATGAGCGGAAGCTACCTGCGGACTCATAGTGAGTTAGAGGCCGAGCGGCAGGCGGAGTACGCAAGGGCCGAACGGGAGGCGATAGCTCGTCGTGAGGCGGAGACACGGGCGGCGGAGGCGGAGGCTGAAAACCGCAGGCTCAAGGAGAGGCTGGCCGCCCTGGGTGGGAGCGAGTAGCCTCGCGCGGACTACATCTGTACAAGAAATCGCTCTGCCTGTTGTTGACTCGACAGAGAAGTTCTGTAACAGCGACGCATTGGCCAGTCGTCCGGTTATGCCTATGAACATCCTGCCCGGGCGCTTCTACTATGGGTGGATGGTCGCGGGCGCGGCTTCGGGGATACAGTTCGCCAACGCCGCGACCGCCATCGGGATTCTGACGGTGTTCGTCATTCCGATGAGCGAGGAATTCGGCTGGAACCGCACCGAGATGGCTGGGGCGACGAGCCTGGGTTCAGTCCTGGGGGCGGGGCTGGCGCCGTTCAGTGGGCGGTTGGTGGACCGGTTCGGGGCGCGGGTGATCCTGGTCGTCGGGGGACTGGTGGTGGTCGTGGGCTGTCTCTATCTCTCAATGGCGCAGGCGTTGGCGGGATTCTACGTCGCGTTCACCGCCGTCAGAATAGCCGACCAGGGCCTTATCCAGATTGGCGCGTCGGTGAGCGTGGGCAAGTGGTTCCTGAGACGCAGAGGCAGGGCGGTCGGCCTGGTGTTATTCGGAGGGTCGGTCGGGATGATCGTGATGGCCCCAGTGGTGCAGTTCGTGATAGCCAACTGGGACTGGCGGACGGCGTGGGTCGTGCTCTCGATCACGATGCTCTGCATAGGAGTGATTCCCTCGGCGTTGTTCATCCGCCGGCAGCCGGAGGATATGGGATTGGCGATAGACGGGGAGGACACCCGGACGATTGCGTTCAGCGGGGCCGATGCGCGGCGGAATGAGCCGCAGGTCCCCCTGGGTGAGGTAATCAGGACTCCGGCGTTCTGGGTGATTATCGTGTCGCTGTTCCTGGCGAGTTCCGCTATCTCCGGCGTTGGACTTCACCTGGTTCCGCACCTGACACAGCAGGGGATGTCCCCCACCGCGGCGGTGGCGGCGGTGAGCGTCATGGCGATTTCGGGAGCGGTAGCCGCGCTGGTGTCCGGCATCCTGGCTGAGACGATGCCGGTGAAGCTGCTACTGATGCTGGCATATCTGCTCGGCGCGGTGAGTATGTGGACGCTGATCCACGCCGATACGCTGGCGGAGACATACCTGTTCGCGGTGATGCAGGGATTTCTGGGGACGGGCGTGAACACTCTCGCGCCGATAATGTGGGCCAGCTACTACGGACGGCGGAGCCTCGGCGGCATCTTCGGGATGAGCAGGGCAGCGCAGGTCTGCGGATTTGCCGTGGGGCCGCTGGCTTCAGCGGTGGTGTTCGACAGCACGGGCAGCTACCGGGGGGCGTTCATCGCGCTGGGACTGGTTGCGATCCTGGCCTCTTTGCTGCTCTGGGCCGCAAGGAGACCGGTCAGCGGACTGTCTTATAGACGCCCGCCGGATATTTGACGCTGCCGCGCAGTTGGTCATGCGCTTTGATACAATATGCCTCCAACACCATCAAGTGAAGGCTGGAGGCCATGCAGGAACGACACGCCCCTAAACCCGCGACGGCCTTCACGCTCCAAGCCACGGACGGCGACGCGCGGGCCGGGGTTCTGCGAACCGCGCATGGCGACGTTCCGACGCCGTTCTTCATGCCGGTGGCGACGCAGGGTTCGGTGAAGGCCGTGGACACGCCCGACCTGAGAAGCGTCGGCGCGAACATCGTGCTGGGGAACACCTATCACCTGTTCCTGCGTCCGGGGACGGAATTGATGGAGCGGTTCGGCGGGCTGCACACGTTCATGGGCTGGGACGGCCCGATACTGACGGACAGCGGCGGCTTCCAGGGCTTCAGCCTGAAGCACCTACGCAAGATAGACGAGGACGGCATCCTGTTCAAGTCGCATATTGACGGCTCTATGCACAAGTTCACGCCGGAGTCCACTATCGAGGCTGAGGAGAAGATAGGCGCGGACATCATCATGCCCCTGGACGTGTGCGTGGAGGCCAATTCGGAACACGACGTAGTTGAGAGAGCGAGCGAGCTCACCACCAAGTGGGAGGCGCGCTGCAAGGAGGCGCATACGCGAGACGACCAGATACTCTTCGGGATAGTCCAGGGCGGGCTGTACGAGGACCTGAGGGCGCGGTCGGCGGAAGAGATCATATCAATCGGGTTCGAGGGCTACGCGCTGGGCGGTCTGAGCGTGGGGGAAACCAAGGACGAGATGTACGGGATGACGGGATTCACCACCGCTATGCTGCCTGTGGACTCGCCGCGTTACCTCATGGGTGTGGGGTCTCCCGAAGACTTGGTGGAGAGCGTCGCGCGCGGAGTAGATATGTTCGACTGCGTGCTTCCCACTCGCATAGCGAGAAACGGCGCGCTGTTCTCGCGCGATGGGCGCATCAACATATACGCGGCGCCTCACCGGGACCGCGACGAACCCGTGGAACCGGGCTGCGACTGCTACACCTGCCTGAACTTCTCGGCGGCGTACATTCACCACCTGTTCAAGTCCAAAGAACTGCTCACGTACAGACTGGCGACGCTTCACAACCTGCGCTTCATACTGAGGATGATGGAGGAGATGCGAGAGGCCATAATCGCGGGAACGTTCCAGGAGTACAGGGAGGAGTTCCACCGACGCTTCACGCCGCCGGACCAGAGGGCGCGACATGAGCAGCGTCAGAAGTGGCTGGCTTCCCAGGGAAGGCCAGGGGCGTAGTATGTGCGGTCGCTTCACTCTCATCGCGTGGGACGAAATAGAGGGGCGGTTCGTGCCCGCAGGTTCCGGGATGGATATGATACGGGAGCGGTTCGCAGGCGCTGACCTCGCTCCGCGATACAACATCGCACCCACGCAGGATGTGATCACGATTACCAGCGACGGCGAAGCGAACACTGCCCGGTTCATGCGCTGGGGACTGGTGCCGTCCTGGGCGAAGGACATCTCCATCGGCAGCAGGATGATCAACGCCCGCGCGGAGACGCTGGCCGAGCGTCCGAGTTTCAGGTCCGCGTTCAGACGGCGCAGGTGCCTGGTGGTCGCTGACAGCTTCTATGAGTGGAAGCGCAACGGACGCAAGCGGACCCCGATGCGGATAAGCCTGGAGTCCGGGGAACTGTTCGGGTTCGCGGGGCTGTGGGAATCGTGGAACAGCCCGGATGGCCGCCGGATACTGTCCTGCACGATAGTCACCACCGCGGCTAATGAATTCCTCGCGCCGATTCACGACCGGATGCCCGTGATTCTGTCGCAGGACGCCGAACCCATGTGGCTGGACCCGGACGTTCATGACACGGACGCGCTTTCGGAGTTGCTGGCCCCCTACCCTTCGGACATCATGAGCGCATACGAAGTATCCAGCGTGGTCAATTCGGCGGCGAACGACGTGCCGGAGTGCATCGCTCCGGTTAGCAGGTTACTCTAGGGAAATGTGCATCATGGTCGCCTACGACGCCGATGACACCAGGAATTTCTACGACGCATACGGGAGCATCGAGTGGGACAGGCTCGAGGCCACGGCTTATGGACGGCTCAAGGCGATAATACACGCCGACTTCATCAGGCACTATGTAGCGTCCGGGGACCGAGTCCTGGATGCAGGCTGTGGCCCCGGAAGGTTCTCTATCACCGCCGCGAGGCTGGGGGCGAGGGTAACGGCTCTCGACCTGTCCGACCGACAACTTCAACTTGCGGAGGAGAAGATAGGCCAGGCCGGACTACTGGCTAGCGTCGAGGACTTCGTTCAAGGGGACATCACCAATCTCTCTGTATTTCCCGACGGACGCTTCGACGTGGTGGTCTGCTACGGCGGCGCGCTCTCCTACGTGCGCGAGCGGCGGCATGAGGCGGCGGGAGAGCTTGTTCGGGTCGTTCGACCCGGGGGAGCGATCCTGGTTAGCGTGATGAGCCGGTACGGGGCGTCGCTGAACCTGGTGCGTCGCCCGTCCATACCCATCCTGAAAGACGCCGAGGGCTGGGACGTCTGGGGCGTGGCCGAGAATGGCGACCTCGATGGATTTCCCTCAGCGCAAGTAGGAATGCTCCACCCGCCGATGCACCTGTTTACGAGCGAAGAACTGCACGACTTGCTGCCCGGCTGCCATGTGCAGGAAATCGCGGGCAGCAACGTGACCGCCTACGAAGGTTCGGCGGCCATCGAAGAGGTAAGCGACGACCCGCAGGCGTGGGAGACGGCCGTCAGGCTCGAACGTGAATTGAACAGGCGTCCCGGACTCGTGGACACCGGAAGCCACATCATCATGGCAGCCCGCCGGACTGAGTAAAAAGCGACCGATACCAAGTCCGGTTCATCAAGATCATTGCAACCCTATTCGGGAGTGTGAACAGATCAGGGTGGGGGCTGATTCCTAGCCGATTACACTGGCCTCCCCTCCCATGGATGCCCGCTTTCGCGGGCATGACGGTAAGTGTCAACACCACCTAATAGAAAGTGCAGCCGATTCCGTGATAGCCGATGGTAACCTCGCCATCCTCGACGACTACGGGGGTAATCTTGTCGCCGCCCGTTAGCTCCTGGAGCTCGGGCCACCGTTCGGGGTGGTCGCCGAGGTCAATCTCCTCGTACACCTTGCCCTTCTCGTCCAGTTCCATCTTGACGGATACGCAGATGGTGCATTCGGGATGGGTGTATATCAGTACGCCGCTTTCAGACAAAATCAACCCCTTTAGTTCCGTTTCTTATCGAACCGCTATCCCCAGAGTATCTTGGCAATCGTCAGGATAGCGGTTGTGACAGCCGCAAGCGCGGCGATCCCGCCTATTTGGACACCCACCATCCATTTGACCAATTTGGTTTCCATTTCGGCCAAATCTTTCTTGGTAGCGTAATGTCTCAGTTCCTCACGTAGTTCCGACCTGGTGATCGGTTGTTCCACGGTGGTCATTGGTCTCGTCCATTTCTAATTGCCAACCATGTTCCAGTATATATCATCGGCAATATGAAGGCTCAGCCTTCTAGCCGTAGCAGCCTATGCCGTTGAACCCGACGGTGACCTCGTCGCCGTCTATCATGACCGGGCTGATGCGCTCTCCGTCGGTGTGCGGAAGCACCTCGGGCCAGCGGTCCGGGTGCAGCGAAAGGTTCACTTCCTCGTACTCGATGCCGTCCTGGTCGAGCTGAGCCTTGAGCATATCGGTGTAGCCGCAGCCCACCGTTGAATAGACAGTTACAGTTTTGCTGGCCGTGCTCATCGTTCCTCCTGAACAAGTGCGTGTCGAAATTCTCGGTGACCCAAGTGAGCGACGCTGCCTTTCGGCTAAGAGGGCCGCTCACGCCTCTCAATCTCACGTTCCTCGGCCTTGTTGCGGAGGGCTCGTCCCTTGTCCGGGTGGGGGTCCTCGATAAGGCCGTACATCTCCTTGCCCTCATGGTCTTCGGGCAGATGCTCGGTGATCGGCATTCCTTCCTTGTCCACGAACAGCAGACAGTGGCAATACTTGTATATCTGCATGTCGTCGCAGGGGCAAATCCAGGTGCGGTGCTTGACCTCTTCCTTCTTGTCCGGGTAGAACCTGCACGGACACAACGGGCGCCCTACTTCATCTACATTCTGTGCGAGCCCAAGTATTACGGACTCGGTCACACCCTCCACCGGGGAGGTGTAAGTGCCCGACTTCTCGGTGAAATTCTCAACCAGCCGACGCATACGCTGCATTGCTTTTTCGCTGGGTTGTTCCGGCATCCGTGGCCTCCTGATTCATTTCTTTGAGTGTCTTCAATCCATTATACATATCATCCACCCGCTATGCTGTAAGATTTCCACCAGACCCAACGCCTGATATCCAGGAGTCTTCAATATGAACAATCTATTCCGCTTCCGTGAGATGGACACAGAGGTCAGGAAGGCGATGCTCGACCGTCTCGACCGCATGACCGAACTACCCCTACTGCTGCTTTCGTTCATAATGATTCCGGTGCTGCTTGGGCCTTTTCTGTGGGAGGACAGTTTCTCTACGGCTGAGAGAGCGCTTTTCCAGACGCTCGACATCTTCATCTGGGCGATATTCGCCGCAGACTTCTTCCTCAAGTTCGTCATAACGCCGGCTAAACTGAACTACCTGAAGCGGCACTGGCTGGAGGCGCTCACGGTTCTCGTGCCTTTCCTGCGACCGCTCAGAATACTCAGGATCGTCCTGTTCGGAGCGCGGGCAATCAGGGGGGCGCGGCGCCTGGCGAACGTGGACTTCCTGATCGTCTATGCGATTGGGATAGTGGTCATAGCCGCGACAGTCGTGGCGGGAGTGGAGCGCGGACACGACTCGATCAACTCTTTCACAGACGCGCTCTGGTGGTCGGTGGTCACGGCAACCACAGTGGGCTACGGCGACATGACGCCCGTAACCCCTGTGGGCAGAGGCATGGCGATTCTGCTCATGCTGGTCGGAATCGGGCTGTTCGGCGGCCTGACAGCCAACTTCGCCTCCACTATCTTCAGGACCGACGACAACGTGGAAGCAAACACGGAACTGCTCCTGGACGAGATGAGGGAATTGCGCCAGGAGTTGAAAGAACTCAAAGAGCGCATTGACAGCGCGGACCTGCCAAGCCGCGAGGTTCAGCCTGCATCGGCAAAGGGGTTTTCATTGTCCGCAGTCGGCAATATAATTCGTAGGCCAACATCAATCGTATCGAATATGTTCAGGCGCTCATCCCAAGCGCCTGAACAGGAAGAAACCGGAGATGACAGCCATGACCGACGCACAGACCTTTAGACAGGCATGGGGTAAATTCGCCACAGGCGTATCGGTTATAACGACCGTCCAGGCCGACGACGAGATACACGGTATGACCGCCAACGGCATCACATCCGTTTCCCTGGACCCCCTGCTCGCGCTGGTGTGTACCGGTCACACCACGGCCTCCTACCCGCTGATCAAGGAGAGCGGTCGTTTCGCCATCAACATACTGAGCGAGGAACAGCAGGCCGTCGCCGAATACTACGCCCGCCCTACCGACCAGAAGACGGGGGACGTCCCGGCGTCGTTCAGCCGCACCGCTCAGGGCGCGGCTACGCTGGACGGCAGCCTGGCGTATATGGACTGCCGCGTAGTGAACGAATACGTCGCCGGAGACCATACCATCTTCATAGGCGAGGTAGAGGAGATACATATTGACTCCGACGGCGACAGGCCGCTGCTCTACTTCGAGGGACGGTTCAACCGCCTACCCGACGGAGTGTAAGGAGGCAAACCCATGCAGCCCGAACTGATTGCCGATTACCATTGCGTTACGGGCGAAGGCCCTCTCTGGCACCCGATGGAGAGTCGCCTCTACTGGGCCGACATCCCGGAGGGCAGACTGTTCAGGTACAATCCGTACTCTCGGACCCACGAGCAGATATATGACGGTCGTGAAGTCGGCGGCTACACGATACAGTCCGACGGATCGCTTCTGCTGTTCATGGACAAGGGCTCGGTGGCCGTCTTCCGGGACGGCGAACTGGACTTCGTGGTCGAAGAACTTCCTGACGAGACGGACAACCGCTTCAACGACGTGATAGCCGACCCGGCGGGGCGCGTCTTCTGCGGCACGATGCCTCATCCCGACGGTCGTCCGGCCACGCTCTACCGCATGGACACCGACGGATCCATCACTCCGGCGCTGGAAAACCTCGGTTTGTGCAACGGCATGGGCTTTACCACAGACCTCAAGAGTATGTACTTCACCGACTCGCTCGCGCACGAGATATACATCTTCGACTACGACATGGAAAGCGGCGAGATAAGCAACCAGCGCACCTTCGTCCAGACCCCGGACGACGACGGCACGGTCCCGGACGGCATGACAGTGGACGCGGAGGACCACGTATGGTCGGCGCGCTGGGACGGCGCCGCGCTCTACCGCTTCGCGCCCGACGGCTCGGAGGTAGCGCGAATAGACTTCCCGGCCAAGAAGGTATCCAGCGTCATATTCGGCGGACGCGACCTGACGGATATGTACGTGACCACGGCTGGCGGCAACGACAAGCCCAACGAGGGCGTGGGAGCAGGCGCGCTGTTCAGGCTGAACCTGGGGATACGAGGGAAGCCGGAGTTTTTGTCGCGGGTGAGGATGTAGATTCAGCTAATCGTCGCCACATGGGGATAGCTGATTATCTGCCTGTCCGAAGTCACCAAATTGCATCGGTGGACTCTGGCTGTGGCGACGATAATCTGATCGAATGGATCTGAGTGAAAGTCACCCGGCAGCATTGTTGACTCCACTGCTATTTCAGGAGTCAGTGGGAGAACAGAGATACCGGGATGTCTGAGTACGCTTTCGAACCACAGACCGACTTCCATCGGCAACTCTACGCGTCCGTACTCGACAAGTTTGGCTACCTCCCAGAGTGAGACCGCGCTGATTCCTAATCCGGTAGCTTCATTGTCCGCAATAGTCTGCCTCTGGGTTTCCCTCAACGGTCCGGCGCCTAGATTCCACCACAACCAGACCTGCGTATCCAGCACTACCACTTCAGAATTTCCCAATCTTCGACAGCCACCGGCTCAAACGGATCATCATACCGATAGAAAGATCCTCTCAGCGGATACTTGTCTATATCCTCCAGCGTGACGGGTGTTGCTGTCCACTTGGCTTCCTGTTCTAGGTAGAAATCCCTTCCATGTTTAAGTACATATATACAAGGCTTTTGACTATCTATGTCCACCACATGAAACAGCACTACCTTACCACTCTTCAGATCATCGTGCGACTTTTGCCCCAGTGCCTTCATAAAGCCCCACATGATTGTGGGGGCGTCGGTTCCGCTCACTCTGATACGCACAATCTTCCCTTCGAGGATTACCTTGAGGTCAGCCCCGTCCAGATCAGGCTCGACTCTGACCTGATCTCTATGCTCCCGAGCAAGATGCTTGCGGACGATCTTCTCAGCCTTAACCCTCGTGCTGAGACCACACATGGTTCCATACTCTGCATCGTTCAAGTGAACAGAATATGATTCATAGTTACAGGAATCCATAGCGTTACCTCCATCCCATATACTATCAAATCCCCCGACACTCCCGATCCCACTACACTATGGTAACATTACCCACCAACACCTTATATCGGAGCAACACCATGTCTTACGAACTCATACTCAGCGAGGTCAGGGGGCGCGTGGGCGTCATAACGATGAACCGCCCGGACAAGCTGAACGCCATGAACCCGCAGATGAACCACGAGATCATCAGCCAGGTCTCTGAGTGGAACACAGACGATTCAGTGGGCGCGATTGTGTGGACGGGCGCCGGACGCGGCTTCTGCGCGGGCGCGGACATTGGCAGGTTCGAGGCGAGACGCGACGGCCAGGCGGCAGACAGCGCGCAGCCGCTGGTGGATGATAGCTGGCACGAGGTAATCAGAAATGCCAAGCCCGTAATCGCGGCCATCAATGGAGTCGCGATAGGCGAGGGCCTGACACGGACGCTGCCCTGCGACGTTCGCATCGCTTCCGAAAGTGCGCGTCTGTCGTTCAGGTTCGTGCGCGTCGGGCTGACGCCGGAGTTCGCCTCTACGCACTACGCTCCACACCTGATAGGGCTGGGGCGAACGCTGGAGTATATGCTCAGGGGCAACCTGATTCCCTCGGACGAGGCGCTCAAAGTCGGCCTGGTGAACTACGTCCATCCAGACGACGAGATGCTGGACAAGGCCGTAGAACTCGCGTCTGAGATAGCGGATAACCCGGTCTGGCAGCTTTCGCAGGTCAAGAGGCTGGTACACCAGAACTACATCGAACACGACGTTGATTCGGTCCTATCCGACGAGGGTCCCACCTTCCAGACCGCCATGAAGAGCGACGCGCACAAGGAGGCGCTCACCGCCTTCCGCGAAAAGCGTCCTCCCAGGTTCAACTGAGCGCCGGATAATTCCTATGACGAACAAGCCGCTGATAGCGGTAACCGCCGGACGGTCGGAAGACGATCTGAATCCATTTCTCGACGCCGTTGAACGCGCGGACGCGGAACCCTGGCCTCTCTCCGCGGATTACGGGCTAACTCCGCGGGAAGTGTTCGTGCGTGCCGGAGCGCTCGTACTCAGCGACGGCCCGGGCGTCAATCCGGCGCGTTACGGACAAGGTCCGAACTCGGAAATGTCTTTCGACGATGCGCGGGACGAAATGGAGATCACCCTGGTTCGCGCGGCCCTGGATGCCGACCTGCCTGTTTATGGAGTGGGACGCGGTATGCACATCCTGAACGTCGCCCTGGGCGGCAAACTCGTCCTGAACGTGGACGGTCACTCTCCCGACGCTTCGGAGGGCGGTGAGAAGCCTGCGTATCATCACATATACATATCTCCGGGCAGCAAGCTGGCCGCGGTGGTCGGATCGGGCGGATTCGTGCGAGTGAACAGCCGGCACCGGGCGGGAATGCGCGAGGCCCAGAAGTCGCCCCACCTGCTCGCATCCGCCTACTCGCTGGAAGACGGACTCATCGAAGCGCTGGAGAGCGCGAATCACAGATGGGTGATCGCCGTGCAGTTCAGCCCGCAGCGAAGAATGGAGAATCCGCCGCACTTCGAGAGGCTGTTCCAGTCGCTGGCTGAACGGGCCGCGGAGCGCCTGGCCGCGGTCGGCTGAGTCTGCGCTACCTGCTCCGACTGCACACTGCCGCTGCCCCGACCAAAGCTGTACTGTTATTGAAATCTGTTTAAGAATAAGTTCGTCCCGGCGTGAAAATTCACGCCGGAAATGCTATAATGAACATAGCCGAACGCGCTTCATTTCGTACCTGTCAATAACCTGTAGAACCGCCCTCCTGCCAAAGGACACAAACCTTGGCAAAAACAGTCCCGATTAGTGGGGATCGGCGCTCTTGGGGCATTGCTGCAACAAGACTTACGGGGTACTTGTGCGCTTCAGTCGTATTCACGCGGCGACAACCTCGGAGGCGTCTCGGCCTGTAAGAATATCCACTACCTCCGGAGACGGAGCCTAGGTATCGTCAGGAGTCGGACATGGTCATCGAGGCAACGAAGACGGAATTCGGATACATCAAGCCTACGCAGATCGTTGACGAAATGCGCAGCTCGTATCTCGACTACGCGATGAGCGTAATCGTATCGCGCGCGTTGCCCGACATACGCGACGGACTCAAGCCGGTCCAGCGCCGTATCCTCTACGCCATGCAGGACCTTGCCATGCGGCCCAACTCCGCGCACAAGAAGAGCGCGCGCCTGGTCGGTGAGGTTCTGGGCAAGTGGCATCCCCACGGCGAGGGCGCGGTTTATGACGCACTCGTCCGAATGGCTCAGCCCTTCTCTCTCCGTATGCCCCTCGTGGACGGACAGGGGAACTTCGGCTCCGTTGACAACGATCCCCCCGCCGCCATGCGGTACACCGAAGCGCGCATGGCAGCAGTAGCGGAAGAGATGCTGGCCAACATAGACCAGAACACCGTTGACTTTGCGGAAAACTTCGACGGCTCTCTGAGCGAGCCTGAAGTGCTGCCCGCAAGATTGCCCAACCTGCTGGTGAACGGCGCGTCCGGCATCGCAGTCGGCATGGCGACCAACATCCCCCCGCACAATCCCATCGAGGTCTGCGACGCGCTCATCCACCTGGCCGACCACCCGTCGGCGACTGTCGAAGACCTCATGAAGTTCGTCAAGGGGCCGGACTTCCCCACCGGCGGCACCATCATGGGGACCGAAGGCATAAAGAGCGCGTACTCCACCGGACGCGGTCAGGTTATCGTCCGCGCCAAGGCCCGGATAGAACCCATGCGCCGCAGCAACAGGATGCAGATAATAGTTGACGAACTGCCCTACCAGGTTAACAAGGCCGCGCTGGTCGAGAAAGTCGCCGCGCTGGTCAAGGACCGCAAGATCGAGGGCATATCCGACTTGCGCGACGAGTCGGACCGCGAGGGTATGCGTGTCGTGTTCGAGTTGCGCGCCGGCGTTCAGCCCAGGGTCGTGCTGAACAACCTGTACAAGTTCACCGCGATGCAAAGTTCCTTCTCGGCCAATATGCTCGCGCTCGTGGACAAGATGCCCAGGGTAATCACACTGAGGCAGGCGCTCCAGCAATTCCTGGAGTTCAGGCAGGAGGTCATCAGACGCAGGACGGAGTTCGAGCTTGCGAAAGCCAGGCAGCGCGCGCATATACTCGCCGGATTGCGCATCGCCATAAGCCACCTGGACGAGGTGATAAGCCTGATACGCGAATCCGAGAGCGCGCAGGCCGCCCGACAGCAGCTCATAGCCCGCTTCGGACTCGACGACGACCAGGCGCAGGCTATTCTGGATATGCAGCTTAGACGGCTGGCCGCGCTGGAACGCGAGCAGCTCGAAAAAGAGTACCAGGAACTACAGGGCTCCATACGCGAGATGGAGGAGTTGCTTGCCGACGAAAAGAAGATCCTGGCCGAAGTCAAGAAGGAACTGCGCGCCCTGAAGAAGAAGCACGGCGACGAGCGACGGACAGAGATAAGCGGCGAAGCGTCCGACCTGTCCCGCGAAGAGCTCGAGCCGCACGAGCAGATTGTCGTTACGATAAGCCAGGGCGGGTACATCAAGCGCATCCCCGCAAACACTTTCCGTAACCAGCACAGGGGTGGCAAGGGTGTCGGCGGCATGACCACCCGCGACAACGACGCCGTAAAGCACCTGCTCGTCGTTGATACGCACGACAAGCTGCTGTTCTTCACCAATAAGGGCCGAGTCTATTCGATGACCGCCTTCGAGCTGCGCGCTGACACGTCGCGCACCACTCGCGGAGTGCCCATCCTCAATGTCATATCAGCGGGGAGCACGGAGAAGGTAACCGCGGTCATCGGAATGTCGGAGAATGAATTTGAGTCCGAGGACTGCGTTCTCGTGTTGGCCACTGCCAAAGGAAAGATAAAGCGCATCGCCTTGAGCACGGTGGCCAACGTCCGTCCGTCCGGTTATAACATGATGAGTCTCAGCGACGATGATGAACTCGTCTCGGTTCGACCGGCTAGTCCCAAAGACAGCATCATGATGGTCACTCAGAATGGCAAGGCGCTGCGCTTCGACCAGACCGAGGTCCGTCTGTACAAGCACAGGGGAGGCGGTGGAGTCAAAGGGATGAAACTGGTTGAGGACGACAGGGTAATTTCTATGGATGTCGGTCCCCCGTCCGCCCGTCTGCTAGTCATTAGCAAGCTTGGAATGGGTAAGATAACGCCCCTCAGTTCGTACCGCAAAAAGGGTAGAGGCGGTATGGGTGTGAAGACTCTCAATGTTACCGCCAAGACCGGCCCAGTCGCCGACGCCCAGATCATAGACGACACCAAAGAAGAAGTGTATGTCGTCTCCGAACAGGCCCAGGTGATAAGAACGAACCTTTCGGAGATACGGAACGCAGGTCGAAACACACAAGGAGTAACCATATTCAAGCCGTCCAAAGGCGACTCTGTAACCTCCATCTCCTGCGTGAGCGACCTGAACCTGATAGAAGAGAACGCCGCGAAGCAGTCAACCGCGCCAAAAGCCAAAAAGCCCGCTTCTACCAACGGACGCCGGAACGGCCGGGTCAACGGCGCCCAGGGCAGACTGGACGGGATAGAGTAAGGGGTAGAAAGTGAGAAGCGAGGATGACAGAATCGTCGGATTCTGTCATCCTCGCTTCGGGCTGCCTGATGGTGACGATTCATATAGGAAAAGTCGTTTCGACGAAAGCGCTGAGTTCCCGTCCGTCCGCCAGGCTTCTTGAGCCTGCGGTCATGGATGCGGCGCTTGCGTCAGATGATCAAGCGCTCACCTTCGACCTCCGCGACAAACTCGCCATGGCGCCATCCTTCTTCGACGAACTGGTTCGCATAGTCCTTGAGCAGTCCCAACCGTCGGAAGGCCCGGTCCCCCGCATTGAACTCCTCAACGTCCCATCCAGAGCTTCCTCGAAATTCCACGCGGTATGCAGGTCTCATCGGCTTTCGCTGGAAGAATCCACTCCCGGCCACTGGATCATATCCAGACTCTGAAATGAACTTGACAACCAGCATCCCCTAGGTTATCGTACCTCGTGCCGATGGTATTAGAACGGTTCTAATTTGGCGGAACTCCGCTAACTCTCCCGGACCATAGGTCTAGGCCAGGAGATGATATTGGACCTTCAGGTTCAACATCGCGTTAACGAGATGCGCGCTTCGATGTCGAAGCTGGGTGTGAACGTGACCCCGCGACGCGCCAAAGTGCTGGAAACGCTTGCGTCCACTGACTGCCATCCCACCGTCAACGAGATCCATTCCGAAGTGCGCCGCCTCTACCCTTCCACCAGCCTCGCCACCATCTACAACACTATCGAGCTCCTCAAGGAAGCCGGCCAGGTTCTCGAACTCGAGTTCAGCGGCTCCGCTAACCGTTACGACGGCCTCAGGCCCGACTCACACCCACATCTCATCTGCCTGAGTTGCCGTTCGGTCGAGGATATGGACATGTGCGAGATAGAGGATGTTTCTCTTGACCATGTGTCCCATGCCAGCGGATACCGGTTGGTGCGCCAGCGCACAGACTACTACGGCATATGTCCCGTATGTCAGGAGACCGGCGACAACTCCACTTCGTCAATGGGTCACAAATAAATAAAGCCAACGTTTTTACAAGCTATGGAGCCGACCTTAAGATAGAAAGAGGAAAGGAGGGAATACATGGCCAGCAGAGAAGACATTGCGCTAATATCCCACCTCATGCGTCGCGCCGGATTCGGAGCGACAAGAGAGGAGGTAGAGCGCTACTGTGAGATTGGTTACGAGGCAACCGTAGAGGAACTCCTCAACCCTGAATCTCAGCCCCCGGTGGATGAGTATTCACTGTACCGATACCACCCGATCACCGAGGTGCCGGGCGGAGCGGCGGCGCCGGGCCAGGCCAACTGGCTCTACTGGATGGTAACCACGCAGCGACCGCTGCAAGAGAAGATGGCGCTGTTCTGGCACCACGTCTTCGCCACCGGAAACGCGAAGGTGGATAACTGCAACCACCTGCTCGAACAGATAGATATGTTCCGCGAATACGGCATGGCGAACTACCGCGACCTCCTAGTCGAGCTTGCCAGGAACCCGGCCATGATCTACTGGCTGGACAACAACGAGAACCACAAGCACGCCCCGAACGAGAACTGGGGACGCGAGCTTCTGGAACTGTTCAGCCTCGGGGTCGGACACTACACCGAGACCGACGTGTTCGAGTGCTCCCGCGCCTTCACAGGCTGGACAATTGACGCCAAGATGCCTAGGTATCCCTACGGACGCCATCCGTGGAGGTTCAGCTTCAGGCCCGAAGACCACGACTACACCGAGAAGACATTCCTCGGACAAACCGGCAACTTCGACGGCGAGGACATCATAGACATCGTGTTACAGCAGCCCGCCTGCCCGCGCTTCATCACGCGGCACATGTACAACTTCTTCGTCGCCGACGAGCCGCAGGTACCCGCCTGGAACATCGAAGAGCCGCGCAACCCGCAGGCAATCGAAGAGTTGTCCCAGACCCTCGTGGACAGCAACTACGAAATCACGCCTGTGCTGCGCCAGCTATTCAACTCAGACTACTTCAAGGAGGCCCAGTACCAGAAGGTCAAGAGCCCGACCGAGGTAGTCGTCGGAACGCTCAGAGTCACCAAGGACCTCACCGGCCCCGACCCTCGCCTCGAAGGTCTGGGCAAGGAGCCCGGATACATGGGCCAGGACATCCTGGACCCGCCCAGCGTCGAAGGCTGGCACACCGGACACGAGTGGATCAACAGCGGCTCGCTGGTCAAGCGCGTCAACTTCGTCGCCGACCGCGTGAGCGATGCCAACCTCGAAGGTGTCAGGGACATGGTGGACTACGTAGGCTCCAACGGCTCGGTCATGACGCCCGAAGAGCTCGTGGCCCGCTGCCTCGACATCATGGGCCCACTCGAATTGGACGACCGTACGCACGGCGAGCTGGTGTCGCACGTCGCGAGCGGCGGCGATGTCAGCGTTGACTCGGACGACTTCGGCACCCGCACCACAGAGACCTTCGCGCTCATCGCGGCGACCCGCGAGTACCAGTTCGGCTAGAGACAAAACAAAGACAGAGAATTGCATGAACCCCCTCTCCCTTGATGGGAGAGGGCCAGGGTGAGGGTGAATAGGCTTCAAAGCCTGCCCTTGCCGTGAAGAGGAGAGAAAAAATGGCTGCCAATGGCAACGGAAATGGGAAGCCCCCGGTCTTTGTTGTGCTCCAGCTTACCGGCGGTAACGACTACTTCAACACGGTCATCCCATACAACGACGAGCACTACTTCGACAGCAGGCCCTCGCTCCAGATTCCCCAGGACCGCGTCCTGAAGCTGGACGACGATCTCGGAATGCACCCCGCGATGGGCCCGATGCAGGACATATACCAGCAGGGCGACATGGCGATCATACACGGCATCGGCTACGCCAACTCGCCCAGGTCGCACTTCCGCTCCATGGACATCTGGCACACCTGCGAGCCGGACAAGGTCGGCACCGAAGGCTGGCTGGGACGCGCCACCCGCGAACTCGACCCCACCGGAGAGAACCCCGTAACCACGGTCAACATCGGACAGGCGCTCCCCAGGGCGCTGGTAACGCCCGGCGTCTCCGTCGCCTCGGTGGCGGACCTCTCCACCTACGGCCTGCTCACCAGCATCGAGCAGGAAGAGCAGCGCAACAAGATGCTCGAGCGCTTTGCCAATATGTACGGCCCGGCCGTCGGCACAGGCGCGGTCATGGAATATCTCGGCCAGACCGGTCTGGACGCGCTCAAGGGCGCCGACATACTCAAGGTTGCGCCGGGCATGTACGATTCCAGCGTCGAGTACGGCGCGACCCCTATCGCCGCCAAGCTCCGCGACATCGCGCAGATCCACACCGCCGACGTCGGAACCCGCATCTTCTACTGCGACTACGGCTCCTTCGACACCCACGCGGCGCAGGCCACCACTCACGCCAAGCTGTGGCAGGACGTAGGCGAAGCCGTCGCCGACTTCTGGGACGACCTTCGCGAGCATAACGCCGACGAGAACGTCGTGATGTTCATGTTCAGCGAGTTCGGTCGCCGCGTCCGCGACAACGGCTCCGGCACCGACCACGGCGCAGCAGGCGTTGCCTTCGCGCTCGGCCCGAGGGTCAAGGGCGGAATGTACTCCGAGTATCCTGAGACCAGGCCCGAGGCCCTGGAACAGGGCGACCTCGTTCCCAACCAGGACTACCGCGGCGTGTACTCGACCATCCTCGAGGACCACCTCAGCATAGAGGCTGCCCCCATAGTCAACGGTCAGTTCGAGGCTCCCAGCTTCATCCAGACCAACGGACACTAGGCGCTGATTTAGCAGAGGGGGCGAATCAGCCCCCTCTCTATATCTTTCGGACGAAGGTTAATAGCCGCCCATGACGCCGCTGGAACACTGGGAGACCAGCCAAAGGTTCATCGAGCAGGCGGTCGCAGAGCACGCGGATGGCGACCTGTTGCAGGCGTCCGAGAAGACATGGGGTGCGGTGGCCCACGCCGTCAAAGCCATAGCCGAGCGCAGGGGTTGGCGACATGATTCGCACAGACGCTTGTTCGTAGTGATAGACATGATAATCTCCGAGACAGGCCAGCGCGAAATTCGTAAGTTGTTCCAAGCAGCCAATAACTCGCACAAAAATTTTTACGAAGGACGGATGGACAGTCGGGATGTGGAAGACAATATATTGGAAGTAGAAAATCTGCTGGCTATCTTAGACTCCGTTGGCCTATAGACAATCCAAACAGAACATACATCGCTATGACCCTTCTTCGAGAACATATCCAAACAAGCGAATCGCTTATGGAACAGGCGGACAGAGCCTACGCCCAAGGCGACGTCGCTCAGGCGCTGCAAAAGTCCTGGGAATCGGTCCGGAACGCCCTTGGAGCCATCGCTGAACGGCAAGGCTGGAAGTTCGACACTGACGGAGAAATGTATAGAGCCGCCAATATGCTATCCAAAGAAACGAACCAAAGAGACATTTATACGCTATTCCAGGTAGCCTATATCGCACCGTCCAATTTTGAGGAAGGTTGGCTGACCGATAGCTTCATCGAATATGATTTACAAGCCGCAAAACGACTATTAACGATACTTCAAGACATCGAATAGCAAGATCAGGGGTGACACCATGCTTACTACGACCGTAGCCGGAAGAACCTGGAACTTCAGCCACGCTATCGGCAGAAACGCGGCAGCCGGAAACGGCTTCACCCAGCCCTGGGACGTTGCCGCCGGACCCGACGGCGTACTGTACGTCCTGAGCCGGGGCCAGGAAGGCGTCGGCGGCGTTACCGCCGAGAACAAGCGCATCGGCAAAATGACCATAGACCAGGAATTCATCGGAGACTTCGCGCGGGGAATGACCTGGCCCGCCGGCATTGCTCTCGATTCGAGCGGCAACATCTACTGCTCCGAGGAGTTCCAGAACAAGATATTCATCTTCAACGAAGACGGCGAAGAGATTGGCTCATGGGGCGAAGCGGGCTCCGGCCAGGGTCAACTGAACGGGCCCTCCGGTCTCGCCGTTGACGGCGACGACAACCTGTTGGTCGTTGACGCCAGGAACAACCGCGTACAGAAGTTCACCACCGGCGGCGAGTACATCGCCACAATCGGCGAGGGGCAACTCGACTCCCCGTGGGGCATCGGACTCGACTCCGACGGCAATATCTACGTCGCCGACTGGGGCAATAGCTGCGTCCGCAAGTATTCCGCGGACGGTGCGCCACTGCTCACATTCGGAGGCCCGGACCTGGACAACGGCGCCGACCTGAACCATCCCTCCAGCGTAGTGGTTGACAGCGAGGGCGATGTGTACGTCGCCGACTGGGGCAACAAGAGGATCCAGATATACGCCCCGGACGGCGCGGTCATCACCGCGCTCCACGGCGACGCCGTCGAGTTCAGCAACTGGGCCGCCGAGGTCATAAACTCCAATCCCGACGCGCAGAAGGCTTACAGGCGCGTCAAGGACAGGACCACTCTCGGCCTGTTCGAGCGTCCCGTCGGCATGGCGATTGACTCCGAAGACCGCATCATCGTCACCGACTCCACACGCGGCAGGCTCCAGATCTACGCCAAAGAGAAGGACTACATGGACCCGCAGTTCAACCTCTAGTCTCTTCTCCAGTACCGGACTAACATGGGGCGGCCCTGAACTTCCAGAGGCCGCCCTTGCTTTTGCGCTGAAGCGCCCACGAGATAAAGCGGAAAGCAGTCCTCTGCTTCGAGACACGCGAGCCTGTATCAATCTATTCGGTCACCTCATCGTCATACCCGCGAAGGCGGGTATCCAGGGGTAGGGCGGCGCAGGTCTTGATTCAGTCCACCGACCATAAATTGGTACAGATTCGATATACGCCACTTGATTGACACTAAATCTCGCCCTATGTAGGATAGCTATGGGTATCCATAGTTCATCATAGCTATTCACGGCGTAATCGGTGGTTGTTTTATCAGATGAGAGATAACTCAAGCATCTTGCCGGAAACGACGGCGTCCGTTTACGACGTTCCGGCCTTTCGCAACATTCAATACCCGGCATACCGCGCCGAGTTACGTGAATTGCGAGTCCAGCTTCTGCTCATGCAGGAGTGGGCCATGCAGCAGGGAGAGCGCATAGCCATTGTCCTCGAAGGCCGCGACGCCGCGGGCAAGGGTGGGACCGCCGCCGGCATAGCGCGCTACCTCAACCCCAGGACCGCAAGGATAATCAACCAGGGTATCCCAAGCCCCCGCGAGATGCGCAACTGGCTCGGCGTGCATTACAAGATGATGCCCTCCGCAGGCAATATCACCGTCTTCGACCGCTCCTGGTACTCTCGCGCGCTCGTTCAGCCGGCAATGGGATACTGCTCGATGAGACAGTACCACTACTTCATGAGCAAGGTGAACGACTGGGAGGAGGCTCTCATTGACGAGGGCATATCCATCCTGAAGATATACTTGTCCGTTTCCCGCGAGTCCCAGCAGCTCCGCTTCAGGCTTCGCCGCCGCAGCGAACTCCAATACTGGAAATACTCCGCCAACGACCGCAAGGTCTCCGAACGCTGGAACCTGCTCACATATTTCAAGGAAAGAATGTTCGCCGTTACTTCCACCGACTACGCTCCCTGGGTTATCATAAACTCCGACAACAAGCATCAGGCCCGGCTGAACGCCATTCACTATATCCTGAGCCGTTTCGACTACGACGGCAGCGACATTGACATAGACCTGCACCACCTTGAAACGATCAACGAAGAGTCAATAGATATGGTTGTGGACGGCGTTCTGTTCACAGGACTCAACGCCGACCAGGCAGCGATATTGGAACGGATACATATGCATGAATAGAGACGATCTGCCGCAGATGCCGGCCGCCGGGGGACTTGTTCTCTGCGGCGGCCGGGCGCTACTGATTAGAAAGCACCTGAGGTGGGACCTTCCCAAGGGTAAAGTCAAGAAACGAGAGCCCGCCGAGAAATGCGCTCTCCGCGAGATCTCCGAGGAGACCGGGCTAGACAAGAAGCTCCTGTCTATCCGTGAGCCACTCTGCCGTTCCAGCTACGTCTCCTACTACTCATACGGCCCAGTCAACAAGACGGTGGACTGGTTCATCCTCGACTACGCCGGAAGCATTGAGGACCCTCTGAGCCCCGACCTGTCCGAGGATATAGATATGTGCCGCTGGGTGGCCTTCGACGACCTCCAGGAAACGATGCAGACAGCGCGCGCGTATCTCGATCCCGTCAAGATAGACATCGCCAACTACCTGGGAGCTCTGTCCGTAGCAGCCGACTCCTGAATCCAATATATGGGCGCCACTCTGCCGCAAGCCGTCGTTCGCGCTCAGAAACGGCCATATCCTGAAAATCCTATAATCCGGCAAATCCTGATTCTGACAATCGCATCTCACGTCAGCGTCACCGGATCCACGTCCACGCTCCACCCCTGCGGGACGGCTACCATATCCAGCAGCGTCCTCGGCTCCCGGCCCCTGAGAACGATGTGCCACCTGTACTGCCCCCGCAGCCTGGGCGGATAGGGCGGAGTCGGGCCGAGAATCTCTACATTCGCCATGTCGGACTCTCTCTGCGCCGAACGCAACTCCTCCGCCAGCCTGGCGGCGCGCGATTCGCAGGTCGCGTTGTTCGTGTGAGAGTGGACCAGCCGTATCAGCCGCGAAAACGGCGGGTTGTTATGCTCGCGCCTGTACCGCATCTCCGCCCGGTAGAAGCCCTCATAGTCCTGCGCCGCCGCCTTCTCGATGGCGTAGTTCTCCGGCTGGTAGGTCTGGAATACCACGCTGCCTGTCTCTTCGCCGCGTCCGGCCCTTCCCGCCACCTGGCACAATAGCTGGAACGTCCGCTCGCTCGATTTGAAGTCCGGGATGCTCAATCCCACGTCCGCAAGCGCGACCCCCACCAGCGTTACTCCGGGAAGATGCAGTCCCTTAGCTATCATCTGTGTCCCGATGAGCACGTCAGCCTCCCCGTTCCTGAAGCTGGACAGGGCGGCCTCGTACTCTCTCGGATAGCGAGTCGCGTCGCGGTCCCATCTCAATATCCTCGCGCTCGGAAACAGCCGCTCCACCTCCTCCGCCACCGACTGCGTGCCGATGCCGTAGAAACTCAGCCTGTATCCCAGGCACTCAGGACAACTTCGCGCCATGCGGTATGTGCGTCCGCAGTAGTGGCACAGCAGCCGCTGCATAGCCCTGTGATACGTGAGCGGAACGTCGCAGCTGCGGCAGCTTATCCGGTACCCGCAACTTCTGCACTGCATCTGGGAAGCCGTTCCACGCCGGTTGAGGAACAGGATCGCCTGTCTTCCGTCCTGAAGGCAAGACTCTATCTCCGACTCCAGCTTCCGCGAGAACATACCCGTATTCCCCTCGCTCAGTTCGTCTCGCATATCGACTATTTCGACGTCCGGCAAAGGCGCGACCTTAACTGAACCGTCGCTTCGCCTGTTGAGCCGGTCCGGCAGCGAGTGCAGGCGATACTCGCCCCGCATGCCCCGGTAGTAAGAAGACACATCCGGCGACGCGCTTCCCAGCAGAGTCACCGCGCCGGTCATCCTCCCCAGTCGGATCGCCACGTCCCTGGTATGGTATCTCGGCGAGGCGTCGGTCTGCTTGTACGTCCACTCGTGCTCCTCGTCCAGTATCAGCAATCCGGGGTTGGAGAGCGGAGCGAAGACCGCGCTGCGTGAACCTACGACAATGGGATAGCGTCCTTCCTTGATAGCCCACCACTGGTCATAACGCTGACCGTCGCTCAGGCCGCTGTGCAGTACCGCCACCTTGCCCGGGAATCGTCCCGCGAACCGCTCGATGGTCTGCGGAGTCAGAGAAATCTCCGGCGCCATCACCACCGCCTGCCTGCCCAGTGCGAGACACTCCTCCACCGCGCTCAGGTATATCTCCGTCTTGCCGCTTCCGGTCACACCCTGTACCAGGATGGTCCTGGGACGCCTGCCCGTGTCTCTGAGCGTCTCGATCACGTCAGCGACAACCGCCGCCTGCCGATCCGAGAGCGATACCGGAGCCTCACGCTCGAACACTCGGTCCGCCAGCGGGTCTCGGAAGACCTGCTGCCGCTCCGCCAATAACCAGCCTCGACCCAGCAGAGCTCTTACAGCCGAACTCCCAAACTCTTTTCGGGTTTCTGTTGCAATCACGTTTGGTACGACGGAATTAAGTACAACCTGCCCACTGTCATTCCCTATCCTGCCCTCACTCATCCCTACACCGTCATTCCCGCGAAAGCGGGAATCCATGCCCACCAGCCAGCTCATAAGAGCAAACTGTCTCGGCGCTTTCTCCCTTGCCGCTGGAAGCCATTTCGCTATCTCCTCAAGCGCATCCTCGTTCACACGCAGGCTTTCCACGTACCGAGGCCCTACCGCCGCGCGGCTCGTCTGTGAAGACCTAATCAGCGCCTTCCGCCGAACAAGGCTGCTGACCGCGCTCCGCGCCCTCTCACCCAGCCTGGACACCAGCCGCTCGATGTCCACCGACTCCTGCCCCCGCACTATCTCGACAACCTGGGACTGCAATTCGTTCAGCGCCGCGGCTTCGGGAGCGTCATACTCAGGATTGACAGAAAGAACTGTGCGCGTGCCAACCC
>DAOULF010000068.1:0-50365 GCA_034420555.1 Dehalococcoidia bacterium
TCCCTCAGGGCTCACAAGGGTAGGCAAAAGTCCCTTCCCCCTTGACGGGGGAAGGTTAGGATGGGGGTGACTCCGCCAATCCAACTTCAATGCCTACCCCTCTCAGCTCCCTCAGGGAGAGGGCCAGGGTGAGGGTGAGCGACAACTCAGTCATTTGTATGTCGAAAATCCCTTCCCCCTTGATGGGGGAAGGCTAGGATGGGGGTGAAACCTCAACTACAATTCAGTCATTATTGGGACTATATCGGCTGTACCTCGTTGTCTCCGAATCCATATATGAGCGCCATGACTCCGGTGGCGTAGATGTCGTCGCCCCTTGCCTCGATCATTACTTGCGGCAGCCCCTGGGAGGCGTGACCCGAGATCACCATGCCGTGCCTGGTCAGGTCGTAGGTGCTGAGGTGCAGTGGACACGGCCCAAGTACCTGGTGCTCCGACTTGTAGCTGCCGAGCAGTGATATGCCCATGTGGGTACACAGCGTGTTGAACGCCACGACGTCCTTGTCCGGGCCGATGCCGCCTCCGCCGGGCGTTCCTAGCTTTATGAGATAGCTGTCGCAGTTGCCGTGATCCCAGGGGTATCTGAACTTGACCGGCTCGCCCACGCGCAGCGCGCTCAGGCTGCCGACGTTCATGCCGTCATACGCGGCGACTTCCGCCTTGATGAGAGATCCCGGCAGTACGGACGCCAGCGCCACGGTCCCAACCGTTACGGCTCCCGCGAACAGAAACTGTCGTCGTGTCAGGCAGTTCTCCAGGATTCCGGGCGGCTCCGGCGGCTTATCCATCTCAGATTGTGGCAACACAAGGTCCGTTCGACTCACTGCTTCCTCCTCTTCCCCTCAAGTCCCTTCCCCCTTGGCCGGCTCACAAGGCTGAACCAAAGTCCCTTCCCCCTTGATGGGGGAAGGTTAGGATGGGGGTGATTAAGTTGAACATCCACCCCTCTCAACTCCTCTTCCCTCACTGTTCAATCGTCCCATACTCCGGCAGTTCGGGCGTCTGCACGATTATCGGATCTCCCGTGAGGCTCTCCATGAACGCCACCAGGTCTGCCACCTCTTCCGGTTCCAGTCCGAGCGGTCGCAGAAGCGCGTCCTTGTTCGGGTCCTCGCCGCCGCCGTCATTGTAGAACTCGACCACCTCGTTCAGTGTCTCGAATACTCCATTGTGCATATACGGCCCCGTCTGTCCGACTTCGCGCAGGGGAGGCGTGCGGAACTTGCCCTTGTCCTCTTCCTGCTTGGTCGTGTAGTAGAGGCCGAGGTCGCGGTCCGCGTTTCGATAGACTTCCTCAGGCACGCCTCTCGCCCGGTGCTGGTAGCGCAGCGTTATCTGCCGGAGCGAGTCCCCCTCGAAGTCGGGGTTCCTGGGTACGCCCACGTTGTGATAGCTCTGGTCGGTGAACAGTGGCCCGCCATGACACGCGATACAGCCCGCCTTTCCTGCGAAAAGTTCCGCGCCGCGCAGCGCCGAGTCGGACATCGCGCTCTCATCCCCCCGGATGTATCGGTCGAAAGGCACGTTGCGCGAGTTGATCGTCGCCTCGAACGCGGACACCGCCCGCAGCGCGTCGTCGAAGGTCGGCGCGTCGGTTCCGAACACTTCATTGAACCGGCGGACGTACTCCGGTATCTGTCGGAGAATCTCCTCGGCCATTATCGAGTCCAGGTTGCCCGCGATGTTTCCGGTCCAGGCGGACTTGGCCTGCGCCTCCAGGCTGGTCTTCTCTCCGCCCCAGAACAGCTTCGCCTGGTATGCCGAGTTTATGATCGTCTGCGAGTTGCGCCAGTGCAGCGTTCCCGGGTAGCCGAGCGAGAGCGCGTTTCCGTCGCCCCAGCCCGCGTTCGGGAAGTGGCAGGACGCGCATGAGACAAGCCCGTTCCCCGACATTCTCCTGTCGAAGAAGAGCAGTTTCCCAAGCTCCGCTTTCTCATCGGTCAGCGGGTTATCGGCTGGCATGGACACGGCTGGAAGCGCGTTCAGGCCGAGCGCCCTCAATTCATCAGCCGTGGGCCCGACCTTCGGTTTAGGTGTCGGTGTCGGTGTCGCGGCCCGTGAGATGATCGGAGAAATTGTCTCCATGTGCTCGCCGGGCCGAAATTCTACATATACGAAGACGAACGCGACCGCCGCGACCAGTGCGTGGAGAAGTATCCACCCACCGAGCAGAACAGTTATGAGTATGCGCGCGTTCATCAGTTGTCTCCCAGGGTCCTGGGCTGGTATGCAGGCAAGTCCGGCGCTTCCTCATTAGAAGATGGACTGCCCAGACTTTGCAGGAACGCGACTAGGTCGTCCTTTTCCACATCCGTCAGACCCAGGGGCCGCAGCGCGGCGTCCTTGTTGGGCGACTCACCTCCGCCTCCGTCGTAGAACTCCACTACCTCGGACAGCGTGGCAAAGGCGCCGCTGTGCATGTACGGCGCGGTCCTGCCGGCTTCCAGAAGCGACGGCGTGCGGAACTTTCCGCGGTCGCCCGCGTCGTGAGTGAGCGCGGAAAGGCCCGGGTCGTCGCGCATCGTTATGAAATCGCCCACGCCCAGGGTTCGGAAGAATCGCCGGAACGTGGCATGACGCAGCGGTTCCGCGAAGATCGTGTCGTTGTCCGGTACGCCGAGCGCGTGGTAGTTACCGTCGGACAGCAACTCTCCGCTGTGGCACTGGACGCACCCGGCCTTGCCCTCGAACAGGTCCAGGCCGCGCTTGGCCTGTGCGCTCAGTGCGCTGTCGTTCCCGGCCTTGAAGCTCACGTAGGGATTATCCTCGGAAGATTCCAGCGTCTCCAGGTATGCGACCACGGCGTTGAGCGCCTTCCCGTATGAGACTTCGGAGCCGAACGCCTCGATGAACCCCTGCTCATACTCCGGCACCTGCCGCATACGCTCTATGAGCAGGCGTCCGTCCAGGTTCATAAAATGGGCCTCGGCAATATGGTCGCGCACAACGGTTGCAAGGTCGCCCTGCGAGAATCGCCCGTCCCAGTAGTACACCGGCATCTTGCTTGCGTTGATGAGAGTCGGAGTGTTGCGGAAGTACAGGCTGCCGCGTGAGTAGCCGTCCGAGAGCGGCTTAGCGTCGGTGAAGGCTTCGCCGATGCCATGGCAGGATGAACAGGACGTCGAGCCGTCGCCCGACAGCCGTCCGTCATGGAACAGCAGACGCCCCAGCTCCGCCTGTGTCGTCGGAGCCTGCGTACCGGGCGCCGCTTCGACGACGCTTACTACGGCCTTCCCGCTATTCCCATCCTGGCCGGAGGACAGAAATTTCATCCCAAGGCCCACGCCCGCAACTGCTATTAGCGCAATCGCAAACAGCGGAACGAACCTGTGGGCGAACGCAGTCATATCACTCCCGTTACATAGTCATTGAACTGAGTGACATCTATGCTAGGACAGACTCTACCCCCTGTATATGGCACACGGGTGTCATTCAGGGCCTTTCGATTATTGCAAATCGAAACCCTTCCGCATGATCCGTCATTTGTATGTTGAAAATCCCCTCTCCCTCAGGGCTCACAAGGGTAGGTAAAGTCCCTTCCCCCTTGATGGGGGAAGGTTAGGATGGGGGTGACTCCGCCAATCCAACTTCAATGCCTACCCCTCTCAGCTCCCTCAGGGAGAGGGTTAGGGTGAGGGTGAAACCTCAATTAAAATTCAGTCATTCCCACGAAAGCGGGAACCCCGAAGGGCTCGCCGCTCGGCAATCTAAGGGGGGAGGGAGGCGCGGGCCAAATCGCAATAATGCCGACTCTACACAGGCCCCTGTCAACCCGAATCTGGCCCGAAGCCGCTACTCCAGTTCCAGTATCCCCAACCTGATCGCGCGTACCACCGCGTCCAGCCTGGTCGTCGCCTTGAGCTTGCTGCGGAAGTGGCGGATGTGGTTCCTTACCGTGTGCTGGCTGATGCTCAACTCCTCCGAGATATCCGGCACTTGCCGTCCCAGGGACACAAGCCGCAGTATCTCCAGCTCACGGGACGTGAGCGATGGAGCGCTCGACACGGATTCTTCATCCGTAGCGGACTCCGGCACGATATAGTACCCACTCTTCGCCAGGTCTTCCCATACCGTTTCCGGGCCTTGATCCGGGTCCTCCGTCTCGGTACCGTCTTCGAGGATGTGAACCAGAACCGGCGCCTCGGCCTCTGGGCCCCCTATCACCATCGGCGTCAGATACACAGGTTTTCGGTCGCCCGAGGCGCTGAGCATCCGCAGCTTCAGAGTGTTTGGGATCCGACCGTCTCTCAGGCACCTGAGGGACGGACACCCCCTCTGGCACTCCGGAATGAAGCTCCCCTCGGACAGGCCGGACAACACATCGCTGCAACGATTTCCCACCACGTCGGCGGCAGCATATCCCAGAATCTTCTGCGCGCCCTTGTTCCAGAACAGTACGGTCCTGTCCACCGACACCGCGTAGGCGCCCACCTCGGAATCCGAAAGAACTTCGAATATCGAACCTGAATTCAAATGCGCTGACCTCTTATGAAATCCATGTAGGCATATAATACCATTGAACACCATCGCACACACCCTATGGTGCAAATGTTCTGCAATGTGCTATCATCTATTCATGCTCAACGGACTCGCAACAGAACATGGGGTAAGCGAGGTAACTATAAATGTCCATATATGTCGGACGCCGCGCCGCGCCAGAAACGTCCCATGACCGCCGAATACTGGTCTAAACTGGTTGAAATAGACCAGTTTCAACCAGTTTCTCTCAAAAAACTGGTACCAGTTTCCGACCAGTTTAGACCTCATCTGGTAACCAGTTTCAGGAATATGGCTCTCCGTTGTCATACATCAACTGAATTTATACGCAAACCAAAATCCAGATGCAATCGCCCTGAACAGGAGTAACCCAATGGCCATCACACCCGGAACCGAGCTGATAGAACTGGAAACGGGCGTCTTCGCTCGGCTGCACGAAGGACTCACTAACGCCGGCATCATCATCGGCGACGAGGGCGTACTCGTGATAGACTCGCTGCGCGCGCCTTCATTCGCGCGGGACCTTATCCGCGACGTCAAGCACATCACCGACAAGCCGATCCAGTACGTGGTGGACACCCACTCGCACTGGGACCACTCGTGGGGCAACGAGGAGTTCCCCGAAGCCACGATCATCGGACACGAAAACTGCTACACGGAGATGGTGGACGTCGAGTGGAACGAGCGATGGCGCGAGAGCGTAATGAACTCCGGCGACTCCTGGTCCGAAGAGGCCGGACTGGTGAATATCACGCCCCCGGCTCTCACGTTCGAGACGAGCATGAGACTCTACTTCGGCGGGAGGGAACTGCATCTCAGGTACCTGGGCAGGGCGCACACCGGCGGCGATACCCACATACATCTGCCGGACGACGGCATCGTCTTCTGCGGGGACGTCGCCCAGGACGGCGGAGTCCCCTACCTGGGAGATTCCTACCCGGAGGAGTGGCCTGACACCGACGACCGTCTGGTCGGGCTGCCGGTCGAGCGATTCGTCTCGGGACACGGGCCGGTCGGAGAGCATTCCGCGCTGGCCGAGGCGAGAGACTTCATCCACGACCTCGTCGGCAGCCTCAAGGCCGCCGCCCAGGACGGCAGAAGCGAACAGGAAGCGGCCTCCACGACAGTCGCCGCCCTCACCCCTCGCTACGGTGGCTGGCGTAGCTTCGAACGCATAGAAGAAGCTCTGCCCGAGGTGTACCGCAAGCTGACCTAGTAGTATGACAACTTAGTCGTGATGGATATTCAGATTCCGGTTTATCCCCTCTCCCTCTGGGAGAGGGCTAGGGCAGGGTCTTTCCGTTTTCAGGAAATAGGTCAGTCAACAGCCCCCTCTCCCTCAGGGAGAGGGTTGGGGTGAGGGTGATTACGCTGTCTTGAATATACGAACATTGGATAATCGAAAGACCCTGGGGCTAGGGTGAGAGTAGATAAGCCGTCAATCCGAAGATGTTAGAATACTAGCTTCCGCTGGTTCACTCGGCCACACGTTCGGCGAATTAAGGTGGCGAGACAAAGCAGAGCGGGCGCCGATCAGGCGCCCGCTCACTTACTCTAGTTCACTATTTGCTCTGGCTATGGACACGATCCGTCACGTTCGGGCAGGCACTTGAAGTAGTACTGCTCAGGATGCGACGAAGCCGGATTGTCCTTGGCCGCGCTGTTGATGTGGCGAGCCGCGGTGTTTCCGAGATTGTTGTTGACAACCCTCACGCCCTGGATTGCGGGCGTCTGTCCGACAGTTCCGATTCCGTACACCTGGTCCAGCACGATCCTCCACAGCTCCTTGCCCGCTTCGGCGCGCGCCTTGTCGGGCAGAGTCATGCCCTTGCGGTACAGCTCGAAGACTCGCGCAAGCTGCGCGGGAGGCTCCTCGCCCGCTTCGCCGTTGCTCTGGAACCACACGCCGTACTTAGGTCCGAAGCACGAACTGCCACCGCTCGGGAAGAACACGATGGGGTGGCCGTACATGTCCTCCGCGCCCCAGGTAACTTCTACGTGGAACTGGTGCTCGTTCGCCTGCCTGCGCTGGGATGCGAGGCTGCGCTCCAACTGCCTGACGTCCACGTCAATACCTATATCGCGCCAGTGTTCCTTCACCATTTCACCGAGTTCTGTGAAGTTCATGAACGACAGGTACGTCTGCATCTCGACCACCAGGCGGCCCTGGCCGTCGCTCCGCATCCGGTATCCTTCTGAGTCCTTCTCCGTCAGGCCAAGTCCGTCGAGCATCTGGTTGGCGAGCTCGGGATCGTGTGTGGACCACAGTGTCCGCCATTCCGACTCCGGGCCAGGACTGTAGATAGTGTCTTCACCCGGCGCGATGGAACCTGGAACTCCAAGTCCGAGGAACAGTCCCTCGTTGATCTGGTCGCGGTCTATGCCTAGCGACAGAGCCCTGCGGAAGTCCGCGTTGGTCAGCCACTTGGCAATCTCCGGGTCGGCGTCGTAGTTCAGGTTCGGGCACAGCATGGCGTCGCCGCCGTGCCGCGTCGGGTCGAGACGCACCGTGTAGTTGCCTTGCTCCGCGTTCTCCAGCATCACCGGCAGCTTTTGTAGGTCCATGTGGCGCGCCTGCTGGTCGAACTCACCTGCGATAGCGCGCAGGTTCAGAACTTCCAGGTCCTCGCCCAGGGTCATCTGCACCTTGTCCATATACGGAAGCTGGTTGCCCGCTTCGTCCATCCAGATGCTGTACGGGTTGCGCTTCATCACCCAGACGGGTTCAGTTATGGGCTTTTCCAGTATCCACGCCGTCAGCGCGGGGAGCTCGGTATTGTGGAATACGCTGTTCTTCTGCTTGAAGAAGTCCGCCCAGTTGTCGAAATCTTCGGCTTCCGCCATCTGCATGACGGCGTCGAGTCCTCCCTGTACGTAATCGGGATGGAACTGCTTCAGATAGTGCGCCGGCGCGAAGCCGCCGAGAGCGGACCGTCCCCACCTGGCATGGCCGCTGAGCGCTGACGTGCTCGACAGGTAGGTGGGCAGCACATAGTAGGGCTCTTTGGTAACGATCTGGACGGTGGTCTCGTCCACTTTCTTGAATACCGCCTGCTCGCCGCCAACGGTCAGTTCTGCCCTCTTGACGGGATTCAGATCGTCATTGAGGTACATGTCTTCGTACCAGAAGATGAAGTCGTCCGCGGTAAACGGCGCTCCGTCCGACCACTTATGCCCCTTTCGGAGGTGTATGGTCGTGGTCTTGCCGTCATCGCTGACCTCCACGGCCTTTGCCATGTGCGGCACGATCTCAGTGCCCTCGGGATTCCAGAACAGAAGCCTGTCGTGGTTGACCGCGCGGATCGCGTTCGCGGTATCGTTGGGCCCAATAAAGCCGCGTCGCCACACTCCACCGTACTTGCCGATTTCGTGGATAGGCCGTATCACCAGTGGCTCGGTACCGACCCGCTCCTCGACAGCAGGAATCTCGCCTGCCGCTACCATGTCGGCGAGTTCAGGCGCCTCGCTGTAAGTCGAAGGCACGAAGTCGGTGAGCACCGTAATGCCCTCGATGTCGCCTATGAGCGGAGACCGCGCGGGCTCCTTCTCCATAGTGGCCTCGACTTCCCTGACGACCTCCACTACCTTTTCAACTTCCACCTCTTTGATCACTTCCTTCTCGACCTCCACCACCTTTTCGACTTCGACTTCTTTTATCACCTCTTTTTCGATTACCACTGGCTCAGGCGCGGCTGGCGTCTCCGAACCGCAGGCCAGCGCTAGCATCACTACTAGCAACGGCAACCATACTTTTAACATTGTTTTTACTCGCATGTGACCCCTCCCCCGGGCTCTATGTTGATTCAACGGTCTCGATTGCTAATGTCCATCACTACGCATTAGGGAAATGCTACGCAAATTTTGTCTCTGATAATGTAAGTCCGCTACTGGCCATACGGGTCCGCTGCATCGCGCAGTCCGTCCCCCAGGAAGTTGAAGGCCAGCACGACGATGATCACCGGTATCGCGGGAATCATCAACCAGGGCGACAGCGCCACCGTCTGTATGTTCTGGGCCTGTTCGAGAAGCACTCCGAAGCTGACAGCGGGCGGACGCAGTCCCAACCCGAGGAAGCTGAGCGATGTTTCGCTGATTATCATTTCAGGCACCGCCAGTGTGGTAGCTGCGATGATATGACTCAGGAAGGAAGGCACCATGTGCCTGAAGATGATGCGCGTCCGGCTGGCGCCCGCCAGTTCCGCGGCAGTGACGAAGTCCTCTTCTCGCAGCGCAAGGAAGCGTCCGCGCACAACTCGCGCTAACTCCGTCCATGCGAACAGAGAGATGATGATGGTGATGGCGAAATATATCTTCAAAATAGACCAGTCGCGCGGCAGAGAAGCCGCCAGACCCATCCACAGCGGAATCGTAGGTACGGAACGCACGATCTCGATGATGCGCTGAATGACCGTGTCCATGAACCCGCCGTAATACCCGGAGATGCCGCCCAGCGCTACTCCCAGAAACAGGCTCAGAGCCACGCCGACCAGTCCGATGGACATAGACACTCGCACCGCCAGAAGCAGGCGCGAGTACAGGTCCCTGCCCTGCTTGTCGGTGCCGAATATACTGATCGCCTCGTAGGCGTCATACTCCTCTGGGACTCCTATCAGATGGCGGTCGTACGGAATTATGCCGAACAGCTTGTACTCGAATCCGCGAGCGAAGAACCGAAGAGGTATCCGCTCCTCTTCGTTCACGGTGTACACCCGCTTCATGCTTACAGGGTCGCGCACTCCCTCCACGGGAAACACATGCGGGCTGAACCTCCATCCATCAAACCAGTGGACCGGCTGCGGGCTGATGTAAGAACGGTTCGCGTCCTGGATCCGGGTCTCTGTCGTCGCAAGAAACTCAGCGAATATGGAAACGCCGTAGAATAGAACGAGAACGACCAGCGCAATCTGGGCGATTGTGTGCTTGCGAAAGCGCCACCACATGAGCTGCCACTGAGAAGCGGCATACACACGCTGCTCTTCGGCAGCGTCCTCGAGGCGTGCGGCTAGTGTCTGTTCTGCCATGGATTAAGTGCCCTCGAACCGTATGCGCGGGTCAACGATGACCAAAACAATGTCGGATATAAATGTCCCCACGACCGTCAACGCGCCAATCAACAGTATGATCGTGCCTGCCAGGAACATATCCTGGGCGAGCAGGGCGCGGAGCAGCAGTGGCCCCACCGTCGGCAGGCTGAGCACAACCGAGACGATGATGCTCCCTGAGACTATGTACGGGAATATGTACCCGATGGTACTGGCGAACGGATTGAGAGCGACGCGCACCGGATACTTGAGCACCAACTTCCACTCCTGCATTCCCTTGGCGCGCGCCGTTACCACGTAGGGTTTGTGCAACTCGTCGAGTAGGTTTGCCCGCATGATCCGAATGAGCTGGGCGGTGCCCGCCGTGCCGAGCACGATTCCGGGCAGCCACAGGTGCTTCAGCATGTCCCAGAACCGGGCGAGACTCCAGGGGGCGTCCACGAATTCCGAAGAGAACAGCCCGCCGATATTGGCGTTGAGGTACTTGAATCCCAGGTACATCAGCACCAGCGCGAGCAGGAAATTCGGAACAGCCAAGCCCAGGAATCCTATGAACGTCATTGTGTAGTCGGCCAGAGAGTATTGCCTGATAGCGGAGTACACTCCTATCGGGAGCGCCACGACCCACACGAAGAGCACCGCCATGGCCGCTACCGCGATTGTGGTCCACAGCCGGTCTCCGATAACGTCCGTGACCGGAAGCCTGTACTCCATCGAAAGCCCGAAGTCGCCTTGCACCAGGCGCAGGAGCCACTTCCCGTACTGGACAGACACGTGGTCGTTCAGCCCATACAGGTCTCGCAGCGTCTCCGCTTCATCATCCGTGACTACTGTCCCCGAAGCCTGCTGCGCGGCGATGTAGGCCGTAACGTAGTCGCCGGGGGGCAACTGGATGATGACGAATGCGATTAAGGATACAACCCAGAGGGTGCCAATCGCTGCAAAGGAACGACGAACGAAGTAGGCAAGCACTTACGACAATCCCCTCTATGCGGAAAGCGCTACCTGTGAAGCGCGAATAGCGAATAAAATATCATGCTGAGGACATGGGCGGATACTATCACGCCGAACCAGCTTGGTCAATTTGCATCCGAATGGCGGCAAGACCCTTGTATAACAGACGAATAGCGACTCGCATTGAGCATGGGGTATATGTGATGGACCATAGTTTAGGAGTTTTCCGGTTGTTAATGTTGGTAAGGCGGTGTCTCCTCCAAATATGTTTCGTCGCTGGAAGCAGTCGGCTGGGGCTGTTAGAATCCTATGAGCCAGTTTTCCCCAGTACCGAGGTCAGAATATGCCGGTAGTCAATGAAGGTCTCGAACAAGAGCTTGGATACGTTGCCAGGCAGTTCGAGCAGGAACACATTCGCGCCCAGTGGGACCATGCCGACCCGCTCATGCAGGAGATCAGCCACCAACTGATAGTCGGCAACCATATAGAAGTTGATCGGCTCACGGTGCAGGCGCTGGACGACGACTTCTCCGCCAACACCATTCTCGACGACGGCCTCATCGCAGGCATGGCTATCGTGGGCATCAAGTTCAGGGACAACATCATCTTCGTGCCGGAGGTGCTGGTGGCGGCGCGCGCGATGAAGGCGGGCATGGCGCACATCGAGCCTATACTCTCCGCGTCCGGCATAGAGCCTGTGGGCACTGTCATCATGGGGACCGTGAAGGGCGACCTCCACGACATCGGCAAGAACCTGTGCATCATGATGCTGCGCGGCGCGGGCTTCATCGTCCACGACCTGGGCGTGGATACTTCCCCGGACGAGTTCGTAGAGGCTGTGATGGACAATGAGGCCGAAGTGCTGGGAATGTCCGCGCTGCTGACCACAACGATGCCCAACATGGGCAAGACGATAGACGCTTTCGAGGAGAACGGCCTGCGCGACATCGTGAAGATAATGGTGGGCGGAGCTCCGCTGACACAGGAGTTCGCGGACGACTTCGGCGCGGACGGCTACGGCAAGGACGCCATGGAGTGCGTTGACCTGGCCAAACGCTTCCTCGGCATTGGAGAGACCGAAGAGGCCGCGCTGGTGGGCGACTGAAATTGGCAGAGGTGGACAAAGAGCGCTACCGGCGCAGTATGTCGCGGCTTCAGGACATCTTCCGCGACATCAACGAGACCGCGAACGCCGTCTCGACCTACCGCTGTCCCTACAAGAACGCGCAGGACAGATGCACCGCCAAGTTCGGATGCCGCAACCAGGATCGGCAAGTCCCGTATGGCGAACTGTTCATCTGCACGGGCGACGACAAGCTGGACTACCGCTCCGCCTGGGAAGTGTGAGCGATTCTTAATACCGCGTTCAACTTCCCTTAACATGGGTCTGGTATCGTTGGAGCGTACAGAAATATGCTCAAGACAGTGAACCAGACAAAGGCCGCCGGATGGATGCGGGACCTGGCCTCCCACTACGACCGCGCCAGGGCCATCTACCCCAACGACCGTCTCATCATTCTGTTCGATGTGGATGGCACCATCGTTGACCTCCGATATATGATGCTGTCGCTTTTGCGCGAGTACGACAGGATCCACAGCTCGAAACACTTCAGGCACATGGGTCTGAGCGATATTGACGTGAACGAAAACCGGATGGATGATCTTCTCGCTAGAATGACTACCCTGTCCGACGAGGTTCGTGAAGAGGTCGCCGAGTGGTACGGGAGCCGCTACTGGGACCAGGACGTGATGTTCGAGTCCCATCGTCCGTTCGCCGGCGTCATGGAAGTGATGCGCTGGTTCCAGATTCAGCCCAACACGAGCGTCGGCATCAATACGGCCCGGCCGGAGTACATGAGAGAGGACACACTCCATTCGCTCAATGGGCTGGGAAGGGAGTTCAAGATCTCGTTCTCCAGCGAGTTTGTCTATATGAGTCCCTATGCCTGGGACAGAAACATCGGGAACTCCAAGTGCGAGGGCATACGCTACTTCCGCCGTCTCGGATACCGTGTGGTGGCGTTCGTGGACAATGAGCCAGAGAATCTGGCCGCGGTGTCGGAGATGGAGGACTCGGACGAGATCATGCTCCTTCACGCCGATACGCTGTTCGAGTCGGCGCGTTCCAGGCTGCCGCGGGCTACCGTCAGCGGCGACACATACGACATCACGGAGTTGGCATACGCCGATACGCTTCCGCGCCACGTACAATTCGTGTGGCATGGTGTCAGGGACGCCAACAGCCTCGCCGAATTCATAGAGTCGGGCGTGCAGTGGTGCGAGATGGACGTTCGCGCGGATCCGGTCACCGGGCGGCTTGTGCTGACATCCGATCCAATTGACGACACGCTTCCGGTTAACCTGACCAGTCTCGACGACGTTCTGGACGCGGTTGTCCGGTCGGAGCGGTCCATCAAGCTGGACATACGGGAGAACGGTCACACGCTCGATGAGCTTGTAGCCGAGATACGGGACAGAAGCATTCCTGAAGACAGGCTGTGGTTCAGCGCGAACATTGACGAACTTGGCGAAGGCGGATTCAGACGACTCCGACGAACCTTTCCGCGCGCCGTGGTGCAGTGTCCGGTGGACTTCATGGCGCCGCTGATCCTGGCAATGCCGGAGAGGGCGAAGGAGATACTTAGCTCGCTGTCCGAATGGGGAATCAACAGGGTCTCGGTGAAGTGGGACAATCTCGCCAAGCGACAGGTTCTCGACTCGCTCGAAAACTGGGGATATGAAGTCAATATCTACAACGTGCCGGACCTGGAATCGTTCCTGAAGGCGGCATTACTGCTGCCCACGTCTCTGACGGCGGACTTCGACTCAACGTTCTGGCCGTATCCGACCGTGTTGGCGTGAGGCGCATGGTCAAGATCAAGTACATGACGAGAGCAGACAGAGGCGAACGCCCCTATTTTCGGATGGGCGGCATACGCCGCCGTTTCGTAGGCGAATTGGTCGGCACCTACCTGCTGGTGATGATCGGCACGTCGTCGGTGGCTGCGGCGGCGATAACCGGGGCGCAGATGGGGCTGTGGCAGGTGGCGGTCGTCTGGACGCTGGGGGTCAGCCTGGCGATATACGCGACGGCGAATATATCGGGGGCGCATCTGAACCCGGCGGTTACGCTGGCGTTCGCTATATTCAAGCGCGAGGACTTCGATTACCGGCTCATACCGATCTATTGGGCCGCGCAATTGATAGGCAGCGTATTCGCGGGGCTGACCGTGCTGGGCATGTTCGGGGCCGCCATCGCGCGATTCGAGGCTGAGAATGGCATCGCGCGCGGCGCGGCGGGCAGCCAACGCTCGGCCATGGTGTTCGGCGAGTACTTCCCGAATCCGGCGATTTATGGCACGGGGGAAGCGGCGGCCGGGTTGATTTCGCCCCTGGGCGCGCTGTTCGTGGAGGGGTTTGGGACGGCGATCCTCGCGCTGTCCATATTCGCGCTTACCGACAAGCGCAACGCCGGCCTCGTGGGTAAGCTCGCGCCGCTGCTTATTGGAGCGACGGTCGGGATTCTCATATCGCTGTTCGCGCCTCTGACCCAGGGTGGGTGGAATCCGGCCAGGGACTTCGGTCCGCGCATCGTGGCGTACTTCGCAGGCTGGGAGAGCATCGCTATTCCGGGGCCTTCGGAGGGATTCTGGATATACATACTTGGGCCGCTGATAGGTGCGCCGGTGGGGGCGGCGGTACACCACTTTCTGCTGAAGCCTGCCTTAGATCATACCGCTGCCGATGACGGCGGATAGGAGAAAATTGCGGCGAACTCACACTCATCCCGGTACCAAGTACGGGGCAGGTATTTTGGGAATCGTCTCTGATAGGAACGGAGTTGAAATGACGACCGCGCTGTTTGTTTGCGTACATAACGCCGGACGCAGCCAGATGGCGGCGGCCATCTTCAACAGCCTTGCGCGCAAGCTTGATATGCCGCTTTCCGGCGCGTCGGCGGGGACTGAGCCGTCCGAGCACGTCCACCCCAATGTGGTAAGTGTAATGGACGAGTGGGGAATTGATCTGTCCCAGAACCGGCCGCAGTTGTTGACGAACGACATGGCGGAGAGCGCGAGACGGGTAATTACGATGGGCTGCGAGGTTGACGAGGCGGCGTGTCCCGCGCTGTTTCTGAAGGACGTCGAGGACTGGGGTCTGCCCGACCCCGCGGGGAAGGGATTGGATGAGACGCGCGAGATACGCGAGGAGATTTATGGGAAGACGCTGAGCCTCTTGTTGGAGTTGACCGAGACGACGGGGCAGCGGGAGCTACTTGCCAGGTTGATCCAGGACTGCGAGTAGCTTCGCGCTAGAAGTCCAGGTGCGGCGGGTCGTCCTCTTCCAGGGGGAGTTCGAGTACCACTAGGTCCTGCATGATGCCGTACATGTCGCGGACGCGGCCTTCGAGCACGGCGACCTGCTCGAAGCCGGCGGCCTTGGCGGCCTGGATGGCGGGCATCTCCCGACGGTCAACCAGTTCGAATACCAATCTTTCGAGACCGAGATCTACGCCGAGCTGTATTAGCTCGTCAATGAGGCGCGCGCCGAGGCCGCGACCCCTGTACTCGGTATCTACCACGATGCGGAGTTCGCCGACGTGCCGGCGGGAGGCGCGGCGGCTGCGGTGCAGGGTGGAGTCGGCTACTATCTTGTCATTGGATACGGCTACGAGCGGTATGGCGACGTCCATGCTGATGTTGCCCGTGAATTCGCGTATGACTTCGGGCGCGGTTACGTCGTTGTTCAGGTAGAACCTGTCTTCCTCCGGCACCCTGAGAAAGAATCGGTGGAGCGCGTCATCGTCGTCCGGTTGCAGGGGCCGGATGGTGACCTGGCCTCCGTCGTTGAGCGTGGCAACGCGCGGGAATCTTCTCAGGAAAGCGGGAGTGTTCATATCACCTTTACCATAGCCCTCTCATGTTGAGGGTACTATTGGGGTTTCACCCCCATCCTAGCCTTCCCCCATCGAGGGGGAAGGGATTTTTCCCCTACTCTTGTCAGCCCGTCGAGGGAGAGGGGAGTTTATCTTTGTCTTCTGCGAAGCGTTCCGGCTCGAAGCCTTCTATTGGCATATCGGTCGCGCCGTTGGTGATGAGGTCGGCGACGGCTTTGCCCATGCCCGGGCTTATCAGTATGCCCTTCTTGCCCGCGCCGGTGGCGAGGTAGGCGTTGTCCCAGCCGGGAGCGTTGCCGATGATGGGCATCCAGTCGGGCGAGAGCGGTCTGAGGCAGGCGGTGTGGAGAACGAGTTCGGCGTCCTTCATCGCGGGCATGAGATTCTTAGCGAGCCGCAGCGACTCGACCCGCGCCTTCTCCGAGGGGTTCCTGTCGAAGCCGACCCGTTCCTCTGTCGCGCCGATCCATATCTGGCCGTCCTCGCGGTGATTGAGGTCCACGTCCGCGCTGTGAAAGTCCCTGTCCAGCTTAGGGCCGTCCAGCTTCATCCTGAGAATCTCGCCCTTGAACGGTTCGATTGGAACATGGACGCCGAGCCACTCTTCGACCTGTCCGGCCCATGGGCCGGTGGCGAACACCACGGCGTCACAGGGTATTTCGCCGGAGTCGGTCAGGACGGCGGATATGCGTCCGCTGCTCGTCCTGACGCCGGTGACTGTCCCAGATACCACTTTCGCGCCCATCGCCTCGGCGGACTTGGCGAGCGCGAGGGTGTAGCGGTGGCTGCTGAGTATGGCGTTGCCGCGAGTGTCGAGGGCGCGGATGGCATCGTTGGAGATGCGCGGCTCTATCTCGCGTAGCTGGGAGGAATCGAGCCACTCCGCGCTGAAGTCGTCGTCTGCCGACTCGAAGGTGTCGTGTGTGGTCTGCATCTCGGCCATTTCGGACTCGTCGAATACGATGCGGACGGAGGAGATGACCTTGTAGCCGAAGTCCACGCCCGAAAGCTCGGTCAGTTCGGGCGCGAGGTCGGCGTGCATCCGGTAGGACCGGATGGCGAGCGGGCCCAGCGGCCCCGGTATGCCCGCGCCCTCCAGGGGGTTGAGGCCGCCCGCAGAGTAGCCGGAGGCGTTGGCAGCTATGCCGTCGCGCTCGATGATAGTGGACTTGACGCCGGCCTTGGCGAGATAGTAGCTGGCCGCGCAGCCCGCCGCTCCGCCGCCGACAATTACAACGTCTTCCATAGTTCCTTCGACTTCCTTCAGGGGATTCGGATAAATCTCGGTTAATGTTATCGGTCAGAGTGCAGGTGCGGGTATCAGGTGGCTGCTGGTGGGGCGCTGGTGCGGAGTGCAGGTGACCCGGCGCCTGCATTGCACCTGCATTTACCAGAATTTAGCTTTGGAGAGAAAATTTTCTCCGCCCCTCGAATCGTTATTGATAATCTCTAGTTTATAGTTATGGGTTTTCAGTGATTGCCGTTTGGAGTGTATTGTAGCATGGTATGGGAGTGTATGCGTAGTTATGTGGGAAACTTGCCGGGTCAATCGGCGGACGGTGTGTCGTCTCTGGTGAATGCGTATATTACTTGAGGCGGGATTAGCAGGAGGGCGACGCCGATGAGGGCGGGGCGCAGGCCGTAGATGGAGGCGATAGCTCCCATGCCCGGGCCGAAGGCCGCCTGTCCGAAAGCGTTGGTCTGCTCGTGCAGGGAGAATACGGTGGCCCTGTATGATGATTCGGTGTTGCGGTTCAGCCAGGCCGCGACCATCGGCTCGGATATCTTTCTCAGGACGGAGACCAGCACCACCATACCCATCGCGACGCCGAAGTTGCGGGTGAGGGCGAACGCGAGGCTCGCGCCTGTCAGGATGGCATTGGTCAGCGACAGGACTAATCGCGGCGTACCGGGAGCCTCGACGCTCAGGGTTCGCTCTATGAGCCATATCACGACCAGTCCGAGGAACAGGGCTGAAGCGGACACGATCCCGAACCAGACGACGGGATCGAGGTTCGCCAGTTCGGGGAAGGTGAAGTTGTCCAGCATATTCTTGGCCCACAGCCTGTCGAACGGCTCGCTGGATATACCGTAGAAGAGTTCTATCACGATTAAGGCGATGAGAACCCGGCTGCCTCTCACTGCCCGCAGCCCGCTTCGGAGGGTGGCAGTCATGGAGGCCCAGCTCTCGCGTTCGCCGGGGGGCGTTCCTCTGAATCCGCGTTCAGGCATCGTGACGGTCAGGACCGTAGCCAGGGCCAGGAACATCGCTCCGCCCACGAACAACGAAAGGCTCACAAACACGCTTGCGAGGGCAACACTGATACCGATTCCGACAAGCGATCCGGCAAGCTCGAATCTTGCGCCTCTCACGAATGTGCGCGACGTCTCATCGTCGTCGCCAAGCTCGTCCGACAGCCATGCCTGTCTCGCGCCGCTGGTGAAGGTGTATCCGGCCCCCCAGACCACCTGGGAGAGCAGGATGGTCCAGAACAGTGGGAACGCGCCCAGGATGATGAAGCCTGCGCCGATTAGGACAAAGCCAATCAGGAGGGACAGTCTGCGGCTGTACACGTCGGCGACCACGCCCGTCGGAATCTCGAAGAGGAAGACCGTCGCCTCCAGAACCGTCCCCACGATGAGTAGCTGGAAGGGATCGAGATTCGCCTCGGTTATCTGATAGACGATGGACACCGTCGCCACCGTCAGGAATCCCATCTGGCTGAAGAACGCCATAAGGAGATAGACCGTTATGGGAGGCAGGCGGAAGCGGCTCAAGCGCGCTCTTCCTTCGGGGTCGGCCTGCGCGCGCTGAATATGAGAAACGCCGCTACGACGTAGGCGCCGACCGAGTAGAACGCGAGCGAGGCGTAGCCACCCGTGAAGTCGAACAGCAGGGCTCCGAAAGATGGGCCGAGTCCCAGAAAGACCATCTGGAACGGCCCGGCGATTCCTATGATCGTCCCGAAGTTGGCGCGTCCGAAGTATTGAGCGATCATCATGCTGCCCAGGACGTTCAGGCCACCAGAGGCGATTCCCCAGACGACGGCGAAGACGCAGCCCACGATTCCTCCGCCTGATCCGATGAACAGTCCGACCGCGACCATGGCGAGCAGAGTGGCTATGGCGGCGAGCAGCCTGGGCTGATACCTGTCCGCGAGCAAGCCCCAGCCAGGATTCACGAGAGCGCCGAGCGACGAACTGAGGCCGAGGGAGATGGCGGCGACGCGCTGGGACAGGCCGGAGTCCACCAGGAACGGCACTATCTGGTAGCCGACCGTGCCGGATGTGAGGATCGTAAGCATCTCGGCGGAGATTATGAACCAGAAGGCGGATGATGCCAGCGCCTCACCCGCCGTCCAGTCTCGCTCTTCCGCCGCGGACGCGCGGGCGGGCTGTGCGTCGCCCTCTTTCGGGGTAGTGGAAACTGGATTGGGGCGTTCATCGCCGTCCGGCGCTAGCCCGATGTCCTCTGGCCGTCGTCGCATTATCAGAAACAGGGGGACGGCCAGCAGCAGCGAGAAGATTCCCAGTATGCGGTAGGCCATCCGCCAGCTATATAGCGCGGCTATCTCCGAGATTATCTGCACGTTGATCGCGCCGCCGACGGGTCTGAACGTGGATACCAAGCCGAGGGCCAGGTTGCGCTTTCGCAGGAAGAAGTTGACTGTGACGGTCCTGGGAACGACGCCGACAAGCGTGGGGTTGGCGACAGTTCTCGCCACCATGTAGGCGGCGTAGAAGTGCCATATTTCCCCGATGCCGGCGAGGGCGAAGAAGCACACGCCCACGACGATCACTCCGACGGGCATGATGGCGCGCGGGCCGTGGCGGTCGGCCAGCCTGCCGACGAACGGAGTCAGCAGCCCCGACCCCCAGGTTCCGGCGGTTACCGCGAACGCCACGGTCTTGCGGTCCCAGCCCATATCTTCGTAGATGAGATTCTGAATCCCGCCGAAGACGACCTGCGCGACCCCGGTAGCGGCGTAGGTGCCGAGGCAGATCATGCCCAGTACGACCCATCCGTAGAAGACCGGAGTGCGCGGAGTCCAGCCGACTAGGGTGTGCGCCCACCTCACTGTGCGAACCGCCGATCAACTGCGCTTAGCGTGCAGCGAGAAGCCATCAACTATCGCCCCTGTCGAAGTGGGGCATGACGTCCTGGGCGAAGGCGTGAAGCTGCTCCTCGAAGAGGGCGCGGTTGGCGTCGGAGTCGAGCATGGGCGCGCCGAAGGTCTCCACCTCGCGGGTGTGATAGCCGCGTCCTATGCCGAAGATGACCCTGCCGCCGGTGAGTACGTCGGCGGTGGCGAAGTCCTCCGCCAGCCTTAGCGGGTGCCACGCGGGAAGCACGTTGAAGCCGCATCCGAACCGTAGTCGCTTCGTCAGTCCCGCCAGATGCGTCGCGAGCAGGATGATGTTCGGGATGCACTCGTATCCCTCGTGCTGGAAGTGGTGCTCGGCCATCCAGAGGACGTCGTAGCCCAGCTTGTCCGCGACTTGCGCGACCGCGGTGGCGGTCCCGAATACGCCGGTGAGTTCGTCGTTGGAGTAGCGTCGGTCGTTGGCCGGAGTGCCGTCGTCACCGACGCCCTCCATGTCTATCTGTCCCTGGTACAGGGCGCCGAAGGATTTGATCATTGATTCACCGAAGGGATTGGATTGTCGTTTCGCACGATATGGGGATTCTATGCCAGCGGCGGAAGGTGTAGCAATGGGAGATGTGGATCGTGTCGGCAGCCCGTTGAAGCCCTCGCACGTCTAAGGTACAATATCAAACATGGCGAATTGTGCGCCTGTTTCAACGTGTACTCTTAATAATAGCAATACCAAAACTGGGGGCTGAAGAATGTCGGATAAGGAAATCGCACTGGTCTCCCACCTGATGCGTCGCGCGGGCTTCGGCGCGACAAGGGCCGAGATCGAAGAGTTGTCTGAAAAGTCCTATGAGGACATCGTGGAGGACCTGCTCCACCCGGAGAGGACCGAAGACCTCGAAGAGGACGTGCTGAAGCGGTACAACATCGAGCTTTCGTACCACGACGCCTACCAGTTGTGGTCTGGGCGCTGGATATGGAGGATGATCAACTCCAAGAAGCCGCTCGAAGAGAAGATGGCGCTGTTCTGGCACCATGTGTTCGCCACCGCCTGGTACAAGAGCGAACATTCGCCCACCATCATCAACCAGATAGAGACGTTCCGCGAGGTCGGTATGACCGACCTGCGGACTATCCTGGTCGAGCTCGCCAAGGACCCGGCGATGAACTACTGGCTGGACAACTGCGAGAACCACGCCGACCAGCCCAACGAGAACTGGGGCCGCGAGCTTCTTGAGCTGTTCAGCATGGGCGTCGGAAACTACTCCGAGGACGACATCAAGAACGCCGCTCGCGCCTTCACCGGATGGACTTTCAAGCAGCCCATCCCGCTGTATCCCTACGGACACTACGAGTCCGGCTTCGAGTACCTGCCCGAAGACCACGACGACAGCGAAAAGACGTTCCTCGGACACACGGGCAACCTCAACGGCGAGGACATCATTGATATAATCATCCAGCAGGAGCCGACGTTCAGGTTCCTGGCGCGCCACCTGTACAACTTCTTCGTGGCGGACGAGCCGCAGGTCCCGGCCTGGGACATTGAGCCGCCCAACGATCCCGAAGCGATAGACACCCTGGTGGCGGCCTTCAAGGAAGGCAATGGCGACATAAGGACGGTGCTGCGGACGCTGTTCAACTCCGACTTCTTCAAGGACGCGCAGTTCAAGAAGGTCAAGAATCCCGCGGAACTCGTGGCGGGCACGATCAAGCTGGTCGGCACCTACGACCTGCTTCCCGCGCCCGGACAGTCCGTAGGGGCGCTCAGCGGCGCCACGTCGGTCATGGGACAGTCGCTTATGAATCCGCCGACCGTCGAGGGCTGGCACACCGGCCACGAATGGATTGACGGCGGCACCCTGAACGAGCGCGTGAACTTCGCGGTAAACCAGTTCAACGATCTCTCCGCCCCCGGCGTGCAGGACATCATCTCCAGGCTTTCGGAGGGCGGCACGCTCTCCCCGGACCAGCTTGTGGACAATTGCCTGGACCTCGTCGGGCCGCTGGAAGTGGGTGATGATACCCGCACAGCGCTGTCGGCATACGCGGACAGCGTCGGAGACGTTGACCTGGGCAGCGACGAAGCGAAGACCGAGAACGCGGGCAAAGTCGCCCGTATGCTCCAGCTCATCGTCGCGTCCCGCGAGTACCAGTTCGCATAAGCAAAAATACTAAGAGGGGTGCAGGTCTTCACCCTCACCCCAGCCCTCTCCCAATCAGGGGAGAGGGGGTTCTTCTGACCAAAGAGAAGTCCTGAGGAGGCAAGCCTAAAATGGCAGGCAATGGAAACGGAAAAGACCCCGTCCTGGTAATAGTCCAGTTGTCCGGCGGCAACGACTTCATGAACACCGTGATCCCCTATACGAACCCGGTGTACTACGACAACCGCAAGCTGGTGTACGTCCCGCAGGAAGATGCCATCCCGATAGACGATACGCTGGCATTTCACCCCGAAATGAGCGCGTTCAAAGACCTGTACGACCGAGGCATGGTCGGAATCGTGCAGGGTATCGGATACCCCAACTCCAACCGATCCCACTTCAGGGGCATGGACATCTGGCACACCTGCGAGCCGGACAAGGTAGAGACCATCGGCTGGGTTGGCCGCACCCTGAAGGAACTGGACCCTGAGGGCGAGAATCCGCTGGCTGGCATCAACATCGGCGTAGGACTTCCCCGCGCGATGGCCATGCCCGGAGTCCCTGTAACCAGCGTGGCGAACCTTGACAACTACGGCCTGATGACGGGCATCGAGGCGCAGGAGCAGCGCAACCAGGCGCTGGACATATTCAAGCAGATGTACGGCCAGGCCATTGGCACCGGCCCCGTGATGGAGTACCTGTCCAGGACCGGACAGGACGTGCTGGCCGGCGCGGACATATTGAAGACCGTCCCGGACCAGTACGAGTCCACCGTCGAGTACGCGGACAACTCAATCGCGAAGAGCCTGCGCGACGTGGCGAGGGTCCACACCTCGGACCTGGGCACGCGCATCTTCTACACGCAGCACGGCGGGTACGACACCCATGCCAACGAACTCCCGACGCATCCCAAGCTGGTCGGCGACCTGTCCGGCGCGATCTACGACTTCTTCGCAGACCTGGAAGAGCACGACGCGGACGACAATGTCGTCATGCTGGTGTTTACCGAGTTCGGACGACGCATGTACGACAACGGCTCCGGCACGGACCACGGGTCGGGCGGAGGCGCGTTCCTGGTCGGCAAGCCTGTCGAGGGCGGACTCTACTCAGAGTACCCGTCTCTGGACCGCAGCCAGTGGGCGAAGGGCGAAGACCTGGAGCACACGATAGACTACCGCGGCATCTACGGCACGCTGCTGGAACAGTGGCTAAGCGTCGAGGCGGCCCCGATAGTCAACGGCCACTACGAACAGATAAACCCGTTCAAGGAAGGCTGAGGAAGGCTGAGCCTTCACCCTTATTGGGGTGGCGCTGAGAACCAGCACGAGTGTTGGTTCTCCGTCATTCCCGCGAAAGCGGGAATCCAGTGGAAGCGCCGTCCCTACTGGATACTGACAACTGAAAACTACGTGAGGCGATCCAAATGGCACGACCATACGCTCTACTCAGGTCCGGCTTTCCCTACTATCTGACGATGGGACAGCGCAGGGTAACAACCAATCCGGTGGACATCGGTTTCGGGGAAGAGAATGTGTACGTTCTCACTCGCGGCGGACTCGGCAACGACGTCAGGGTCATCAACTGGGAGGACGAGAACCTCGGCAGGCGCGGCGAGGGCAACTTCACCTGGCCCGCTGGTCTTCTGGTGGACGAGGACGAAAACCTGTACGTCACAGACGAGGCGAAGCACAACGTGACCGTCATGGACAAGGACGGAAATGTCCTGGAGACATGGGGCGAGCAGGGTTCGGAGGACGGCCAGCTAGACCGCCCGTCTTCCCTGGAATTCGACCCCGACGGCAACATCTTGATATCCGACACTATGAACCACCGCGTACAGCGATTCACGCGCGACGGTCAGCACTTGCAGACGATCAGCGCGGGACAGGGCAGCGGCCCGGGCGAGATGAATATGCCCTGGGGCGTAGCCGCCGACGAGACCGGCGACGTTTACGTGGCCGACTGGCGCAACGACCGCGTGCAGAAGTTCACGGCGGACGGCGAGTTCGTCTTCGAGTTCGGATCGTCGGGCGACGAGAAGGGCCAGTTCAACAGGCCCGCGTCGGTAGCGGTGGACGCCCACGGCGACATCTACGTCTCCGACTGGCTCAACGACCGTGTTCAGATGTTCAACGCGGAGGGTCGCTTCGTCGAGCAGTTCCTGGGCGACGCGAACCTGTCCATATCCGGCAGGCAGTACATCCTCGCCAACCCGACGACGCTGCGCCTGCGCGAGATGACCGACCTTGAGCCCACGCGCCGCCTGAGCGCGCCCGGCTCCGTCCGCGTGGACTCCGAGTTCCGCCTGTTCATCTGCGACTTCGGCCAGCACCGCATCCAGGTGTACAAGAAGGAAGCCTACGAACTGGGCGAGGACGAGATCCTGCCGCCAATGCGCAACCCCATCCTGTTCACGACGTAGGCGACTGATACATATAAACCACGCTAAAGGGCGGGCCGATTTGGGCTCGCCCTTTTTGGTTTATCGGATTCGAGTTGATATTTCAGGCGAATGTCATTATAATAATAGTATCTATTGTGCAATAGATGAATAAGGAGAAAGCAATGCCTGCTAATGGAAATGTAATTGAGCGCATTCGAGACATACGCGAACAGATTCTGAATGTTGCCGCCGAAAGTCTCAGGGAGAATGACGAACGTATATATAGAGGTCTCTCAGACGTTGCAGTACGGATAACTGCCCTAATTCCACCAGACAATGTAGTTGACCGAAGCGCAGATACGAATCAGTCCGTACCTATATCTCATGATGTTACGCCGCTCGTTGTCCGTGATAGTAGTGATGTTGAGTACGAAACGGGGAGTGAGTCCACGCCCACTTCTGGCACCACTCCGATATTCGCCATATACCGCGGACGCATATATGAGGCGGAATTAGATCCCAGGCGTATCAGTGGTGGTGGGCGAGGAGAATGTGTCCTATATGAAGGCCGGTGGATGACCACATCTGGAGCAGCCCGTAGAATCACCGGTACCGCAGTCAACGGGTGGCAGAATTTCTGGAGATTCCGATTAGATGGAAGGGAATTCCCAATACAAGAGATCAGGGACAGACAATTTCAAGATGCGTATGACAGCGTCCCATGGTGAGGAACTACAGGGACAGTGAATGAACTATACAGATGGAGGACATTGAGATGGCTGACCAAGCAACGATAGACGCATTGAAAGCAGCCTTGCAAGAGGTGGAAGAGAAGAAACGCAGGATAGACGAGGATCATCGCGGTCTGCTGATAGCGTTGCGCTACTTTGAGGGGGAGAACTTCGATGTGTCGCAGAATGCCCCAGACGCGGGAATAGAGGAAGAGAATGACGATGACACGCTGGACGTTCCCTGGTAGCCGGACAACAGACAATCAACCAATAAGCGCGCATAGGAGGCGTGAGATGCTGAAAGAGTACAGCCAAGTGGAATACGAACTGAAGCGTGAAAGAGCCAACCGGACACTCCCATACATGCAAACACTTCGTTGGCGCACATGTAGGAAGAAACGCAGAAGTCGCCAAGAGGCGGAGAACGTAGTCAGCGATTACAACCAACGGGTCGTCTTTGGAGCGCTCAGTTACTACTGGTGCTGGCGACACAAGGCTTGGCACGTCGGACATTCCGATAAGCGACTGGCTTCTGCTTTGACGCTCGCGAGGCACTACGGCTTAGATTAAAGGTTCTGTCATTGCCGCTCGCTCATTTCTCAAGGTTGCGACTTGGGCAGAGCGGCAATCTCGGTTTGCGAAGATAACGACTTGTGAAGGGAGTCTCGCATGGTTCAGTCGAACACGCCTTCAGATTACGAAGAGCAGGTGCGTGTCGAAGAACAGAATAAATTGAATGGGGTAATTCAGTATATTACCGAACGTCACCTTCACCTGAGAAGGCAGATGCCCGCCACCGCCGATCATCAGCGTACCGCCAACTCACTTCAGGAGATGCATGATAGAGAGTCTGAGAACTTGGTTGAAGCCCTTAACCAGCCATATTTTGGACGGGTGGATTATTTTCTCGATATGGACGCCACAGAAGCCGATGCTGGTCTGGATATAGGCCAACTCAAGACCGTATATGTGTCAGGCGCCGAAATTCCCGCTCTCATTACCAAAGATACAGGGGTCGTTACCTGGACAAATCCAGTCGCGAGCCTCTATTACACCGCAAGCCTTGAAGATGGATACACGGCTCCTAGGGGACACATCCCAGCTAGGGTTGACCTCAAGCGGTTTCTTAAGATTCAAGATGGGAAGGTGGAGGAGTTTAATGACGTATTTCTCCGACAACTCCCAGCAGCCGAATTAGCGAAGCGCACAGTTCTGACTGAAGTCTTGAGTGAAACCGGAGACGGAGACGGTCATCTGCAAATCATTGTGGAGACCATTGAACCTGAGCAGTACGCGAACATCGCCAACGTCAGCGACAAAGTTCTAATAGTTCAGGGGGCGGCGGGAAGCGGCAAGAGTGAGATTGGACTACACAGAATCGCCTACCTGCTGTCGCCCCATAACGGGATTCCTGAATCTGAAAGGCCGACGTCGAGTACCACACTCTTCATTGGTCCATCAACGGCATTCTTGGAATATGCCGCCGATATTCTTCCCGGCCTAGGTGTTGCGGAGGAAGTCGAGCAAACCAGATTCAGCGAATGGCTCATTAACCGACTGTCGGAAAGGGTCAGAATTGCGCCCAGAATATGGAACGATCTTCTGCGATACGGCGAAATGAGGAATTTCAACGAGGAAGCGGAGACATTCAAAGGCTCTTTATCGATGTCCGACGCGATTGAGAGATATGTGAAAGGGCTTGTGAACGATACGCGGCGCAGGATAAGGCGTCTCCCCACTCTTGTTGACGAGCGTGACAGCCGAATCCGCATATCCAAAGACGAGATAGTCCGGACTGCAAATGAAGTTCTGCGTGGAGTGAATAATAGCGTCGAGTTGAATAAGCGAAGAGAGAACTTCATCGCACAGATTACCAATCTCGCCTTCAACAGAGGTCAGGGTGCTAGTCGGTTCCGCAATGCCAGGCCTTACCAGATACGGGAGGATTTGAGGAATCGCCTTGTGGAACCCTGGTGCGATACGCAGTGGAAACGCTTGGACTTCAAGGAAGAGTACGTATCGCTGCTGTCAGATCCGGAAGATATGTCAAAACAGGCGAAAGGCGATCTTACTCTGGAGAGCGCCCGGGAAATGGCGGAGTCTGCTTGCCGGAGGCTGATAGAGGGGTTCGACGACTCGGACCTCGGCGCGTTGGCCTACCTTGACCACCTGCTCAACGGAACTATACCGAACAGGTACAGGCACATCGTGGTTGATGAGGCGCAGGACATATCTCCCATAGAATTCAAATTGCTCAGTGAGGCTTCCTCCAACAACTGGTTCACTGTACTTGGAGATACCGCCCAGAGGCTAACCCCCTATCGTGGCGTAAGAATATGGCGAGATGTCGAGCGTGTCTTTGGACGGTCAGACATAGCGGTTCAGCCTGCGCGTCGGTCGTATCGTTCGAACATACACATAACTCGCTTCAATAACAGGATCCTCAGAACTTTCGACGCGAACATTCCGGCTCCTATTCCGTTTGAGAGAGACGGACACCGGGTAGAGTACAACCGACACCGGAACACAGGCGATATGTATAAACGGGTGACAGAGGACATCGCCAGGATTCGTTCGCTGGACGGACTCGAAAATGCCATTATCGCGGTCTTGGCAAGGGACCAGCGAAACCTGAACGAGTTCCAGAAGTTCTGCGGAGAGTCCGGCGTTGATGGAATAACCCTGATAGGACAGGAACGCTACATTAACTCTCAGACCGTCCTAGCTCGAATCCCCGATGTGAAGGGGCTGGAATACGACGCGGTTATAGTCATGGGAGTCAACGAGTCGTTTACGGATACGACTTTCAACAAGAAACTGCTGTACATAGCCACCACCAGGGCCAAGCACTACCTCGGCATCCACTGGTCGGGACAGCAGTCGCCGATACTGAAGTCTATCTACAGTGGGGGCGTAAACTTGAACGACTTCACGCGACCTAACGGACTAAAGAGCAAGAGACGATAGCCAAGCCCCGAGGACGAGATTCGCCAAGCAGTCCAGAACGCCCGCGCCTTTGTGTCCGCGATAAGGCGCGCTCTCGACCTGCCGCGCTGAGCCGGAGACGCTTTCATCGCCGCGCTCGCCTCGATTGACGGCCTTCGGGATGGTTGTTACACTCGCGCCATAGCTGGTTGAGACGCTGAAACCGCGCTCCGAGGCGCCTGTCTCGGAGGCTTTCCGCATACTTAGAGATTACCTATGGAGGTCATTATGAGCGCCACCCATTCCGAACTGAATAAAGATTCGTTCCTGTGGATGTATAGGACGATGGTCACAATCCGCAGGTTCGAGGAGCAGTCGAGACGAGAGGCCGACGCGGGCAAGCTGCGCGGTATGCACTCGTCCATTGGACAGGAGGCGGTGCCGACGGGCATCTGCGCTCATCTCCGCGACGACGACTACGTGCTCGGCACGCATCGCAGTCATCACCACTGCATCGCCAAGGGCGTTGACCTCAAGGAGATGATGGCCGAACTGCTGGGCAAGTCCACCGGTACCAACAAGGGCAAGGGCGGCACGATGCACATAGCCGACATCAACAAGGGTATGCTCGGCGCGAACGGCGTGGTCGGCTCCAACATTCCGGTTGCTACCGGCGTCGGTCTGAGCGCGAAGGTCAGGGGAACCGACCAGGTGAGCGTGGTGTTCTTCGGCGACGGCGCATCCAGCCAGGGTGTGCTGCACGAGTCCATGAACCTGGCGAGCATCTGGAAGTTGCCTGTGCTGTTCGTTTGCGAGAACAACCGCTACGCCGAGTCCACCCCGTTCGAGTTCACCGTCGCGGGCGCGTCGGTCGCCAACCGCGCCAACGGATACGATATGCCCGGCGTATCGGTGGACGGCCAGGACGCCGTTGAGATACACGAGGTCGCCCGTGAAGCCGTAGCCAGAGCGAGGCGAGGCGAGGGCCCGACCCTCATCGAGGCTATGACATACCGCTACCAGGGCCACTTCGGCGCGGACGATCCCCTGGGATACAGGTCTCAGGATGAAGAGGACTACTATGAGGCGAGGGACTGCATCGAACGGCTGACCAGGCACATCCTGGACAACGGCATAGCGAGCGAGTCGGAGTTGGAGTCTTTAGCAGAGCAGTCCGCGCAAGACGTCACAGCCGCGACCGCCTTCGCCGACGAAAGCCCGTTCCCAGAGCCGGAAGAGCTAATGACGGACGTGTACGTGAAGTACGCCTAAGTCTCACACGGCGAGGAACGGTTTCATATTTTAGCTTCGACTAGGGAGAGGAACACCATGGTAGCGGAAGCTGTACGACAGGTGACTTACATACAGGCGATAAACGAGGCGATACGGCAGGAGATGGAGCAGGACGAGAATGTCATCGTGATGGGCGAGGACATCGCGGGCGGAGGCGACCGGGAGGACAAGCAGGACGCCTGGGGCGGCCCGATGCGCCTTACGAAGGGGCTTGTCGGGCAGTTCGGGCGCGAGCGAATCCGGGATACGCCCATATCCGAGGCGGGGTTCGTCGGCGCGGGAGTCGGGGCGGCGGCCTCTGGACTGCGGCCCGTCGTTGACCTGATGTACGTCGGGTTCTACGGCGTGTGCGCGGACCAGATCACCAACAATGCCGCCAAGATTCACTATATGTTCGGCGGCAAGGTCACGATTCCGCTGACTATCATGACCGGAACGGGCGCGGGCACCAACTCGGCGGCGCAGCACTCCGAGACGCTGTACTCCATATTCACCCACTTCCCGGGCCTCAAGTGCGTCGCTCCCTCCGACCCGTACACCGCCAAGGGCCTTATGACCGCGGCCATCCGGGACAATGATCCTGTGATCGTATTCAACAACCGCCAGCTCATGGGCATTCCGTTCGACGTGGATGTGCCGGAGGAGTCGTATGAGATCGAGATAGGCAAGGCGCGCGTGGTGCAGGAAGGCGAGGACATTACGCTGGTGGGCATAAGCTACACGACCAACACCTGCCTCGACGCCGCCCAGGAACTGGAAGATCAGGGCTACTCGGTAGAGGTCGTGGACCTGCTGTCGCTTTCGCCGATGGACGACGATACGATCATCGAGTCGGTGAAGAAGACGCGCAAGGTGGTGATAGTTGACGAGGACTACCCGCGCTGCTCGATTGCGTCGGACATCTCCGCGCTGGTGGCCGAGGAAGCCTTCGACTACCTGGACGCGCCCCCTCGACGGCTGAATGCGCCTCACGCGCCGGTCCCATATAGCAGGCCGCTCGAAGCGCTGTTCGTCCCCAACAAGGACATGGTCGTTGACGCGGCGCTTGAGGTGTTGGAGTAGTCAGTTAGCAGCGCTCGCGTCCGCGATGTATTTCTGAGAACTGAACACTAAGAACTAGCAACTACCAAGGAGCGTTCCGTGGCAACTCCGATAGTCATGCCCAGGCTGGGCGACTTCATGACCGAGGGAACCGTCGTAAGCCTGGCCAAGTCGCAGGGGGACGAGGTCAACCAGGGCGAGGTGATCGCCGAGATAGAGACCGAGAAGCTCAATTACGACCTCGAATCGGTCGCGGGCGGCATTTTCCATCCCATAGTGGACGCCGGGGCGACCGTCGCGGTGGACGGTCTTATCGGATACGTGCTGGAGGCGGGCGAGGATGTGCCTTCGCCTGAAGCCCCGGCTGCGTCGGCTCGCGCTGCAAGACGCCCATCTCCGAGACGCGGTCCTTCGCGTGGGCGTGGAGGAAGAGGCGACACCGTGCGTTCCACTCCTGGCGCCCGGCGACTGGCGGCCAATCTCAACGTCGAACTTTCGCAGGTTACTCCCACTGGCCCCGGCGGTCGCGTGGTGGAGGCGGATGTCCGCGCATACGACGAGCAGCGGAAGGCGAGTCCGGCGGTTACTCCCTCTACGCCCGGAGCGCGTCGGCTTGCCGCCAGCCTGAACGTTGACCTGTCGGATGTTACGCCCACCGGCCCCAGGGGTCGAATCGTGGAGGCGGACGTCCGCGCTTTCGCAGACAGCCAGGCATCTGAACAGGCTCCCGCAATGCCTCCGGGTCTGCCGGAGCCGTCGAGAAGCGAGCCGCTTAGCGGCATGAGGCGAGGCATCGCGCAGCACATGAGCGAGAGCCTGCGGAGTACCGCGCAGCTTTCATACTTCCTGGAGGTTGACGTTACCGAGGCACAGCGACTGCGGCGCGAGGCGTCTGCCGAGCATGACACGACGCTCACCGTTGCCCACGTACTCATAAAGGCGTGCGCCGAAACCCTGAAACGCATCCCGGTTATGAACGCGGTCCTGGCGAACGACGAGATACACTACTTCGACCAGATAAACATCGGGGTCGCGGTCGCGCTGGACGATGGTCTTATCGTCCCAGTTCTGCGCGACGTGGGCAACATGGACATCTACCAGGTTTCCACCGCTACCCATGAGATGGCGATAAAGGCGCGCGAGGGTACGCTGTCTCCGGACGACGTTCTGGGAGGCACGTTCACTATCAGCGTGCTGGGAGTAGTAGATGGCTTCACGCCGATACTGAACAGGCCGCAGAGCGGTATCCTGGGCGTTGGTCGCAGCGTGCAGAAGCCGGTCGTGGCGCGCGGCGAGGTCGTAGTAGGCGAGATGATGACGCTCAGCCTGACAGCGGACCACCAGGTCATAGACGGTGCGGTAGCCGCCGCCTTCATGCGAAGGCTCCAGGCGACGGTCGAAAGGCCAGCGGCGCTGTTCAGGTAGTCATTTTCTACTCATCGAGGAAGCGGACGCACACGGGCATGGGTACCTTCAATTCGTGGCCCGCCGATGTGAGCAGGCCGGATTCCCCGTCTATGCGGAACGACACCACATTGTCGCTGTCCTGGTTGGCCGCGATGAGGAAGCGGGCCGAAGGGTCAATCCCGAAGTTTCTCGGTGTGCGGCCTCCGGTGGAGCGATGTCCCTGTGGCGTAAGTCGCCCGCTGTCCTGATCTACTGAGAATATGGCGATGCTGTCGTGTCCACGGTTCGATCCATAAACGAACTTGCCCGACGGGTGAACGTGTATGTCCGCCGTCGTATTCGAGCCTGAGAATCCGGTCGGCAGCGTACCGATCACCTGGAACTCGGACAGCCCGCCCGTTTCTTGATCGTACCCGAAGGCAGTGATGGTACTGCCGAGTTCGTTTATGAGGTAGGCCCACTTGCCGTTGGGATGGAAGTCTAAGTGGCGAGGGCCGAATCCGGGATTCACCTCGACGTATGCGGGGTCGTTCGGGACGAGTCGGCGATTGTCCATATCAAGGCGGTATATGACGATGCGGTCCTGGCCCAGGTCGGGGACGTAGGCGAATCGGCTCTGTGCGTCCGGGTTTATGGAGTGCGCGTGCGCCTGGTCCTGCCTGCGCGGATTTACGCTCGATCCCTCATGCTGGATGAAGTCGGAGGCGGGCGCGAGGCTACCGTCGTCTTCGATAGACAGCATACACACGCTTCCGCCGTGATAGTTGGCGGCGAGAACGAAGCGGCCCGTCGCGTCCACCTTCACATGACACGGGCCCGGGCCGCCCGCGCCCTGGCTGTTGATGTAGGTCAGTTCGCCCGAATTGGGATTCACAGAGTAGGCGTACACCGCTCCCTGTTCCTTGCCCTCGAATTCGTGGACTTCGGACGCCGCGTACAGGAATCGCTTGCTGGGGTGGAGCGCGAGGAAGGATGGGTTTTCGGCTCCCGTCGCAACCGAGACCCGTTCCAGCGCGCCGCTGTCGCTGTCGAAGCGGCAGGTGTAGATGCCCTGGGAATCCGTATGGGTGTATGTTCCTATGAATACGAGTGAACTGTCTTTTGGCTGTGTCATGTCTCGCTCCTGTAGAGACTCACCGAACCCTTGCCTGGGGATTGTATAGCACAGACGGGAAATTGACGCCTCTATTGCCCGTTGATAAACTCAGCCTCAATCAACATGGAGGATTTTTGCAGTGCCCAACAGCGTATCTTTCCACGACCTCAACCCTCTATCGTTTCTGGACCGCAGCGCCAAGGTCTATCCCAACAAGCCTGCCATAATATACAACGACACGACTTACACCTACTCCGAAATGGACGACAGGGTGAACAGGCTCGCCGGGGCGCTCAGACAGGCGGGCGTTCGCAAGGGCGACCGTGTCGCGTTCATGGTGCCAAACATACCGGCCATGCTGGAAGGGCACTACGGTCCGATGCGCCTTGGGGCTATTCTCGTCGCCATCAACATTCGACTTTCAGCCAGGGAGATAGGCTACATCCTGAACCACTCCGGCGCGAAAGTATTGGTATTCGACACCGAATTTGCCGACACGGTGCGCCGTATGCGCGACGACATACCCGGTGTGGAGACTTTCGTCCAGGTTGCGGATACCCATCCAGTGGTGGACGATATACCCGGCCCCGAGTACGAGGAATTTCTCGCCTCATCGCCGCCGGGCGAACACCGTGAGGCACTCGATTCAGAGCTCGACGCAATCACCATCAACTACACCTCGGGTACGACGGGAATGCCCAAGGGCGTCCAGTTCCACGCGCGCGGGGCCTATCTCAACGCGCTTGGCGAGATACTGGAATCGGGTGTCACCTGGCGAAGCACTTATTTGTGGACGCTGCCGATGTTCCACTGCAACGGGTGGTGTCATACGTGGGGGATAACCGCGGTCGGCGCGACACACCTGTGCCTGAGACGGATTGACGCGGGTGAAGTATTCAGGCTGATCAAGGAGCACGGCGTCACCAATATGTGCGCGGCGCCTACCGTGCTGACTATGCTTTACTCGGCTCCCGAGGCGGCGGACGCGGATCTGTCCGGGCTTACGATTATGACGGCGGGCGCGCCTCCCGCGCCGCAGGTGATACGCTCCATCGAGGATATGGGAGCGTTCATTCATCACACCTACGGCCTAACCGAGACATACGGCCCGACCACGATCTGCGCCATACAGCCTGAGTGGGACGACGTTTCGGTTGACGAGCGAGCGAGGCTCAAGTCGCGGCAGGGAGTGTCCTTCGTCGTGTCCGAGCCCGGCCTGCGCGTTGTCAATTCCGAGATGGAGGATGTGCCGCAGGACGGCCAGACGATGGGCGAGGTTGTGATGCGCGGCAACATCGTAATGTCCGGCTACTTCAATGACCCGGAAGCTACTGCTACGGCGTTCGAGGGCGGCTGGTTCCACTCCGGCGACTTGGCGGTGTGGCACCCGGACGGCTACATCGAACTACAGGACCGCGCCAAGGACATCATCATATCCGGCGGCGAGAACATATCCAGCCAGGAGGTCGAGAAGGTCATCATGGAGCATCCGGGCGTGCTGGAGGTGTGCGTCGTGGGCGTGCCCGACGACCGCTGGGGAGAGGTGCCGAAGGCGTTCGTGGTGCCCAGGCAGGGCGCGGAAGTGGCGGCTGAGGAGGTCATCACATTCACTCAAGAGAGAATAGCGCGCTTCAAGGCTCCCAAGTACGTCGAGTTCGGCGACCTCCCCAAGACCGCGACGGGCAAGATCCAGAAGTACATCCTGCGCGAGAAGGAATGGGAGGGCCGCGAGACGCGGATCCAGGGTACGACGACCTTTTAGTCTCGTCGCGCGCAGCCAAAATCCGGAGGGAACGGATGCCACAATGTAGAGTATGCGGCAGGGATGTATCGGAAACGCTCGACACACCGGTTGGCAAAACCGTTGCAGGGACACCGGAACTCGATCCCGCGAGAGGGACCAAGCGGTACTGGGAGGGTGTCTGGCACTATTTCGACAGCCTGTCCTGTCGCAGCCGCTTCGACTCGGCTCCGGCCGACTATACCAACAACTGAAAACTAAGAACTAATTACTGAACAGTCAGGAGAAGCCTCCGATGAACACTGGCGATGTTGCTTGGATTCTAGTATCTTCCGCCCTGGTGCTGCTTATGACGCCGGGTCTTGCGCTGTTCTACGGCGGACTCGCGCGGAGCAAGAACGCCGCGAGCACCATAATGTACAGCTTCATGAGCATGGGGATTGTGGGTGTTGTCTGGGTGCTGTGGGGGTATTCGCTCGCGTTCGGCCCGGACATAGGCAAGTTCATCGGCGATCTGAGCTACTTCGGGCTGAACGGCGTCAGCGCGTCCGAGCCGGGCCCATACGCCGACAATATGCCTCACCAAGCGTTCATGATATTCCAGGGTATGTTCGCCATCATCACTCCCGCGCTTGTTACCGGAGCGTTCGCGGAGCGGATGAAGTTCTCGTCCTACATGGTCTTCATAGTGCTGTGGGTAACGATAGTCTATGCTCCCGTGGCGCACTGGGTCTGGGGTGGAGGCTGGCTGGGTGAACTGGGCGCGCTGGACTTCGCGGGCGGAAACGTGGTCCACATCAACTCCGGCGTGGCCGCGCTTGCCGCTGCCGTGATATTCGGAAAGCGGCTCGGATTCGGCTCTGAGCCGATGGAGCCGCACAACGTGCCGATGGTGGTGCTTGGCGCGGGCCTGCTCTGGTTCGGCTGGTTCGGATTCAACGCTGGATCGGCGCTGTCCGCGGACGGCAATGCAGTCAACGCTTTCGTAGTAACCAACACAGCGGCGGCCGCCGGAATTCTCGGATGGACCGCTGCCGCCTGGCTGCTGGATGGCAAGCCCACCGTGATTGGAGCGGCTTCGGGCGCCGTGGCAGGGCTCGTCGCGATAACGCCGGCGGCGGGCTTCGTAGGTCCCATGCCAGCCATCGTCATAGGATTGGTCGCGGGAGTGCTTTGCGACCTCGCCGCCAGATTCCTCGTCAGGATGAACCTCGACGACGCGCTCTCAGTGTGGGGCGTCCACGGGATCGGCGGAACATGGGGCGCGCTGGCAACGGGACTGTTCGTTGGCGTGGGATTCGGAGGCATAGCGGCTTTCACCGACGTCTCGCGCGGCGAGCAGATATTGAACCAGGTCATATCCATCGTGGCCACGTGGGCATGGGCGTTCGTGATGACGGCCGTCATATTCTGGGTGATAAAGATAACCATGGGACTGAAGGTCTCCGACAACTCGGAAGCCGTTGGACTGGACATAACCGAACACGGCGAGACCGCGTACAGACTGTAGTTCGATGCGGGGCCGCTCCTCTAATAAGGGCGGCCCCGGCGAATCAGCCAGGAGGGGCATGATATGAAGAAAATCGAGGCAATCATCCGACCCGAAATGTTGAATATGGTCAAGGACGCGCTGGTCGAAGCCGGCTTCTCCGGGCTGACGACTACGCAGGTAACAGGGCGCGGAGCGCAGCGTGGCATAGTGCATACAGGCCGGAGCGGGCAGTCCGTCGTCATTGACATGCTGCCGAAGCTGAAGCTCGAAATGGTCGTCAGCGACTCGGACTTGGACCGCGCCATAGACGTGATAGTGGACGTGTCCCGCACCGGCGAGATAGGCGACGGCAAGATATTCGTCCAGCCCGTGGAACAGGTAGTCCGCGTCCGCACCGGCGAGAAGGGTGAGGCTGCGATATAGGTCACTCCAATCCGTCGAAACCTGTGACCTGCATCGGCGTTATCCTGAGCAGAACGAAGTCCAGCTTGCCCAGAATGTCCTCCACGTATGGCGCTCCGTCCTCCGGGCCGAGGTAGTGATAGGACACCGCCCTTACCAGCTCTTCCACGCGGTCTTCGGATATGCGTGCCGTCCCGTTCACCATGACCCAGCGCTGCGGCGGATCGCTGGCCGTCCGAGTCAGCGATCCTTCGACGACGCAGAGCGATACGGACGGGTTGCGCCCCACGTTCCGCGCCTTGACCGTGTTCCGCCCGACCGCGACGACTATCTCGTCCCCGTCAACCAGGTGCCATACGGGGGTCGTATGCGGGCTACCGTCTGCCCGAAGCGTAGTGATTATCGAGATTATCGGCTCATTCAGGAGCTCGTCGGTCTGCTGGTTGTTCAAGTATCCCAAGTCGTGGTCTCCCCTCTGGTCAAAAGTCGCCCGGCGCCCGTTGGTCTCCGCTACAGGATTGCGCCGCGTTCCTGGAGCCGACCGATGTCATCCCAGTCGCAGCCCAGTTCTTCGAGCAAGATCGCTTCAGTGTCCTGTCCTAGTTCGGGCGCCTCTTTCCAGACACCTGCTGGAGTCTCGCTGAAAGTCACCGGGAAGTTGCACATCTTCACGTCGCCGATAACCGGATGCTCGAACCCTGTTATGTAGTTGTTGGCGAGGACCTGCGGGTCGTGCTCCAGTTCCGGGATAGTCTGCACCTTGGCGAAGATCAGGTCGTCATACCGGTTCAGAATCTCCATCCACTCGTCCGCGGGTTTGGTCTTGAACCGCTCAGCGACGATGGCTGTCAACTCTGACGATTCTCCCATCATGCCCTGAATGTCGCGCACCATTGGATCGTCTGTCAGCTCTTCGAGGCCAAGGGCGGCGGCGAAGTCGGGCCAATAGCGCTGGAACTGGGCGCTCATGAACTGTATCCAACGTCCGTCCTGGCACTCGTAGGCGTTGACTAGCGGATTCATCGGGTTCTTCCTGTCCATCGCACCGTAGTGATAGCCCGACAAAAGCTGCATACTCACCGCCAGACCCTGGAGCCACATCGTGCTGCTGAGGTGGGAGACGTCCACACGCTGACCCATGCCTGTCTGCTCTCTCGCGTACAATGCCGAGACTACTCCGAGGCACAGGATTATTCCGCCCATCTGGTCGGAGACCGCGCCCGATACATAAGCAGGCTCCGGTGAGGTCACGGGGGTCGCGGACATCATCAGTCCTGAGCGCGCCTGGCCGCAGCCGTCCAGCGACGGCTTGGCTGAATCCGGTCCCTCCGGACCATAGCCGGTGCCTGAGCCGTATATCAGGCGCGGGTTGATCTTCCTGAGCGTCTCGTAGTCCATGCCCAGACGTTCGGGAATGCCCTTACGGTAGTTCTCGATGAACACGTCCGCCTGCTCGACCAGCTTATAGACTATCTCCCGGCCCTCCTCGGTCTTGAGGTTGACCGCGATACCGCGCTTGTTCCTGTTGCACGTCTCGAAATAGGCGTTCCTGTCGCCCTCGAGCCCAATCGGACGCGAACTCATCCTGGCGACCGCGCGCCCGATGTCGCCGTCCAGCGCCTCGATCTTGATTACGTCCGCGCCCATGTCGCCCATCATGGACGCAGACACCGGGCCGAACTGGTACATGGTCCAGTCCAGCACTCTCAATCCCTTCATCGGGCCGTCAACGCCGTTGATCTTGTTGTGGTTCATATTTCTGCTCTCCAGTTGGCGCCATTTGGATACTCGGAGGAAAACGCGACCGTCAAGGACCGAATCCGCCCGCCGCGCTCCGCCATTATATACCGAGACTCGTTCAAGTTGTTCCCACGCAAGGCCGCAGATACAGTTCCATGGCCCGCCGCTCCAAATCCCCATTGACCCCACCGCCTGCAATTAGTATATTTCGGCGCATGATAATTGGACTTCTTTCCGACACACACCTGCCAAACCTGATAACGGACTTGGGTGAGCTTGGTCCTGAGATTGCCGAATTCTTCGGCAGCGTTGACCTCATCCTGCACGGTGGAGATCTCACCACGCCAACCGTTCTCGACTGGCTCGAACAGTTCGCGCCCGTGATTTGCTCCACCGGCAACAACGACCCGATACCCGACTCTCGCTGCGAGGATGTCCAGGTACTGGAGATCGAGGGCTGGCGAGTAGGGATGCGGCACTCTTTGGAGGGCCAGTTCCGGCCAGTGCCAATCCTCCAGAGATACTTTCCGCAGCCTGTTGACATCATGATCTCCGGCCACACCCACGAGGAACGGTTGGAACACCGAGACGGCGCTACTCTGATCAACAGCGGCTCTATAACCTTCCCACACCACAAGGAACTGCGCTTCGGCACGGCCGGCCTGCTGGAACTCACGCCCCAGCGAATGGACGTGAAGCTGTTCCCGCTGGGACACACGAGCGGCAGACCCAACCCCACCCGGACGCTCGAACTCGAAATCCTGCGCGACAACGACGGCCTGCTCATGGCCGCCGACTCCTGAACGACCCCAACCACTGGAAAGCCCCATGACACAACTGCTCGAAGATATAACCGTTCTCGATTTCACCCAGGGCATGGCAGGTTCAGTCGCCACAATGGTCATGTCCGACTTCGGAGCTCGCGTCATCAAGATAGAGCCGCCCGGCGGCGACCCCTATCGCGCCATGCCCGCCGCTCCGGTCTGGCACAGGGGCAAGAAGAGCGTCATCCTGGACCTGGACCAGGAGAAAGACCGCCGCCGCGCGCAGAATCTCGCAGCGTCCGCGGACATACTCGTGGAGAGCTTTCTTCCCGGCGACGCCCGTGCCAACGGCGTGGACTACGACACGCTCAGCGCGCTCAACCCGCGCCTCATCTACACCTCGATAACCGCTTTCGGGGATAAAGGCCCTTACGCTCGCTACCGCCCTTACGAGTCGCTGGTGAGCGCGAAGAGCGGCCGCTACATGGCCTTCGCCGGACAGAACGACCGAGAGGGGCCCAACTATGGCGCGGTGCAGGTCGCCAGCCACGCCGCAGCCATGGCCGCCGTGCGCGGGACGGTCGCCTCGCTCATGCTTCGAGATCGCACGGGCAGGGGTCAGCGCGTGGAGACGAACCTGCTCAGGGCGATCACCTACTACGACCTGCTCCAGTTCGCCGTCTGGCAGATGATGATAAACCGTCCCGACATAATAGACTTCGACCCCACGGTGGTCGCCTCCCGCCCGACTCCCATACAGTACCTTCCAGTCCGCACGAAGGACGGTCGCTGGATACAGCTTGCCAACCTGATGGAACGGCTTTTCATAGCCGAGATTCACGCCATCGGGCTGGGTCATCTGCTGGATGAGCCTCGCTACGCCTCTGCTCCACACCTGGACGACGACCCGCGCGAGGAGATGCGCGAGTTCATCCTGGAACGTATGCAAGAGAAGACGATGGACGAGTGGATGGAGTTCTTCGTCAATATCGCGGGCGACGTTGCAGCCGAACCATTTATGACGTCAGTAGAGGCCCTCGACCACACCCAGGTGGTCCACAACGGACTTGTACAGGATGTGGAGGATCCGGTCGTTGGGGACACTAGGCAGATAGGCCCGCTGTTCCGCATGGACGCATCTCCGCCCAGCATACAGGGACCGGCTCCGCAGCCGGGCGAGCACACTGAGGAAGTCCTTTCCGACTTCTCAACCTCTCTCTCGATAGAAGACGGTCGAGGTGAGGGTGAAGACTTCCCCGCCCATCCGTTGGAGGGGTACACCGTCCTCGATATGTCCACCGTGATAGCTGGCCCTGTCTCAGGCTCTTTGCTGGCGGAGATGGGCGCGAGAGTCATTCGCATTGAGACGCTGGGCGGGGACTGGATGCGAAACACCTTCAACGGACTCGCCACCAACCGCACCATGGCAGGGACGCAGGGCCTCTCCATTGACCTGAAGACGACCGAGGGCCGCGATGTGCTGAACAGGCTTCTGCCGACGGTGGACGTCGTTCTGCACAATATGAGGCCGGGCGCGCCTTATCGCGTGGGCATCGGCATCGAGCAGGTGAGGGAACTCAACCCGGACGCGGTGTATGTCTATCTTGGCGGCTACGGATCGAGCGGACCGCACAGCCACCGCCCATCCATGCACCCGATAGGTGGCGCGTTGGGCGGCGGCGTCATGGCGCAGATCGGCAGCGCTGGTATTCCAGATCCTGACAGCCCCCTGAGCATGGACGAGATCAAGGCCGTATCCCGCAGGCTCGGACGCGCCAACGAGGTCAACCCCGACCCCAACACCGCAATGGTCACCGCCACCGCCGTCACGATGGCGCTCTACGCCCGTCAGCGCTTCGGAACGCCCCAGTACGTCGAAACGACGATGATAGGCTCCAACGCCTACGTCAACGCCGACCACTTCTTCGACTACGAGGGCAGGATTCCGCGCCCCACTCAGGACGCTGGCGGATATGGCCTGAATGCGCTGCACCGTCTGTACGAGTCCTCCGACGGCTGGGTGTTCCTGGACTGCCCGTTCGAGGACGAGTGGCAGCGTATGTGCGAGACGATGGGTCGTTCCGACCTGCTATCCGATCCCAGATTCGCGGACCATGACGCGCGCAAGTCCAACGACGACGCGCTCATCTCCGAGCTCGCCGCCGAGTTCGCGCGAAATCCCGCGCTCGAATGGGAAAAGCTGATGACTTCAGCAGATGTCGGATGCGTTCAGACCGAGGACAGGGGTATGTACCACTTCTTCTCCGAAGACCCGCACGTCGAGGAGAACGGCTTGCGGGTGGACGTGGAACACCCCAGGTTCGGCCCGCTGTGGCGGTACGCCCCCATCCTGGACTTCTCGCATACGAAGTGCGTAGCAGGCGCGGGCATACTCAGGGGTCAGCACACGATTCCCATACTGAAGGAATTGGGTTACTCAGAGTCCGAAATCCACGAGATGCGCGCTAAGAAGGCCCTGGACTGGGAGGAAGTGTAGAACCGTGGCAATACCAGTCGAAGAGATAGCCAAATTCCCGCCGCCGGGCATGTCCACGCCGGTCATGTTCGCGTTCAGCCCCGACGACAGGCTTCTGACCTACCTGTACGGAGAAAACCAAAGCCCAATCCGCCAGCTATACGCGCTCGACACCGAGACGGGCGAGTCGCGCGTCATACAGGCGAGCGTAGAGCCGGAATCCCGGGAACTCTCGCTCGAGGAACAGCTTCTCCGCCAGCGCCAGCGCCAGCTTGGGCAGGGCATCGTAAGATACGTCTGGGCAGACGGCCGCGACCTGATTCTCATTCCGGCGCAGTCCGGGGTTTACGTCAAGGAGGGCGCCGACTCGCCCGCCCGTCTCGTCATATCCAACGACGAAGGCCCGGTACAGAACCCGACCCTGTCCCCGGACGGCTCGATGATAGCGTTCGTCAGAGACGCCGAGATCTACGTCGCCTCAGTGGAAGGCGGCGCGCCCACCCAGATCACCTCCGGCGCAAGAGGCACGGGCAAGACCCATGGGCTCGCCGAGTACATAGCCCAGGAGGAGATGCACCGTCTCACCGGCCTGTGGTGGTCGAAGGACAGCCGACACATCGCCTTTGAGGAGGCGGACGAGACCCACATCCCCGTCTATCGCATCATGCACCAGGGCAAGGACGAGACAGGCCCGTCCGCCCAGGAAGACCACGGCTACCCCTTCGCTGGCATGGAGAACGCGCGCGTCAGTCTAGGCGTCGTTCCGGTCGAGGGCGGCGACCCCGTATGGATGGACTTGGGCAACGATCCCGACATCTACCTAGCCCGCGTCAACTGGATGCCCGACGGCTCTCTATGCGCCCAGGTACAGAACCGAGAGCAGACCAGGCTCGACCTCGTAAGGTTCGACATATCAACGGGCAGCCGGACGACGCTGCTAACCGAGTCCAGCGACGTCTGGGTCAACCTCAACGATATGTTCCGCCCCCTCGCCGACGGCAACTTCATCTGGGCCTCGGAGCGCAGCGGCTTTAACCACCTGTACCTGTACGACTCCGGCGGAAGCCTTGTTCGTCAACTCACGTCCGACGACTGGCAGGTGGACTCCATCGCGGGCATTGACCAGGAGAGCGGTGTCATCTACTTCACCGGCTCCAAGGACGGCCCGACCGAGAGACACCTGTACACGGTGTCCATCGAGGGCGGCGAGATAGAGAGGCTGACGACCGAACCCGGCACACATATAGTCGCGCTCAATCACCGCTTCAGTAAGTTCGTAGATGTCTTCTCCGACACTCGCACGCCCCCCACCATCACACTTAGGTCACTCGAAGACGGCACAACACTGCATAATATACACGCGCCCGACGACCCCCGCGTAAACACGCTCGGGCTCTCTCCGCCCGAACTCGTCTCCATAGACAGCAGGGATGGCGAGACGCTGCACGGCGCGATTTACCGTCCGCCGGAAGATGAGTTCGGCCCCGGGCCTTACCCCACCGTAATATACGTGTACGGTGGGCCGAGCGCCCAGATGGTGAACGATCATTGGTCTATGACCTGTTCCATGCGCGTCCAGAGTCTGCGTTCGCGCGGGTATTTGGTGTTCGCGCTGGACAATCGCGGGAGCAAGGGGCGCGGTCTGGCGTTCGAGGGCGCTATCAGGCACAACATGGGAGACATCGAGGTGCGCGACCAGGTGGACGGAGTTCGCTGGCTGATCTCACAAGGACTGGCCGACCCCGACCGCGTTGGAGTCTATGGCTGGAGCTATGGCGGCTACATGACGCTCATGTGCCTCACCCGCGCGCCGGACGTGTTCAAGATGGGAGTGGCGGGCGCGCCCGTAACCCACTGGGACGGCTACGACACCCACTACACCGAGCGTTACATGGGAACGCCCGAATCGAATCCCGAAGGCTACCGCGTGAGCAGCGTGATGTCCCACGTCCAGAACCTGCGCGGCGCCCTGCTGATAGTCCACGGCCTCATAGACGAAAACGTCCACTTCAGGCATACCGCTCGCCTCATAAACGCGCTCATCAAGTCCAGAAAGCCCTACGACCTCCACCTGTTCCCCGACGAACGTCACATGCCCCGCAGCCTCGAAGACCGAATCTATATGGAAGAGCGCATCTCCGACTTCTTCCAGCGCAACTTATAGCGTCACACACCGAAATGGCGTGTATAATCTAACCACGCCATAAGCGGATTCACTGCTGAACGCGAGGCCAGCCATGACTACAAGAATAGAACGCCCACTTAGGACGGAGACTAAGTACCCCCAGTCGGAGAGTATCCCATCCCCGTATCCCCCAGAGAATCTGGAGGAATTGGACATGAGAGAAACCTACCACGTCACCAGGGCGATTCATATTCTTGGATCCTACTACGAGCCTTGGGGAAATGTGTTCGTGAGAGGTATGGATTACCTGTGCTGGAATACCCGGACGCCCCGGATCACATGGCTCAGCCCCGACGTGCTGGTCGCGTTCGACATAGATTTGGATGTCGCGGCCATGTGGAACGGCTTCGTGATAGATGAAGTGGGCAGGCCGCCCGAATTTGTTCTGGAAGTGGCGTCCGAACACACAGGGGTCAGGGACTACACCGTCAAGCGCGAGGGCTACGCCCGATACGGCGTCCCCGAGTATTGGCGCTTCGACTGGAGCGGCGGCGACTTTCACGACCAGCCGCTGGCTGGCGACCGGCTGGCTAACGGCGAGTACGAACCGATTCCACTGACGACCGAGCCGGACGGGATGATATGGGGCCACAGCGAGGTCCTCGGCCTAGATCTGTGCTGGGACGACGGCAACCTGCGCTTCTACGATCCGACGGCCGGGCGGTATCTTCCAGACTTGTCTGAAGCGTTGGACGAGCGCGACACCGAGAGAGCCGCGCGGCAAGCTGCCGAGGCGCGAGCTGAAGCCGCCGAAGCCGAACTCCGCAGGCTCCGAGAACAGCTACGACTGGACCAGTCCAAATAACTTGATAACCAGGACACCAAATGACCACAGCCATGCAAACCGACGTCGCCCACTACATCGAAAGAGCTCACGAAATCGCCGCCCTCCTGGCCGACGTTGGCGACCGCATTGATAAGGAACGCCGCATACCCGAAGAGATCACCAACCGCATGGCCGACGAGGGTCTCTTCCGCCTTCTCATTCCTAAATCTCTCGGCGGCGCGGAGCTTGCCCATCCCGACTTTCGCAAGATAGTCAGCATATTCGCCCAAGCCGACGGCAGCGCGGGCTGGTGCGTCAACCAGAATAATGTGTTCTCCACCAACTCCGCCCGTGTACCTGAAGAGACGGCGCAGGAAGTATGGACGGTCCAGCGAAACGTCGTCACCAACGGCCCGCCCATGCCATACACCAGGGCCGACGTCGTGGACGGCGGCTACCGCATCAGCGGACGCTGGAACTTCAGCAGCGGCATACCCCACGCCACCTGGGTCGCGGCTCTAACGCCCGTTTACCAACCCGGTCAGAGTGAACCGTCCGAGATGCGTACTATGCTGCTGCCCAAGGGCGAGGTGAACGTGCTGGACATGTGGAACGTCGGTGGACTGCGCGGCACCGGCAGCCACAGCTTCGAGGTCCAGGATGCCTTCATTCCCGCCGCCCGCTCCTATCCAACAACTGCGGGGTCCCGCGAACCCGGCCCCCTCTACTACATCCCCACGACCTTGCTTTTCTGCTCCGGCTTCGCCACCGTCGCGCTCGGAGCGGCGCGCGCCGGTCTCGACTCCGCCATCGAACTCGCCATCGGCAAGACGCAGATGGGGCGCGAGACCACGATGCGCGACGAGTCCACCACACAGCGAATGGTGGGCGAGGCCGAGGCCATCTGGAACGCCGCCCGCGCCTTCCTGGACGAGTCCGCCAATGCCATGTGGGAGGGGGTCTGTCGGAACCGAGATCTCACCATCGAGGAACGCATCAATGTGCGTCTCTCCAGCACCCACGCTATCAGGCAGGCGGCTAAAGTCGTGGACATCGCCTACACCCTCTGCGGATCCAGCGCGATATTCGCCGTCAATCCCATCCAGCGCAAATTCCAGGACGTCCACGCCATAACCCAGCAGATACAGGGCCGCCCGACCCACTACGACACGGCGGGCCAGTTCTATCTGGGGCTGGAACCAGGCGGCATATTCTGAGCGGCCTGTTTCAGCTATCATAAAGGTATGACCAAGCTAACTTATTCTTATACCCTATGGTATGGGTAGGCGGAAAGTCCCTTCCCCCTTGATGGGCTCACAAGGGTATGCAAACGAGCGAAGCTGCTATGAATGTCAACAGAAAGTCCCCTCTCCCTCAGGGAGAGGGTTAGGGTGAGGGTAAATACATACCCCTCTCGGCCCTTGATGGGGGTAATTAGGGTGAACACCTACCCTTCTCAGGGCCTACCCCTGTTCATCGTGGTTTTGGGCCTGATACTCGTCTTTGTCGCCTGCTCCGGCGACTCCACACCCGCGCCCACCCCTACTCCAGAGGCAGCCGACACCGCCCGGATCACCCTGGCCTCCACCGACCTCGCCGTCGGTGAAAACCGGGTCGTCTTCGCCCTCATCCGTCCGGGCAGCGGCGCTCTGAAGGACGCCCAGGTAGAGGTGCAGACCTTCTACCTGTCCGGATCTACGCCAGACCAGGCCGTCCAGACCGCTCCCGCCACGTTTCGTACTTGGCCCGGAGGCGCGGGTGGTGTCTATCGAGCGAACCTGGCGTTCGACCGTGTGGGCGACTGGGGGCTCGGCGTCATAGCCACCCTCCCCGACGGATCCAGCCTGAACCTGGGCGCAAGAATCGAGGTGAAGCAGGCAAGCTCCACGCCTGCCATCGGCTCTCCCGCGCCCCGAAGCGAGAGCAAGACTGCATCGGACGCCCCTCAGCTTACGGACATCACGACAGACCCCAAGCCCGACCCCGACCTGTACCAAATGTCCATCGCGGACGCGATAGACGGAACGGCCCCGCTGCTCGTCACATTCGCCACCCCGGCCTACTGCCGCACCGCCACCTGCGGCCCCCAGATGAACATCGTCAAGGAACTCAAGGGCAGGTACGTCGACAGGATGAACTTTATCCACGTCGAGGTTTACGACAACCCCGCAGAAATTCGTGAGCAGGGCATATCAGCCGCCAGGACCGCTCCCGCCCTCGCCGAGTGGGGACTGCCAAGCGAGCCCTGGACGTTCATAGTAGATAGCGCCGGAATTGTCCGCGCCAAATATGAGGGATTTGTTGACTCGGACGAACTGGAAATCATCATAGCCGAGGTATTACCTTAGGCTACGGGAGGTTCGGATGTCTCTTGATCTGGGAAATACCGCGCTCCAGATAGAGCGCATGACGAATGACTTGCGAGCGCGCCAAAACGACAAACAGCGGCGGCTGGTCAGGGCTGTCCAGGAGACGGAAACCCTCGATACCGTCATATACGGGGAAAAGCGCGCGCGCAGCCAGAATACGTTCAACTTCATCCCGTCTCCGGTAGTAGACCGGCCACCGGCGACGGCACACGAACCCCACCCACCCAGGCCGCCCAGCGACTTCTGCGTAGCGGCGGTTGACGGCTCACACATTGACGTTGACAGGCACCTGCCGGTCAAGTGCTGCCTCATCAACATCGGTTCGTGTGTGCTTACCTACGGCTCCACTCCCAACGCCGTCCTCGTCAATCGTCCCAGGCTGTACGCCAGCGACGAAGAACTCAAGATACGCTCACACAGAGAACCCTACCAGGAGCAGGCCGTCCAGGGAGCGGTGCTTGGCGTGCTGCGCGCGGTCGAAGAGTTAAAGGGGCTGGTAGAAGCTGTCCGCGACCTGCCCCACGACCTGCCCACGCTCGCCCTCATGGACGGCACGCTGATCATGTTCCTCGGACGCGGCACTCCCGACTTCGTTATCGAGGAACTGGTGCAGCGCGGATTCGTCCGCGCCCTGGACGAACTGCGCTCGCTCGCCTCGGAGCGCAAACTCGCGCTTGCAAGCTATATAAGCCTGCCCGCCAGCGCGGAGTTCATGAGCGCGCTGAGAGTTTCCGCCTGCCCGTACCCCGTGCCGGATTGCAGACAGCGCTGCGGCGGACTGGCCTCGAGCAACCGGCCCTGCGACGAGGTTGCCGAGGGAATCCTGGACAGGGAAGTGTTCAGCGGGCTGCTCGCCGAGGGCGAACGCTCGGCAGTCTTCACCTCGTCCAATCCGCTCGTGCAGAACTGGTACGGCGGACATGGGGTCTGCTTCTACTACCTCAACGTCGGGGATGAGATGGGCCGCGTGGAAATCCCTACCTGGGTCGCCGAGGACGAGACGCTGCTCGGCCTCACCCACTCGCTCATCCTCGACCAGTGCAGACGCGGCCCGGGGTACCCAATCGCGCTCATGGAGTCTCACGAACAGGCCGTCATCACCACCTCCGACCGCCGCTACTTCGCCGAGCTAGTCGAAGACTCCCTCCAGGACCAACGAATGCCCGTTTACACCTCGGAGAAGAATCGCTCCAAGCGCCTGCGCTGGCTGTAATCAACCTATGCTTTACTGGGTAAATCCTTCGACGGAGCATGCCTCAATACCCAGAGGCCATCTCAGCCAGCTTTCGGGTCACCCTGATATTGCGAGTGGTCGCCTCCACCTTTAGTTGCTTCTCCAGGAAGTTATTGGAAAACATGACCTTTCCTTTGGAATTTCCATCAATTGATACGAACGCATGGGAGCCACGCACTATGAACGACTCGTGTTGATTGGACAGAGAAGTGAGCGCGTCAAGGTTCTGGGTATGCGGCGGTTCAGAGAGAAATACGACATATATCTTGTATAGACTTTCATCGAGGTCGCTGAAAGGATTCTGTTCGACTATCTCGGATATTTCTTTAGGCGTTCTCACCATCACGGTCACGTCGAACCCGTGCTTGTCTCGTATAGCTTCCTCAATAGTCTCTTCCAGTTTCAGCGGATCAGATTCATCACAGCTAAACAGCACATTGCCGGTCTGAATATAGGTAGCCACGTTTCCAAACCCCAAAGAGCCGAAAGTCTTTCTGAGATCAGCCATTCTGATAACTCTATGACCGCCAACATTGATTGCTCTGAGAAATGCCAGGTATCTATACATAGAAGTCCCCTCCTGTCTCACAGGCCGCCTCTAATTGAGATTGGCGCAAATCATCTGGAGACAAGATGGTTCGGCCGTCTTGTCCTCCATTGCCGCCGCCAATCTTAGCCACCTCCTCTACTGTTGGCCGATGCCAAAGGTGGGGTTTCAGCTTGCCATCCGATGTTCCTGCTGTCAACGGATGCTTTCGCGGCGTGACCGGTCGAAACTCGCGCTCCATCGCGGACATGATACAATTCCCACATCACACTCAGAGGTACAGACCAACCATGTCAGACGCTAGATTCACCGTTTACTTCATCGGCGGGCAGAACCCGGGCGCGGACCACTCCGACACCATCGAGGAGCTTGAAAAAGTCGGCGCGCGGCTCGTGCCGGTGCCGCGTTACGAGACCGAGGACGAGATCATCGAGCACACCGCCGACGCCGATGCGCTCATTGTCAGCGAGGCCCCGATAACGCGGAGAGTGCTCTCCTCCTACGACCACTGCAAGGCGGTGCTTCGGACAGGCGTGGGCTTCGACTGCATAGACGTGCCTGCCGCCTCGGACAACGGCATCGCGGTCATCAACGTGCCCGACCTCTGGACGCGCGAGGTCGCCAACCAGGCGATGATGCTGCTTCTGTCCATCAATCGCAAGCTGCTCGAACAGGAACGCAGCGTGCGCGAGAACCGATGGACGCCGCGAATCTCCGCCCCCGTCGGCCCGCTGCACACCGAGACCGCCGGCGTCGTCGGACTCGGGCGCATCGGCAGCGCGTTCGCCAGGCGCATCAAGGCGTTCGAGGTCGACCTGATTGCTTATGACCCGTTCATCTCCGACGAGGCGTTCGAGGCGGTTGGAGCGAGGTCCGTGTCGTTCGACGAGCTTCTGGAACAGTCCGACTACATATCCGTCCATACGCCGCTGGACGACGGCACCTACCACCTGATTGACGAGGACGCCCTGCGCAAGATGAAGCCCACCGCCATCTTGATCAACTCCTCGCGCGGCCCGGTAGTGGACGAGCAGGCGCTGATAAAGGCCCTCCAGGAGGGCTGGATTCTGGGCGCGGGCCTGGATGTCCTCGAACAGGAGCCGCCCGACCCTGAAAACCCCCTGCTTGGCATGGACAACGTCGTCCTCACCCCCCACGCAGCGCACTACTCCGAGCTTTCGATGGCCCTGCGCCCCAGGCGCTACGGCGTCGAGGTAGCCGCCGTCCTCGATGGTCGCCAGCCCATGAACCTCGTCAACCCACAGGTTATGGAGGTGCTGCCCCTACGCTGACAGACAGGATATCGGCTTATCGGACAAGGGAGGGAATGATGGGGACTTTCACAGAAGTCATAGGCGTCGGCAGTTCCGACCGCCAGCGGTTCGAGCCGGTTGAGGCGCTGGTGGATACGGGCGCGACCTATACGATGCTGCCTAGTTCATTGCTCAGAGATTTGGGTATAACTCCGATAGAGACGCGGACTTTCATACTGGCCGATGGTCAAAGCATACGGCGCGACATTGGGGAGGCCGTCGTTCAGATAGGCGACCGCGCCCTTACCACACTGGTAGTATTCGCGGATGATGAGGCAATGCCCCTTCTTGGCGCTTTTACTCTGGAAGGCTTCAGCCTGGCCCCCGACCCGGTGCGCCAACAGTTGGTCTCTGTAACTGCGCTGGCTGTGGGGATTCTGGAGGTCAACGAGGATGGCGAGATCACCCAATCTCTAGTTGATCCCCATCGAAGCTGATAGACCGACCGCCGTACCTCAGCACTGCTCGCCCGAAATGCCGCAACTCCGTCCGCAGTTCATTCAGCCTGCGGTCCGTCTCAGTCTCAGACCTGGGCGCGCCCGACCCGCTCGACATCGCGCCCCACAGGTCCCGCTGCGGCATTCGCTTCAGCAGCTTGCCGAAACCCGCCATGAACATCTCGAAAGCCCGCGCGGACAGTTCCGGCATCGGAGCGTCGTCCTCCGGGTCTGCGAAGTAGAGCTCGAAGACCAACTCCGACCCGTCCGACGTTAAGGCGTCCAGCAGCAGGACCGGCTGGGGCTGTCCCCCGAACAGCGACTCCCCTCCCTCGACGCCTCGCGCGAAATCCCGCAGCGCCGCCTGTATCACCCTGAGCGTCGAGGAGACATAG
>DAOULF010000069.1:0-12747 GCA_034420555.1 Dehalococcoidia bacterium
TATGCTAGCATGGGCATACCGGAGTACTGGATGTTCGACCCTACGGGCGGCGAGTTGTACGACCAGGCGCTCATCGGGTACAAACTCGTGGACGGAGTGTACGTCCCAATAGAGATGACGCCGAACGAGCATGGGATATTGAGCGGATACAGCGAGGTGTGGGGCATGAGGTTGTGCGGCATGGAGAGGCGTCAGCGCGAGGAGGTATTGAGGCGCCAACCACACTTCGTGTTCTACGAGGAGGCTTACCCCGCCGAACTGCTTCTCCAGGACCCTGATACCGGCTTGTACGTTCTGAACGGAATGGGAGTCAGCGCGCAATACCGTATGTCCATCGCCGAACGTGAAGTCGCCGAAACCACAATCGCCGAGCGAGACGCCACAATCGCCCAGCGCGACGCTCGGATACGCGAATTGGAAGAGGAGATCCGCCGCATGAGGTCTTAGTCGGAAACTGTGGTATCATAACGGGATAGTCTCAATACTTATATCAGCCAGAGAGGAAACCCTCTATCACGCTCCGCGCCGCCATCAGACCAACGCTTCCCGACCACATCTCGGACGCGATTGCCTCGCGTCTGTCTGAGCGCGAAAGATGGCTGTCGCCTTATGCGGTCCGAACTGAGACAAGCCGGGGCAGGGACAGACCCGAAGCGCCCTCCCCCACCCGCTCCGAATTTCAGCGCGACCGGGACCGCATCCTGCACACCAAGTCGTTCCGGCGGCTGAAGCACAAGACCCAGGTCTTCATAGCCCCGCTCGGCGACCACTATGCCACTCGCCTGACTCATACCCTGGAGGTTACCCAGATAGCGCGGACGATAGCGCGCGCCCTCAACCTGAACGAAGACCTCACTGAAGCCATCGCACTCGGACACGACCTTGGTCACACGCCGTTCGGACACGTCGGCGAGTACGCTATGGACGAACTTCACCCTGGCGGATTTCGGCACAGCCGCCAGAGCCTGAGAATCGTCGAACAACTGGAAAAAGACGGCAGCGGTCTGAACCTGATGTGGGAGGTGCGCGACGGAATACTCAACCACTCCAAGCCGCGCGGCGACTTCCTGAGGGAGCAGCCAGTGGAGCGTCTGTCGCTCGAAGGGCAGATTTGCCGGATTTCCGACGCCGTCGCTTACCTCAACCACGATCTCGCCGATTCGTTCAGGGCGGGCATTCTCACCCTGGATATGCTGCCTCCGGAGGTGTCGGAGGTTCTTGGCGAAACTCACTCAAGGCGCATCAACAACATGGTGTCCGACATTGTAGAAACTTCATGGAACGCCTGCGGCGAGACCGGTCCCGGGGAGATCCCGGCCATAGGCATGAGCGAGGAAGTGCGCAACTCATTCTACACGCTGCGAGAGTTCATGTTCGACAATGTATATCTACCTGAATCCGACGGAACTCTCGGCAAGACCGCCGAGGACATAATGGGCCTGCTGTACTCCCACTTCCACACGAACGGAAACGAGATACCGAAAGAGTACGGACAAAGAAGCAAATCAGAGGACATGGCGGTCGTGGACTATATTTCGGGAATGACCGACCATTATGCGATAAGGGTCGCCGAGCGCATCAGACCCGGAATCGCGGCCCCGTTTACGGAGCGTAGAATCGTATGACACCTCAGGAACGGATTGGAGTCCGCACCGTCGGCAACAAGGTGCGGATGATACGCGAACATCTCGAGGCGATGCAGCGTGACGCCCACGGCCTCGAATACGGCCCCTGGAAGGTGGAGGTGGACGAGCTCTGGAAGGAAGTCTTCACGAGTATCAATGGCCTGGACTCGCAAGCCCAGCCCGCGGCGCTTGAGTCCATCAAGGACCTCTGGATGACATACATTACACACTACAACGTCGGCCTCAACTGAAAAGGATCGTGAATTGACCTCAGACGAAACACTGGACCGACACCTGGATCAGTCCCCCGCGCTTGAGCAGGCGAGACGCGCGTCCGTCGTGGCGCACAGCATCGTCATCAAGCTCAAGGAGATGGGACTGCCCGACGACATGGACGAAGACCTCTCCCAATTCTGCACCGACCTGGGCGATCTGTGGAGCGCGCAGATGACGCTCGCTACCCAGGTCGAGACTTTCTTGAAGAAGCCGCACGACGCAGGGAAAGCCGGAGACGATCTGGTTGACCTGAAAGCCACGATAGACCACATGGCATGGCACATGAAGACCATCTCCCGTCCAATGGACAGCATTACTAACTGGGTGTACGAACAGTCCGGGGCATAGATACCAGCCGATGAGCGTTACCGACGACATAAAAGCGAAACTCGACATTCTCGATGTCGTGTCTCCTCACGCGTCTCTCCAGAAGTCGGGGCGCACGTTCAAGGCCAACTGCCCGTTCCACACCGAGAAGACGCCTTCGTTCATCGTGAATCCTGAGCGGCAAAGCTGGCACTGCTTCGGCGCGTGCGCCACGGGCGGCGACATCTTCAGCTTCATCATGCGCGCCGAGAACCTCCAGTTCGGAGACGCGCTGCGAATGCTCGCCCAGCGCGCGGGCGTCGAACTTTCCAGCGCGCCAAACCGGGAGCAGTCCAACGCCATCCACAGCGTCAACAACGCCGCGGCGACATACTTCCAGGAAGTCCTCGAATCTGAGACAGGCGGACAGGCGCGTGAGTACCTGGACAGGCGAAGCGTCGGCAGGCAGGCTAGGCAGGACTTTAAGCTCGGCCTAAGCGCCGACAAGTGGGACGGCCTCATCCAGTATCTCAGGACTCACGGCTACAAGCGCGAAGACGCGGTAGCCGCGGGCCTCGTCCGCGAGGGAGAGAACGGCCAGGTCTGGGACTTCTTCAGAAACAGGCTCATGTTCCCCATCTTCGACCGGAACGGAAACATCATCGGATTCGGAGCGCGGGCCCTCGACGACTCCACGCCCAAGTACATCAACACCGCTCAGACCGAGATGTTCGACAAGCGGAGCACCCTGTACGCGCTCCATTTCGCCAACGCCGAAATCCGCCAGACCGGGACCGCCGTCATAGTCGAAGGCTACATGGACGCGATAGCGGCGCACGAACACGGCTATAAGAACGTGGTAGCCTCCATGGGAACTGCGCTCACTGAGAACCAGGTGTCCCAGCTTCGTTCGCTCGCCCGCGAGTTCGTGCTCGCCCTCGATCCGGACGACGCGGGACAGGAGGCGACCCTGCGAAGCCTAGAATCGTCCTGGCACGTCTTCAGAGACGTAATCTCACGTAGGAATACCGCGAACCAGAGCGTCCTGAACCAGTGGACACCGCCCGTCCTGAAGATCGCCGCTCTACCCGCCGGACTCGACCCCGACGCGCTAGTCCGATCCGACGCCGCAAGATGGGAGTCCATCATCGCTGAAGCCCTGCCGCTTCTGGACTTCGTAATTCCCGCGCTCGTCAGGCGGTCCGACCTGAACGTGCCCGACAGCCGAGCCCACATCGTGAGAGAACTTGCGCGGCTGATCAACCGGCTTGACGATATGGACCAGCACGACTACTGGGGCAAACTGGCCGACGAACTCGGCGTCCCTTTGGAAGCCCTGCAAGCGTCCATCGCAAGCGTCGGCAGCCGGCGCGCGCGGGGCCGGCGCAACTCTCCGCCCTGGGAGAGCGAAGAAAGGCAAGTTGACGTCAGCGCCAGCGCTCTGAGTGCTCAGGACTCCGAACCGATTGAGGAATTTGTACTGAGAATTCTGATTCAGAATCCCGATTTGATCGCAAGCGCGCGACAGACCGATCCCGAATGTTTCCACAGAATTGAGAACAGGGAGTTGTTTACCGCTCTGATTTCTTATCCTACAATAGGAGAAATTCGGGACAGGATAGACGAGATACTGGCCGAGCAGATGAGTCGTCTTGAGTCGGCTGAACTGCCCGGGACTGCGAGCGAGCGAGCGCTCGACCAATGCCTGAGGAGATTGGAACTTCGACGTTCTCGACAAATCCAACAGATGATTCTCGACACCGAAGACTTGAGCCTACCTCCCCCGAGTGAGGTTCAAGATAATGTCATTTCCGTGAATTCGCGCATAAAGGAAGTGGAAACTATGTCCAGCAGATAGGCGGGGCAGTTTACCTGAAACACATTATCATGTATAACTCTCACTTATTGTTTGTAATCCCAGCAATGCCATGAGGTTGCGTCCATGAATAGAAGCATCGAATCAGACGGCGGCGATAGCATGTATGGCAGAGTTATGCCGGAGGCGTCAACCACTGCCGACCTAATCAGCACCACGCGGACCACCGAGGACGGCTTCCAGAAGAGCAGCGAACATGACAACTCTAACAACTCGGAGGAAGTCTTCGCCGGAATTGACGGTTCGGACGGCTCCGACGCGCCGAGAATCGGCTTCAACGGGCTGAGCTCAGAAGGTGTGTTGGAGAAAGATGCGGCCGCGCCCGAAATGATAGATGATCCCGTCAGGATGTACCTGCGGGAGATCGGAAGAGTTGACCTTCTCAAGGCCGCAGAGGAACGAATTCTCGCCCGCCGCTTCGAGGCCGGCAGATACATAAAGGGGCTCGAGGAGAACTGGAATACCTCCGACGGGCGACCTCTCAGGGCGGCGCGGATAGTAAACGACTTCCTCGCGGATGTGTCCGACAACCACCACGTAGTCAGGGCCGTCGCAAGATACCACGGCATTGAGTACTCGGGAACTCTGTCCGAAGCGATGTCCGATCCTGAACTCCACGACCGGCTCGAACTTTACGACGCTCGCAACTCGCGCAACATCCAGGATTCCAAGTTCCACAAGTTCCTCAACAACAGGCTGACTGAGGATGAAGCCTCCACCTTCATATCCAAGGCGCTGGAGTTGCCCAAGGACCATCCCAACGTCCAGGAAGTGTATAACTCCCGGGAAGCCCTGAAACTTCGGAACAGGCTCGATGGCGAACTGACCGAAGAGCTCGTGGACTACCTGTCCAAGACGCTCAACATGGAGCCCGAGGATGCGAAGGAGCGCGTCCAGCAGTTCTCGCTGAGCAGCCGGTTGCTGCCTCCTCAGACCTTGACACTGTTCTCCCAGCTTTACCAGGCCGACACGGTGCGCGACCCGGAACTCCAGCGGGACATAAGGAGCGCCGCCGCCAGGTACCCCGGCGAGATCGAGGACGCGCCCGGCAACGAGAAGCTCATAAACTTCGTCGCCGAGATTCTCAACATAGAACCGGACGAGGTGAGAAAACACCTCGACCAGCCGGATCCCATCCCTTCTCCCAACCCGGATATTGCCCAGCTACACGATCTGCTGGATAGGCCCGATATTGCCGACGCCCTGAGGGCGCACGAGCTCGTGTTCCGCAGGCACATAAACGGCATTACCTATCTCGGCGACGACGCTCAGCAGCACCTGGCCAAGGCCAATCTCAGGCTCGTCGTCAGCGTCGCCAAGAAGTACATCGGGCGCGGAATGTCCCTGCTCGACCTGATCCAGGAAGGCAACATCGGACTGATACGAGCCGTCGAGAAGTTCGACTACCGCAAGGGCTATAAGTTCTCCACCTACGCCACCTGGTGGATAAGACAGGCGATAACGCGCGCCATAGCCGACCAGGCCCGTACCATCCGAATCCCCGTACACATGGTAGAGACCATACACAAACTTCTCAGGGTCACTCGCCGCCTGATACAGGAGTACGGACGGGAGCCCACCAGCGAAGAAATAGCCCGCAACATGGAGATTCCCACCGACAAGGTGCGCGAAATCCTGAAGATTTCCCAGGAACCCGTCTCCCTGAACACGCCGATAGGCGAGGAGGAAGACAGCCACCTAGGAGACTTCATAGAGGACACCACCGCGCCGGCGCCCTCAGAGGCCGCATCTCACCAACTGCTCAAGGAGCACGTCGAGGACGTTCTGGTAAGCCTCAACGACCGCGAGGCGGAGGTGCTGAGAAAGCGGTTCGGGCTGGAGGACGGTCGCGCCAGGACGCTGGAAGAAGTCGGTCGCTGCTTCGGCGTAACCAGGGAGCGCATCAGGCAGATAGAGGCCAAAGCGCTTCGAAAGCTCCGCCACCCCAAGCGCTCCACCAAGCTCAAGGACTTCCTGGAATAGAAACGATTGCAAAAGTCCCTTCCCCCTTGACGGGGGAAGGTTAGGATGGGGGTGACAGGGTGATGGAGATCAGACACCCCACTCCCCGAAAATAAGCAAGTGTGTAGCAAGACTATCCAATTCTCTTTCGAGCAAGCCCCATGACCTTAGCCACTCCCACTCAGGCCCAGCCAGGGACGCCCGTCGTCAGCAGGCCGACGGTAGCCGTAGTTTACACACGTCCCGAGACGGTGTTGGAAGACATCGAGCGCGCGATGGAACTCGCCGGTTTCACCGCCGCCCTGCCCCAGGACGTCCAGACCCTGCTCAAGATAAACATATCCTGGCAGCACTACTACCCGGCCTGCTCCACCAGCCCCTGGCAGCTGGACGGAGTGATTCGCGCCCTCAAGTCCTCCGGGTACGACGACCTTGTTCCGATTCACAACGGCACCGTAGTCGTGGATCCGAAGGAAGGCGCGCTCAACAACAAGCACGAATCCGTAACCGAGCGGCACGACCTGGAGTCGGTCTTCCTCGAAGACGTGCGCTGGGTGGACTACCAGCCCAGGTCGCCGCTCCTGGTGCTGGACAAGGTATATCCCAACGGCTTCCAGATACCGGAGATGATGGCGGGCAAGAACGTCGTCCACCTTCCCACTATCAAGACGCACGTATTCACCACTATGACCGGCGCGATGAAGAACGCCTTCGGAGGACTGCTCAACTACCAGCGGCATTGGACTCACTCGGTCATTCACGAGACGCTCGTTGACCTCCTGCGAATCCAGAAGGAAATCCACCCGGGCATCTTCGCCGTCACCGACGGGACGTTTGCCGGGGACGGCCCGGGCCCTCGCGCTATGCGCTGGCACGCAAAGAACGTGATTCTCGCGGGCGCGGACCAGGTGGCGATAGACGCCGTGGCCGCCAGCATGATGGGCTTCGACCCAATGAGCATTGGCTTCATAAGGCTCGCGCACGAGCATGGCCTGGGCACTGGAAGAGTGGAAGAGATCGAGGTGGTCGGCGAAGACATCGAAGAGGTGAACTGGGGCTTCAAGTCCGCCGAAAACACCTTCGCGAGCCGCGGCCAGAAGCTGATCTACTGGGGCCCGCTCAAGCCGCTGGAGAATATGCTACTGCGGTCGCCGATCACGCCCTGGGCATACGCCGCCTCCAACATCTACCACAACGACTACTGGCTGCGCTTCATCGGCAGCAAGCGAGTTGACGCGGCCCTGAAGACCGAATGGGGCAAACTCTTCCGGTCATACTGACAAACGGGCTTACAAAGTCCCCTCTCCCCTTGGGAGAGGGTTAGGATGGGGGCAAAAATCCCCTACCCATCCCCTCCTTAGTCGTTTACCGCTCCGCGAGTTCCACCGACGCCTCGAACAGCTTGTTCGACCTCAGGTAGCTTACCTCCACCGAGTCGCCCACCTCGTAGCTCCACAAGAGGGTCAGGAAATCGCTCACGCTTTTGGTCGGTATTCCGTCCAGGTCGGTGATGACGTCACCCACCTGGAGACCGGCATCGAAGGCCGCGCCCCTCTGGGCGATCCGGGTTATTATCACCCCTTCCTTCACGTTCAGGCCAAGCCGGTTCGATATGGCGGGCGTAACGTCCTCCACGCTGACCTCCATCGAGGGGCGGACCACCTCCCCATGCTCTATCAGGCTCGCTATGACGGGCAGCGCGGTCTCCGAACTGACGGCAAAGCCGATGCCCTGGGCCTGGCCCAGCATGGCGGTGCTTATCCCGATCACCTTTCCGTCCAGGCTCACAAGCGGCCCGCCGCTGTTGCCCTTGTTGATTGCCGCGTCGGTCTGGATCATGTGGTACAGAGACCCCCGCTCTGTCGGCACCGTGCGTCCCAGCGCACTGATGATCCCCAGCGTTACAGTCGGGCCGCCCTTGAGAGAAAGCGCGTTACCCAGCGCCACAACCCAGTCCCCGACTCTCATACTGTCCGAATTCCCCCACTCCACGACCGGCAGGCTGGACTCCGGCTCTATCTTGAGGACCGCGAGGTCGGTGACCACATCCCACCCCACTATGTCGGCGTCGTAACTCTCCCCGTTCGGCAGGTCAACCTTTACCGCTATCACGTCGTGAATGACGTGATAGTTGGTAACTATGTACCCGTCCGAACTCACTATGATGCCCGACCCCGCGCCCTCGTCCGTAAAATCGAAGAACAGGCCCCTGTTCACGGACTCTACGGAGATTGACGCGACCTCCTCCTTGACGCTGTCCACCAGGTCTGCGATGGAGGGCAATTCTCCGATCTGGGATGTTTCCGGAGAACCCAGGAACGCGCTCACTATCGGAGGGGCTTCCAATACCACCGTGGGCGCCGGGGTCGGAGTATGAGGAACTTCGGTAGGCGCGGGGGTCGGAGTGTGCGAGGGCGCGGGCGCGGGAGAGCCGCACGCCAGAGCGAACGCGACGACGGCGCCCATAAGCAGGGACCGCAAACCCGGTGTCTGGAGGCTACGCTTCAGTCTCACCTGTAGCCACAACCCTGAGTCTGACTCGTGTAAGACCCGTCCACATCAATCGGTGTCCCCTTACTCCAAAGCTCACGCCCTTGGTGACTCTGGCATAGCGTGAAGTCAGAAGCGCGCCAAACAGCAGGACGATAGCCGACACATATACCCAGGTCAAGAGGGCCATAACCGCGCCAACCGACCCGCCGAGAATATCGAATACCGGGTATGCGTTCACGTACTGCAAAAATCCCCACTTGGCCCCCTCGAATCCCAGGCAGGAGAACAGAGCTCCCAGCCAAACGTCCCTGAATCTGACTTCCGTATTCGGCATATATCTGTAAAGAACCATAAACGTCGAGAATGACAGAACCGGCGATACGGCTTGCGATATGATTCTGGACAGAAACTCAAAGCTTACATCTGGGAATACGATTACAAGCCCCTTGTGGATTGACGAGGCGGTCGGCGCGACGAAAAGCAGCAGCACCATCAGTATCCCCGCGCCTGAGACCAGGGCCATGTCAATCAGCCGCTCCTTTATGAAAGGACGTGTCCTCTGGATACCCCAGGCAATGTTGATCCCTTTCCTGATCGCTCCGAATGCCGCTGAAGCCGCCCACATCAGCCCGATCACCGAAACGATTCCGGTTATGATCGTCTGAGACGCGACCCCTCGTACCGTCCGGGCTACAAATCCGGAAGATACCGGTATGACTTCCGCCACCTGCTCGGCGAGCTCAACCTGATCGGCGTCCGGCCCGAGAAAGAATCCCCAGATAGAGACTGTCGCCAGTATCAGAGGGAACATCGAAAAGAGCATATAGAACGCGATTGCCCCGGCGACATAAGGGCAATTCTTGCTCAGGAAGTCATTCACCATGTCTATGCACAGCAATACAAACCTGACGACATACATCGAAAAACCGCCGCGGACCCGCGTCCGCTTCCCCTTTCTGGCAACCTTTGTATTTCCCCCGATGCTACCGAAACGTATTCCTTTGGTCAAGTCGGACAGCCCGCTCGCGCAGGGCGATCGCGTCTAAATTTCGGTCTGCCTATAAATTCAGTCTATATGTGCGGGCAAAGCATCAGATTCCTGAAACTGGTAACCAGTTTCGGTCTAAACTGGTCGAAAACTGGTACCAGTTTTTGGGGGAGAAACTGGTTGAAACTGGTCTGTTTCAACCAGTTTAGACCAGTTTTCACCGATCATGGAGCATATCTGGTGTTGCAGGCCGTCCGACATATACATCTATTTATGATTCTCTCGTTTACCACACGTTCTGTGGTCCGCCGAGCATGAATAGATGATAGCACATGTAAGAACTATTGTGCCATAGCGTATGCGCGAAATCAGGGACTCGTATATGGAAACGCATATTTGGCGCGGGCGGAATCGAGGCGCGCTGCCTGACACGACACAGGGTTCCGGTTCATTCCGCCGCAAGCCCGGAGAGGTCCGGCACGAGGAAGTGCAATTCGTCATAGTTGAACAGACCCCAATAGAAATCAACCCCTTGCGTGCCACCGAAAAGCCCTTCGCGCAGGATGGCCGGACAGGTCGCCAGCAGAACCGACGAATCATCGAAGATCACAGTGCGCGTATCCAGCGGAGCGCACATCTCGGTGAATGGAATGTCCTCTCCAGGCCTGGACCTCTGAGCAGTAGTAAACCCTGTCTCCAGTCTCCGCAGGTCCATACGCGCCGTCTTCCAGCGATGCTTCAGTTCCAGGGCGTTCCCGTCCGCGGCCCCAGGGTCAGGATGGTATAGAGCGATCAGGGTGCCAGGTTCGCCGGAACTTACCGTAAAACCCATCGCCAACGCCGTATAAGGCTCCAGTGTTCCCCAAGCCTCTGGCCCCTCTGCGTACCGAGACCAATCCTCCAGGGTCTCCGCCCCTGTTCGCTCTCCTCCTACCACCCTGCGTTCAGGCTCGAACGGCCCCATGAAATACTCCGGGGCTATCAGAATTCCCCCCAATAGCTCATCGCCCACCACCTTCGCCAGTATCCTCCATCGCTCCTCGTCCCACATACTCCGAACAAGCCCCTCGCGAACGTCAACAATCAATTCTATGTTCTCTGCATTGAGAGAGGTGACAAACATTCTATCGTCAACGAAAGCGATGTTATTGAGGTCTGTGTAAAACAGTGTGCCACTGGGATGTTTGCCCTCGGCCGAGCCGATACTTGTGGCGAACCGGTAGTAATCCACTCCCCTGTAATCGTAGCGTTCGTATCCTAGATCCGAGAGTCTCTTCCTGATCTGCGCTGGGTCTCCGAGTTCGCCCGTGTGTATTCTGAAGAATCGTTCGTCTATCCAGGCCGACTGGTTTCGGTTCACGAAGTCCAGTCCGAGCAGAGCCTTTTCCTGCCTTGGCATATGCGCGTAATTTCCTGGCGGAATTATGAGATTCCACGCCAAATAAAAGCCATCTATCTGGATGAGATTCGCTTGTGTCAGAGCCGCTTCATAGTTGGCGACCCACAGGTAGCGTAGGTGGTGTGGTGGGTCCGTGTGCGTGGGAACCGACCGCAACATCTCCGACAGCCATGTTTCCGTCAGTTCGGGCGGCTCGTCGGAATCAGCCCAAAGTCCGCATCCGACAGCGCAGACAAGCGCTATGGCAATGAAAAAGATCGCTTTCATGGGTGTTTCATCTATTCAGGCAGGGTCATTTCCGATAGCGAATCCAAAGTGGAACGACAGAACATACCCAGAGATTACGCAAGTGTTGAACTGGCAGCGGCGCGCCAAGCCGTTCGCTTCAATCCCCCACATTCCCGGTCGAGCCGCTGGGCGTGGCGCCGGGCTGATTGGATGGCCAGATCGGGTCGGACATCGTCTCCGCGATCTTCTCCAACTCCCGCAGAGTCAGCGTCGGATGATACAGTGTGGTGTCAACATCATTCACCCACCAGCTGACGCTCCCGGGGACGTTGTACGTAGCGAACTCGCCTTCGCCTAAATCTATGCGATCTACATAGGCGTCCTTACCCAATGCTTTGATTCCTCTGACGGTTGTTGTGCCGAATACGTCATCCACAAGGCTTGGTTTGTGGAGGTCTGTCTCCTCCTGTGCACTACTCATCGAGATTTCCAAGCCGTTGGAGTATATGATCCAGACCTGCTTGAACTTCGGTGGCATGTCTTTCTCTGAAGCCCAGATCTCCTCGATGTCGGCTCCAGCCGCGCTCCGCGGAGGTATCGGTATCGTGTATGGTGTTCTTCGACGCGCCTCCTCCAGCGTCACCTTGTCTCCCCCAGGTATGGGCGGACCCGGGGGAGGACGCGGCAGCGGCGGATACGGCGAAGCGGTGCCCGGCGGTATCGCCGTGGCAGCCTGCGCGGCCGGAGCGGCGACCTCGCTCGCGACCTGTCTGTCTGTCGAGAAGAACCGCGCCGCGGCGAACACTCCCATCAGCGCTACCACCACCACCACCACAACTCCCAGCGCTATTCTCAGTTTCATCATCGCCGTCTCCCTCCCTTCACGTCAGTTTCGTTCTCTCTTCGGCCAAGACCATGATCGGCTGGCGCGGACGGTCAACAGGACGACCCCGAACCCTTCTTGACCTTGAACTCGGTATTGGAAATCTCGTCTATGCAGTAGTCGGGGTCGTCTTCGCGGAACTGAGCCATGCTTCCCCAGTTCGTACGCGCGCCGATGGTCGCCATTCTCTTCAGATTCGTCCAGTGGCTCTCGTCCACGTTGGCGCAGGTGTCGTTGCGTTCCTGTTGAGCCCCAGCTTTCCCATATTTCAGCATCGAAAGATCCAGGGACTTCTTTGGGTTCCCATCCACGTACCAGACCCATGTGTCGGTGGAGGTTGACGCTCTGCGCGTCTCGAAATTGTGTGTCGAGCCGACTGTGAGCGTATCGAAGTGTTCAGCCTTCCACGTGCCGTTGTTGCTCCATACCACCAGCGCCTTGGGAGCGCTCCAGCCTCCTCTCCATATCCAGCCCACTTCGGCCCAGTTATCGTCGTTTTTCTGAATCCACGTGGAATTGACGAAGAAATTGTTATGGCCTCCGGTTACGGGTGAGGCGTCCTGTATCTTGCTGGTCCCGTAGGCGCCGTAATACTGGCGTGAAGTGGAGTCTCTCACCGCCGACCAGTAGTGTCCTGTGCATGTTGGCGTCGGCGTTGCAGTCGGCGTGGGTGTTGCGGTCGGCGGCTTGGGCGTGTTGGTCGGTGTAGGA
>DAOULF010000070.1:0-3727 GCA_034420555.1 Dehalococcoidia bacterium
CGGACTCTCCCGCCTGTCCGAGAGGGTCCCAGTCCTCCGGAAGCGTCTCCCGCAGGAAGTCGCGAATCTCTTGTCGGAAGTCCTCTTCCCGCTGCGTGAACTTGATATCCATCTGACGTCTCCGAGCGCCTAGTGTTCTGTTGACATTTGATGTTCCAGCTATCTAAACGGTGATTGTAGAAACGATATTGGCTACGTTTCACACCTATGGATTGCCGAGCGGCGAGCCCTTCGGGGTTCCCGCTTTCGCGGGAATGACTGAATTGCAGTTCACCCTCACCCTAGCCCTCTCCCTGAGGGAGAGGGGATTCTTAACATACAAATGACGGTAAATGTCAGCACAGTCTGGTCTGCGAACAGTCTATGAATACCGCGCCGGTTGGTCAAGAGGATCAACTGGCGGCGCGAGCCTTGTCCCGGCTCTGGCGTTTGCGGCCCGTCGAAGAGAGTTCCGTCTTACGGAGTCTGAGGTTCTGTGGAGTGACCTCTACGAGCTCGTCGTCCGCTATGAAGCTCAGCGCTTCCTCGAGGCTCAAACGGATCGTGGAGTTCAGCCGCTTCGTTATCTCGGCGGTCGAAGAGCGCATATTGGTGAGCTTCTTCTCTTTGCAGACGTTGACCTCGATGTCGGCGGTTCGACGGTGAGAGCCGACGATCATGCCCTCGTACACCTTGGTGCCGGGGTCAATGAACGTATCGCCTCTGCCCTGGGCGTTGAGCAGACCGTAGGTGACCGCCACACCGCCCTCGGACGCTACGAGAGCCCCGCCGCGATGAGACTTTATATCCCCCTCCATCGGCTCATACGAGGTGAATGCGCTGCTGTGTACGCCGTCGCCGCGTGTAACCCTGAGGAAGAAGGCATTGAATCCTATGAGTCCGCGAGTCGGGATCTTGTACTCCAGGTGGACGTAGCCGTCCTCGCTATATCTCATGTCCTGCATCTGGCCCATGTTGGACGACAGGTGTTCGGTCAGAGTGCCTACGTACTCCTCCCGCGTGGTGATGTTCAGTATCTCGTAAGGCTCATGTATCCTGCCCCCGATTACCTTGGTCACCGGCGTGGGACGGGATACCTGGAACTCGAACTGCTCCCGGCGCATAGTCTCGATCAGAATAGACAAGTGCAACTCACCCCGTCCGGCGACGACGAATACGTCCGGGCTGGCGGTAGTCTCGACGCGCAGGCTCACATTTGTCCTGAGTTCTCTCATCAATCGCTCATGCAGGTTGCGGGATGTGCAGTAGTCCCCTTCTCTGCCCATGAGCGGCGAGTTGTTGACTCCGAAGCTCATACGAACCGTTGGCTCGTTGATGGCGATGGAAGGCAGCGGGGCAGGTGTCTCGATTGACGCGATGGTGTCTCCTATCGAGACGCCCCCTATGCCCGTAAGCGCGACTATATCTCCCGCATGTGCCTCGGAAACTTCCACCCGGTCCATTCCCTGGAACACGAAGATGCGCTCCACCTCGTGAGACGTGGAATCGCGGCTGCTGTTCAGGAGAGCGACCTCATCGCGCACCTTTACGCTTCCGTTCGTCACCCGGCCAATGGCTATCTGTCCCTGGTAGTTGTCATAGTCGAGAGCTGCCACAAGGACTTGCAGCGGAGCGTCCGGATTTCCCGTCGGAGGCGGCACGGACTCCAGGATCGCGTCGAAGAGCGGCTGCATATCCAGGTTTCGCTCGTCGAGACTAGTCCTGGCATATCCGCCCTTGGCCGAGGCGTACAGCACCGGAAAGTCCAGTTGATCGGCGTCCGTGGCAACGTCCAGGAAGAGGTCCTGGACCATCTCTTCTACCTCTGAGACGCGCGCTTCGGGCCGGTCAATCTTATTGATGACCACCATAGGCTTGACGTCCTGCTGGAGGGCCTGGCGAAGGACGTAGGTGGTCTGAGGCATGGGACCGTCCACCGCGTCAACCAGCAGCAGGCAGCCGTCGGCCATATTCATCACGCGCTCGACCTCGCCGCTGAAGTCGGCGTGTCCGGGCGTGTCTATTATGTTGATCCTGACCCCGTTATAGGAGACCGACGCATTCTTGGCCAGGATAGTGATTCCCCGCTCGCGCTCCAGCGGATTGGTGTCCATTATCAGGCTTCCGACCTGCTGGTGCGCCTGGAAGGCTTTGCCCTGTTTCAGCAGCGCGTCAACCAGGGTGGTCTTGCCATGGTCAACGTGGGCGATGATCGCCAGATTTCGGATGCCGTCTTGGTGGTTTTCGCTCAAATCGTTTTTCTCCAAGTCTCATTCAGGATTCGGTTCACTGCCGACGCCATCTCACGGCGCGCCAGCCGACGAACGCCACGACCCCCAGCCCTATCAGGACCAGAACGCCGTACTCATAGGGCGCCATCAATTCGCTTATGTCCGCCCAGTTCTCCCCCAGCACCCGGCCTATCCAGGTCAGAATCAGGTTCCACAGCGTCGTGCCCAGAGTAGTATAGATGAGGAAACGAACCATATTCATCCGGGTGTACCCGGCGGGCACCGAGATTATGCTACGAATGAGAGGGATGAGACGCCCGAAGAATATGATCGCCTCGCCGTAGCGCTCGAACCATGCGGCGCTGCGGTCTAGGTCCCTCTCCGAGATGAATACGTATTTGCCATAGACTTCCACAATTCGGCGGACGCCCGCCTCTCGCGCGACATACCCGATAGCATATAGAACCACCGCTCCGATAAGCGAGCCTGCGGTCCCGGCCGCTATCACGCCCCAGAAACTCAACTCGCCCTTGGCCGACAGCGCGCCCGCGAACGGCAGCACCGCCTCGGAGGGGATCGGCGGGAAGATGTTTTCGACAGCCATCGCCAGGACTATGCCTGGATAGCCTATGGCCGCTATCAGCGACTCGATCCAGCCTCCGATTTGCTCCAGTAGATGCGTCATGCGAACCCGGCCAGTTCCAGGACGCGATGCACATTCTCAGGCCCGGGAGAACGCTCGCCGGACTGAACTTCCTTCACCACCTGGACAATCGCCGCATTGATCGGCGTGGAAATACCCGATTTCCGTCCCTGCTCCACGATGTAGCCGTTCATAAACTCGATCTCGGTGCGGCGTCCTTTTTCGACGTCCTGCCCCATGGACGATTTCCAGTCCGCGCCGCCCCCGGTCGGCTGGAACCTGGCGTCCAGTTCCTCATAGACTTCGCCATCGTCTGCATTGGCGAATGTCTCGGCTGACACGCCCCGAATCGGCTCGACCTGATAGTTCTGCGCCAGCGCGACCTGGCACGACTCCTTGCAGATGTTTATCTGGATACGGCGCGCCTCCGGCATGGACGCTACGCCTTCCGATCCCAGTCCGGTCATCGCGCCCACCGGATTGCCCGACGAATTGGTCGTCAGCTTCGACCATCGCTCGCCCCACAGGTTGGAGGTTGCCTTCGCGTCGTCAACGCACATCAGGATGTCAACGAGCTCTTCCACCCTGGGCGTAATCCGCCCGTGCAATTCTCCCACACGGAATACCACGTGCCCGCGTCCTCTGCCCGGAGCCCCGCCGCGCGTCACGTGCCCCGGCTCCCACAGCGCGACCGTGATGCTGGACATGATGCAGCCCACCGCGCGGTCGTATCCCGCTATCGAAGCCACAAGCCGGTCGTTCATGCAGTTCTGCGAGGACACCACCACCCCGTCGTCTTTCACCAGCCGCTTCAGAAAGTGGGCGGCCCACTCGGTATCGTAGCTCTTCATCGCCAGGAAGCCGATGTCGAAGT
>DAOULF010000071.1:0-5869 GCA_034420555.1 Dehalococcoidia bacterium
GGACGAGAAGCTGTACGCCGAGGAGATGGGCTTCGACGGCCTGATGCTGAACGAGCATCACAGCACGCCGTTCTGTATGCAGGGCGTGACCAACATCGGCGCGTCCATCCTGGCCCGCCAGACGACGAAGGCGAAGATCGTCATACTGGGCAACATCCTGCCCATCTGGGACGATCCTCTCTGGCTGGCGGAGCAGCTTGCGATGATAGACATGATCAGCCGGGGCAGGCTGGTGTCGGGCTTCGTGCGCGGCGGCGGACGCGAGAGCGTTTCGCACAACTCGCCTCCCGTGTTCAACCGCGAGCGATTCGAGGAGGCGCACGACTTCGTCATCAAGGCATGGACGGACCCGGGACCGTTCCGCTGGGAGGGCAAGCACTACCACTACCGCTACGTGAACCCCTGGATGCGCCCGTACCAGAAGCCGCATCCGCAGGTGTGGATTCCGTCCACCGTCAGCGTCGAGACCGTGCGCTGGTCGGCGCAGCATCGCTACCCGCTGGTGCTGCTCGCCACCCGTCTCGGCCCAACTAAGGACGCCTTCGATATGTACCACGACGCGGCCGCCGAGTTCGGGTACGAGTCCGGCACGCAGCATGTCTCGTACCTCTGGAAAGTCCACGTGGACGAGACGGAGGAAAAGGCAGAGGAAGTCGGACGCAAGTACCTGTCCGGCGTCTCCAACCCGTTCCTGAGTGGGAACGAGGGCATGGTGAATCCGGCGGTCATGTCGCTGCCGGGACACACATCCCGCAGGTCGCGCAGGCTGGAGGCTTCCAGGTTCGGGCCCACCGGACGCTTCGGCACCAACCGTCGCACATACGAGGAGCAGGCCAACGACTACACAATCGTGACCGGCACTCCCGATACGGTAATCCCAAAGATCAAGCACGTGCTGGAGACACTCCGTCCGGGCAGCGTCTTCTTCTGGGACGGCGACGGCGCGATGAGCCACGAGGACCAGATGCGCAGCCTGCGTCTCATGGGCGAGTACGTAATCCCGGCAGTGCGCGAGATGGGCGAGGAACTGGAGCTCAAAGGCCCGTTCGAGATAAGCCCGTGGACAAACGAGCCAATGGAGGAGTCGAACGGGGCGGCAGAGGCGGTAGCGACAGCGGGTTCGGGGGTCGGGGACTAAGGGAGCTCGTAACGATACTAGTACCAGTTCCATGTGTTTCTGGCGTATAGAGCCCCACCCCTGGATTCCCGCTTTCGCGGGAATGACGATTCGTTGCTGGAGGATGTCATATTCATATGGACTTGGCACTAGGAGTTGGAGATGATATTCGTTGACCCCATTGCGGTGGAGCCCAGGGATGGCTATCGGATATGGGTACGATACGAGGATGGCGTTGAAGGTGAGTTGGACTTGTCTCACCTGGCAGGTAAGGGTGTGTTCAGCGCTTGGGATGACCGCGCTTACTTTGAAGGTGTTCATATCAATGAGGAAGCGGGATGCGTATGTTGGGGCGCCCCTCCAGGCAGCGATATGGAGATAGATATAGCTCCTGAAACGGGTTACGCCCAACTGCTGGGCATAACGCGGGAACAGATTGCGGCGATGTCGGACGAGGATGAATTCTACGCCGCCGTCGAGCAAGCTCGACAGGAACTCGGAGCGCCTGTTAGTGCCTGAACTCAGTCGGTTCTCCTACCGCTAAATCCCAATCACCCTCTGGTTACGAGCGTCCCTCCCATACGCAGTAAGTTCGTAGAGCGTCAAGCCTCTCCCGCCCCGTTTCGCCGCACACACACCTCTCGGCCAGTTAACATTTCCGTAACATAATTGCAACAGAAATGTTACATACTGGAAAAGATTCGGTAATATCCGTTCAGTATTGTGGATTACCAAAAGGTATCAGCCCCCATCCACCTTAGGAGGTATATAAATTGACAAGTACCAAAATTCTTAGCCCCACACCCTTCAAACTCAGACTCGTCATGATAGCCCTGCTGGGCATTGGAGTCTTCATCGGCACAATCGGAGTCGCCTACGCGCAGGACGTTACGGCTGAAAGCGTCAACGACACGGTGGGCAACGCCATTACCGTATTCGCCGCCGCGCTGGTCTTCTTCATGCAGGCCGGATTCGCGTTCCTTGGAGCGGGCCTGATTCGCTCCAAGAACACGGTCAACTATATGACGAAGTCGTTCCTGGACTTCTGCATAGCCTCTCTGGGCTTCTGGGCCTTCGGCTTCGCGCTGATGATGGGCGGAGGCGCGGCCTCAGGCATCATCGGCCTGGAGGGATTCTTCCTGGTTGACTTCGACGACAGCGGCCTGGTGAGCTGGTTCTTCCAGATGGTGTTCGCCGGAACCGCGGCCACGATCATCGCGGGCGCGGTGGCCGAGCGCACCAAGATCAACGCCTACTTCGCGTACAGCTTCATAGTCGGCGCGGTCGTCTATCCTATATATGGACACTGGGCCTGGAGCGACGACGGCTGGCTCGCCTCCTTGGGAATGGCGGACTACGCCGGTTCAGCCGTCGTCCACATGATCGGCGGCTTCCTGGCGCTGGCAGGCGCGATAGTCGTCGGTCCCCGCAAGGGCTTCCGCGAGGGTGAAGACCTCAAGGGACATAACATACCATACGTCGTAATCGGCACATTCATCCTGTTCTTCGGCTGGTTCGGATTCAACATCAACTCCGATACGCTTGGTCTGAACGCCGTCAACACTCTGCTCGCCGGCGCCGCCGGGGCCACCTCGGCGATCTACGTCGTCCTGCTGCGCACAGGCCATGCGGACATCGAGATGGCCTGCAACGGAGCCCTCGCCGGACTCGTCGGCATCACCGCTGGCTGCGCCTACGTTGACCCCTGGGGCGCGGTCGTAATCGGTCTCATCGCGGGCGTCATCATGATCTTCGGCGTTGACTTCATCAAGAACGTCGTCAAGGCGGACGACCCGGTTGGCGCGGTTACGGTACACGGCATCTGCGGCGCCTGGGGCGTGCTGGCCGTCGGAATCTTCGCGGTCGGACACAACGGCGTCGAAGGGCTGATAGCCGGCAACGCCGGACAGCTAGGCCCACAGATAGTCGGCCTGCTCGTGGCCGCCGCCTGGGGCCTCGGAGCCGGATTCGTCCTGTTCAAGGTCATTGACCTTAGCATGGGACTGAGGGCTTCTGAAGAAGAAGAGATGAGCGGCCTGGACGAGCCCGAACACGGCGCTTCGGCCTACCCGGAACTGGCAGGCTAAGCGCCGGATAAATCGAATACTTTCCCTTCATTCATAAGGCTCCGGCTGCTCCAAGGGGGCTTGAGCAGTCGGGGCCTTTTTTCTATTAGGGAAGTCGGAGACTACTCGCCGCGCAGCCGACGCAACTCGGCTTCCATCTCTGCCATGCGCGCCTCGGCGAACTCAGCCCGCGTCTCGGCTGACTCCCGCGCAGCCCGTTCCGACTCTCGCGCCGCCCGCTCCGACTCCAGAGCGTACTCCGATTCCTCGTACGTCCGAAGGAACTCTCCGCTCACTGGGTCCCGGAAGCGCAACGCGCCCTCATGCCGCCAATCCGAATCATCCTGGACCCACCAGAACTCAAGCTCCAGGACTTCGCTATATCCCCAGTGGCGCCCGTCCGGCTCCGCCACTATCTCGATAGGCTCGTATTTGCCGTCCACCAGTGTGTCGCCCGCCAACGGAGCGTCGTGATGCTCACCCCCCGACGGGTCGAATCGCCAGTACTCAAGAACTCCATACTCGGCGTATATCTCCCGCTTGACCGTGTAGTCCCGTCTGCCCGTACTCTTGGAACCCACCTCCAGCACCAGGTCCGGCGGCTTTCCTATCTCGCTTATCACGTAGCCGTTGCGATATACGATCGTCTTCGCGCCTTCCACTCCCTTGACCAATGTGCCGTCCGGGTACGGACCTTCCCGGTCGTCCGGGGTGCGCCACAGGTATCCTCCCGCCCCGACGCCCACGTCGCCGCGATGTCTAAACCACGCGCTGAGCGGGGAGACGAAGGCGATGATCGCTGGAATCTGCTCCATCATGTCAGGAACTCTGGGCGGGTCCGGCAGTCGCTCGACGCTGGAGTAGTCCGGGACGCGGTATCGTGTGAGTACGCTCTGTGTGGCCATGTTCTGGGTCTCCGTGACGCTGATTCACCGAAATCTCCGTCTGTTTGCCTGTCCAAGATTATACTACGCGCTGGGGCAAGCTGAACCATCTGGTAAAACTGTGGTATATTCGGGATATGTTACACAAATTTAACATTTGAGTAACACCCTCGAAACAATGATCCTGGATAATGTGAAACATAGAACAAACGCGATGCCGACCCGATACAGCGGCCCCCGGCATCCGATCACTCAGACAGGAGTCAGGCAAGATGGGCATAGAGGCAATTCTCGGCGGCATAGCGTTCGCGGGACTGTTCGGACTGTGGGTAATCCTCCCGAGCAAGGTCCGCAAGAGCAGAGAAGAGAAGTAGTCGAGTTTACAAATCTCTGTTGGCAAGCCCCCCAACCGGCTTCGACAGAAGAATCAAAACCGAACGAAAATGCGCCTGGGCCGACAGACTCGACCAGGCGCATTTTAATGCAAGGGCGTAATGTGTAAAATGGCTTCGGCGCTCGTCCGCTCAGCCCCCAACGACGGCGGTACGGCGGGAAGCCAAAGCAAATACAAGGAGTGGTAGCATGACCCCGCAAGAAGTGATACAGCTGATACAAGACGAAGGCATCGAAATAATTGACCTGAAGTTCACGGATCTTCCCGGAACTTTGCAGCACGTTGGCGTGCCGCCCAACGAGGTCAACGAGAGCCTGTTCGCCAACGGCACCGGATTTGACGGCTCCAGCATTCACGGTTTCCAGACGATTGACGAGAGCGATATGCTCATCGTCCCAGACCCGAATACGGCAGTCATAGACCCCGTTTACAACATCAAGACCCTCAGCCTGATCTGCGACATCCGCGACCCACTGACAGGCTCGGACTACACCCGCGATCCCAGGTATGTCGCGCGGAAGGCGGAGGCTTACCTGGCCTCCAGCGGCATCGGCGACACCAGCTACTGGGGCCCGGAGGCCGAATTCTTCATCTTCGACTCAGCGAGATTCGACCAGGACGCTCACTCCGCCTTCTACAGTGTGGACTCGGACGAGGGCATCTGGAACGCCAGCAACGAATACCAGCTAGACGGCAAGACGCGGAGCAAGGGCTACCGGCCGCGTTACAAGGGAGGCTACTTCCCAGTGCCCCCGGTGGACACGCTGAGCGACATTCGCTCCGAGATGGTCATCGAAATGCAGAAGTTCGGCATGGTCATAGAGAAGCAGCACCACGAAGTAGCGACCGCCGGACAGGGCGAGATTGACATCGTGTACGACACGCTGACCAAGACCGCCGACAACATCATGATCTACAAGTACCTGGTGAAGAACGTGGCCGCCCGGCACGGCAAGACCGCGACCTTCATGCCCAAGCCGCTGTTCGGCGACAACGGCACGGGTATGCACACCCACCAGAGCATCTGGAGAGACGGCGAGAACATATTCTGGGGCGACGGCTACGCGCACATGAGCGACACGATGAAGTATTACATCGGCGGCCTGCTCAAGCACGCCCCCGCGCTTCTGGCATTCGCGGCTCCGACTACCAACTCGTACCGCCGCCTGGTGCCGGGCTACGAGGCGCCAGTCAACCTGGCCTACTCGTCGCGCAACCGCAGCGCCTGCTGCCGCATACCCGCGTATTTCGACACGCCTCCGTCGAAGCGCATCGAATTCCGCTGCCCCGACCCGACGGCCAACCCGTACTTCGCGTTCAGCGCGATGCTGCTCGCGGGCATAGACGGCATTCGCAACCAGATAGATCCGGGCGACCCGCTGGACGTTGACCTCTACGACCTCTCTCC
>DAOULF010000072.1:0-4860 GCA_034420555.1 Dehalococcoidia bacterium
GCAAGGTGGACGTTGGAATCGTGGGCGACGCGGGCCAGGCGCTCGGCCAGATATTGGCTGAACTGGAAGGCAGAACGGACGGCGTGAGCGACAGGGCTGAGGAAGGCCCGTGGCTGACCGCGCTGAGGGAAAAGGCCGAGTCTAACGCCGAATCCATCCAGCCGTTCATGGAGTCCGACGCCACACCGATCAAGACGTATCGGTTGCTTACCGAGGTGAGGAACGTATTCCCGCGCGATACGATCTACTCGGTTGACGGCCAGATAACCCTCGCCACCGGACGCCAGATCCTGCCGAGCAACACGCCGGCCAGTCGCCTGAACTCCGGCACGAACGGATGCATGGGTGTTGGTGTGCCGTTCGCGATAGGCGCGAAGCTCGCAAGGCCGGACGCGCCTGTGGTCAGCGTGAACGGAGACTGCGCCTTCGGGTTCAATTCGATGGAGATGGAGACCGCTGTGCGCCATAGCCTGCCAGTCGTGTTCATAGTGAACAACAACTCCGGCATCGTGGGCGGCAATCTCGAATCCATGATGGGACTGCCTGAGGACTACGGCGAAAGAGTCGCGCGCTACGTGCAGGACATCCGCTACGACAAGATGATGGAGGCGTTCGGCGGGCACACCGAGCACGTGACCGAGCCCGAAGACATCAGGCCCGCTCTGGAGCGAGCATACTCGGCCAGCCAGGACGGAATACCCTCGTGCGTCAACGTCATTACCGATCCGATGGAGCAGATGATAACTCGCTCCAACCGCGCAAGCGCGCTGATGGGCTACTGACGAAGGCGTTCAATCGAATCGGGTATGTTTATACGCGAGCCAGCAATACGGTAGAATGGCGTGAAGATCGGTCCGCTCCGGCAAGGGGGATATAGCAGATGCTCACGACGCTCGATATTGACAGAAAGCTGCTTGACGCCGTGGTTCAGGCTACGGGGGAGGAAACAGAGAGCGGAGCAATAAACGAAGTCCTTAGAGAATATCTCCGTTGGAAGAACATTCAGGACATACGCTCCATGGCAGGCCGCTCGAAGATCAACGATACAACTGCGCGTCAGCGAGAACTGGATGAAAAGCGGCAGAAATTTCTGGAGAACCTCAGGCACAGTTAATAGTGATTATCGCGGATACATCAGTATAGAACGATAACAATTCTGCGGTGGAGCAACCACCCAATCGCCAATAAATCAAACATAAGGAGTTGAGAATGATATACGAATTCAGGACTTATGACCTCAAGCCCCGGTCGGTGCCGGAGTTTGAGAAGCGGACTGCCGCGAAGTGGGAGGATGGCCGGGGAGACTACTCCGACCTGTTCGGCTTCTGGCAGACGGAGGCGGGCCCTCTTAACCAGGTAGTGCATGTCTGGCCCTACGAAGACCTCAACCAGCGTAGCGAGGTTCGCGCCAAGGTTGTCGAGGAAGGCGTCTGGCCGCCGGACAACTCGGAGTTCATGATCAATATGCACTCCGAGATCTTCCTGCCCGCTCCGTTCATGGAATATCGCGGCGCGGCAAAGCTCGGCCCGGTCTATGAGATGCGAATCTATACTTACCAGTCGGGCGACATTCCCAAGGTGATAGACAAGTGGAGTCAGCACATCGAGGAAAGACAGAAGTACTCGCCGCTCGTGGGAGCCTGGTACTCGGAACTAGGCAACCTCAACACCTGGATTCACATGTGGGCCTACGAGAGCTACGACCAGCGCGCAGAGGTTCGCGCCGAGACCCGCGCGAAGGGCGTCTGGCCGCCGCCTGGTGGAATTGCGCCTCTCAAGCAGGAAAACAAGCTGCTGCTTCCTCTGAGCGTCTCCCCGCTTCAGTAAGCGCTTCGGTCGTCCGTGAGTAAAGATAGAGACGCCCCCACAATGGGGGCGTCTTGCTTTGGTTGACTATGCGCTGAGGGATGCGGCTTATGTCCCTCCGAGCCAGGGGTCGAGCGTTATCCTTACTTCGCGCTCCGCGCCCAGCTTGAACAGAGTCAGAGTAACTTCGTCTCCCGGGACCTTGGAATTGAGGTAGCTCACCATATCCTCCACCGACTGCACGGGAACGTCGTCAACCGCTGTGATGATGTCGCCCAGCGTTTCGTCGGTAAGGCCCCTGAACACCGTCAGCCCTGCCCTTCGCGCCGGACTGTCCGCAAATATGCCCGTAATCACTATTCCACGGGGAAAGTCCATGCTGTCCGCCAGTTCCCGTGTAACGGCCATCCCCTGAATTCCGATCCACGGCCTCTTCAGTTCTGCCGCCGTCTTAAGGTTCGGGAGAATACCGATTGCGGTATTGCTTGGGACCGCAAAGCCTATCCTGAAGTCCTCGACCGGGGCATTGGGAGCGCTCACGCGAATCGAGGAATTTATACCGATTACCTTGCCCTCTGAGTTGAGAAGAGGTCCGCCGGAATTACCCGGATTCAGCGGCACGTCCGTCTGGATCATGTCTGGAATAGGACGGTTCAGTACGCTTGACTGCCCCCTGCCTATCCCGCTCACTACACCAACGGCAACCGAGTTGAACTCCCTGAACGGGCTGCCGATTGCTATTGCCATCTGCCCGGGTCTGACCAGAGACGAATCTGCCAGTTCGAGTGGAGCTATACCGTTTACCTCCGACGGATCAACCTTGAGCACCGCCAGGTCGTCGGCCTCGCTAACTCCGAGTTTTTCAGCCTCGACCTCTCTCCCGTTCGACAGCCTCACCGCGAATTCGCTGCCCTCCGATACGATGTGGTTGTTCGTCAGAATGTGTCCCTGGTCGTCAACGAGGAAACCTGAACCTGAGTACACACCCGGAATGGTTCTGCCCCGGAATACGCGCGCCACGTCTATCTCGACCACCGCCGGGCCCGCATCCTCGAAGATGCGTGAAACCTGACGCTCGTCGAAGAGCGAAGGTCCGCTGCCTCTCTGCGGATTCATAACGGACATGTACGCGAATCCCAGCGCAAACCCCAGGACGATGCCAATAGCCAGGACCCCAATCACCAACCGGCGCTTGGAAGACGGCTTCCGGGGAGGCGCTTCCTGGGGGTCCTCACCATATCCTCTGTATTCGTCTGGAACCACTGTCCGGGGCGAAATCCTCTCTATGTTCCTCTGGTCGTCTGTATGATTATAACGCAGGTGGGCATAATGGGTTATATCCGAAAGGCGCATCCGAAGTAAGCATCCAGAATTCTGAGCATTATATCCACTCTTGACCCCCATAACTCGGACGACTTAGAATTGTTGCAGACACACAGTTATCAGTGATGTAGGACTGAACGAATTGGGAACCGTGTAGTTCTCCTCAGACGAATAACATTCTCGACTATGTAGCCTCTCGCGGGGTTGTATCGAATTGCGCGAGGGGCTTTTGTGTGTTCCGGGATATTCCTTATCCCACCAGACCAAGACTTTCCCGGCCGGCGCGCGCCGGAAGGCGTACCGGCCGAATAATGGGAGAATGACAAATGACGCTGCAAGTTGATTCCGAACTGATAGAGCTGCGGATGCGCATAAGGCACTCCGCGGCCCATGTGATGGCCGACGTGGTCAAAACGCTCTTTCCCGACGCCAAGATCGGCATCGGACCGCCCACCGACGACGGCTTCTACTACGATTTCATGGTTGAAAACCCGTTCACGCCGGAGGACATCCAGCGAATCGAGAACCGTATGCGCCGCGTGATCAAGCGCAACCACAAGTTCGAATACAGAGAGTATTCGCGCGACGAGATAAACGACCTCAATTCCGACGAGCCGCTAAAGCTGGAGGTCATAGCCGAGATCCCGGAAGGGGAGGCTATCTCCACCTACACGCATGGAGGATTCGAGGACCTCTGCGCCGGGCCGCACGTCGAGTCCACAGGCAGGATACCCGCGTTCAAGCTGCTCAACGTCGCCGGAGCCTACTGGCGCGGAGATGAGAACCGTCCCATGCTCCAGCGCATCTACGGCACGGCGTTCGAGTCGCAGGAAGCTCTGGACGAACACCTCGAAAGGCTGGAGGAGGCTCGCAGGCGCGACCACCGCGTCGTCGGGCGTGACCTCGACCTGTTCTCCGTGCATGATGAGACCGGCCCGGGTCTTATCATCTGGCACCCGAAGGGCGCGCGAGTGCGCGGGCTGGTAGAAGACCTGTGGAAGCGCGAGCATTACAGGTGGGGCTACGACCTTGTTTACACGCCTCACATCGGTCGTTCCAACCTGTGGGAGACGAGCGGCCACTTGGAGAACTTCAAGGAGAATATGTTCGCGGCGATGGACATGGAGGGCCAGGAATACTACCTCAAGCCCATGAACTGCCCGTTCCACATCATGTACTACCGCAACGGCCTCAGGAGCTACCGTGACCTTCCTATGCGTATAGGCGAACTGGGTTCGGTCTATCGCTACGAGCGCGGCGGAACGCTTCACGGGATGTTGCGGGTGAGAGGAATGACGCAGGACGACGCCCACATCTTCTGCCGTCCCGACCAGATAGAGGACGAGGTGAACGGAGTCCTGGATCTCACCTTCCATCTGCTGGACAAGTTCGACTTCTCCAACTACTCCGTAATGCTCTCCACGCGCCCCGACAAGGCCGTCGGCTCTGAGGAAGAGTGGGAAGTTGCGACGAACTCGCTGCGCTCCACCCTTGAAAGGCGTGGCATGAGCTACGAGGTGGAGGAGGGCGGAGGCGCCTTCTACGGCCCCAAGATAGACATTCACATCCAGGACGCCATCGGCAGGCTGTGGCAATGCACGACCGTCCAGTTCGACTTCAACCTGCCTCGCAGGTTCGGACTGACCTACATCGGCGCGGACGGCGCGGAGCATCAGCCATACATGGTGCATCGCGCGCTCTTCGGCTCGATGGAGCGGTTCATGGGTGTGC
>DAOULF010000073.1:0-3703 GCA_034420555.1 Dehalococcoidia bacterium
ACAACTACTCACTCCTCCATCGCCTGATTATCCGTTACCCGCGCGGGAGCGCCTTGTTTCGCAGTTCCGAATTGCCGTCCAAGCGAGTTTGCGCGGCGGCGGACACTGGGAATTTCGGGAAGGCGCGCCTCAGTTCGGGGAAGGGTTGATTAACATCCGAATCGTAGCAACGGGCAAGTTTGGCTGTCAAGAAAGTGAGCGGGCGAATGAAATGCAGGAAATGGCGGATTATGGATGAGTTCGATAATTCTGATTTATATACGCGCTGGTGAGTAACTGGTGGTCCGACTGGTGGCAACTGGTGAAAAAGTCACCAGAGAATGACCAGAGATCGCCTGAGTTTAGCTATGGGGGAAATTTTCTGGGCTTCGGATTTTTCATAATATAATCCCTGATTTATATTACCTGCTGTCAGAAGTTGGATATCGGGCTTTAGTTTGTATGTTCGGATTGTAGCATAGTCGGGTAGGGGAAGTGAAGGCTGGGGTTTTGGAGCGGCGATGGTCAGCTATTTGTCAGCGGTGTTACACTGACTCTGTGATATATCTGAAATTTGGAGGAGCAGCATGGCGTTGACCGAGGAACAGCGCAGAGACGCTTTGGACGCAGCCATAGTGGCATTCAAAGAGATGGGTGGAGGCGCGGCCCTCCGCGCGGAGTTAGAGGCTTTCCAGAATCTCCGACTCATGGTGTGTGCCAAGTATCCTGAGCTTCAACGGGAATACTCAAACCAGTGGATTGCGATGAACGAGGACGGGGTAGTTGCGTCCGGGAAGTCCCACGACGCGGTTATGACGGCGGTTCGAGAGCAGGGCATGGATATGTTCAATGTGGCGCTGGAGTACATTGACGCGGAAGGTTCGGCGCTAGTCCTATGATACAGGGCTACTTCACTCTGCGTAACAGGCCATATATCGCTTGTCGGCTGCATATAGCGCGATTCGATATTTTTCAGCCTATAAGATTGATGTTTGACACGGGCGCAGACATCACCTGTTTACATCCCAGCGACGCCAATGAGATCGGTGTTCCCTTTCAAGCACTACGCAACCCTCGGAGTATCACAGGGATTGGCAAGGCAGAGTATTTCAGCGAGCCGGCTACCCTGTTTTTCGTGGACGGCGACGTTACGCATCTGTATCACATAGAGATGAACATAGCCACACCTAACGATGATAATCTCAATCTTCCCTCGATACTCGGTCGGGACATATTCGACTCCTGGTCCACCAGTTACGATCCGTTCACCGGCAGATTGACAGCCGAAGTGCGTTCCGCACACGCTACCGTGCCCAATAGCTTTCTCAGCATAGGTCCGGGTTAGAAACAATCATGTTGAAAGAGGACAGACCCGAATTACTGGCTAAATTGGACAAGACTGTGTATAAGACATTCGCTCAGAGTGTTCACTTGTCCCCTGCCAGCGATGACGAATGGGAGTTCAGCGTTCCGTACGGGGACCAGCACGGCGATCCGCTGCTGTTTTCGATTCGCTGCGAAGGGGATGAGGTAATAATGGACGATGGCGGGGCTATCGCGGGTCTTCTGTTTTCGATGGATCAGGATGTAAAGGGAACTCCGGCCTTCGATCTTCTGGCGTCGCTGGCGGAACGTCATAATATGCTGCTGGATTATGACGAGGGATTTGTGAAAAGGGTATGCCGGCTTGATGAGGTGGCGGAGGTGTTACCGATGTTCACCGGGTAGTGTTGACGGTGCTGACGGCCTCTCCGCATGTCGCTCGTATTGAGTGACATGGTGGGGTGGCATGGCGGAGGGATTCTACGGTGACTAGGTGGATCCGCTTGGGTTCGCTCTCCACTGCTACGTTGAGGATCTACACTCGTTCAGGCTGTTCATGGCTTAGGGGTTGCGAAGGGCAAAGCGATAGCAGATAATCGCGCCATCCAGACATTGAGGAAGCATGATATGACGTGGCGAAACTTCTTGGCTGTATATTGTGTGGCAACTTTCTTCCTTGGGGCAATGCTTGGTGTCGTCAATGACGAGCACTTATTAGCGATACTGTTGCTCGGGATCGCGGGGCCTTTGTTATTGCCTATCGTGCTGTGGCCCGTCACCCTTGGCGTAATTATTTGGAAACTCTTCTCAGATGACAGCCCTTCATATGACACACCCCTCTCAACCCGCACTCGCCCATCAATTCCAACGAAAAGACACGAAAACAAGGCGCAGAGTAACGTAGTCGCATATTCAATCTACGATAGTGAAGGCAGACAGATTTACATAGGTACGACGAACGACCCGAAACGCCGCGCAGCCGAACACTACAGGACGGGAAAGCTTGAACATGATGGATCACTGGTCGTAGAGTCAGACCGTATGACTCGGCAGAACGCCGAGCTACTGGAAGCTAGGAAGTTAGCGGACTATAGACGACAGACAGGTAGACTCCCGAAGCACAACAAGACTTTCGACGGTAGATAGCACTACTGATGGGCCGTCGTTTGAGAGATCCAAATGAGAATGTAGCCTGCCCTATGGCACAACTCCCGCATGGCCAACGGCAAGCTGATGTATATCATCAGTATATTTTCTCCCGAGGCTATAGTACCCGAGACAGCCGACACTGTGGCGGCATAAGCCCGGCGAATTATAGCCGATGGGAGATCGGGGGCGGCGCGCGTATAGCCGGTCGATACTCCGTATAGTCGGCCCAGTCGTCCATCATTAGAGCTTGAACAGGATATCCCATTGTGGTCGCCAGCTTCTGGATGGTGTCCAGCTTGGGAGACTGGGACGCCGCCTCGATTCTCGCGATTGTGATTCTGCCCACGTCGCTGAGGTTGGAACTGATCTTGAATCGGGTTGGCGGGTGTCTATACAATGTTCCAATGCGATTGCCCATCCCCTGTGACCCCAGGATGCTAGAACAATGGAAGCCCATCAGCTTGTAAAGCTTGAAGAGAATGAGAATATAGACGCCTTCACGCCCGGCGATACCGTTCAGGTCGGAGTCCGGGTTACTGAGGCGAATCGGACCCGCACGCAGGTCTTCGAGGGCGTGGTCATACGCACGAGGGGAAGCGGGCCAGGGGCTTCGTTCACAGTCCGGCGCGTCAGCTATGAGGTCGGCGTGGAGCGCACGTTCCTTCTTCACTCGCCAAACGTGGAGTATGTGAATCTGATGCGCAGGGGTCGCGTGAGACGGGCGCGGCTGTACTATCTGCGTGGCAGGTCTGGACGCGCGGCGCGCATCAGGGAAGACCGCAGAGAACGCGCGAACAGGTAGCAGGGAGAGGCATTTCACCCTCACCTCAGTCCTCTCTCCCATCAAGAGAGAGGAAGTTTTCGCCCTGTTGAGTCGGCACATCGTGTTCGGGGTGATTCTACACGGGGGTCTGCGGCCTTATGAGATATGCCGAAATCGCCGTGGACGCTCCTACCGGACGCTCTCAGACGTTCAGCTACCACATCCCGGAAGACATGGCTCTCACGCCCGGCCAGTTGGCGCGTGTGCCTTTCGGCGTTCGCGCGTTGCAGGGGATCGTCTTCGAGCTTGCGTCCTCGCCCCAGGTGGAAGAGACACGGCCTGTTTCCAGAACGCTGTCCGATGTGCCTGTACTGGAATCTCACCAGCTTTCGCTCGCTCGATGGATAAGCGACTACTATATGTGCTCGCTGTTCGAGGCCGCCGCGCCGATGTTTCCGCCGGGAGCCAGGGTTGGCACGCGCACGGTTC
>DAOULF010000074.1:0-23638 GCA_034420555.1 Dehalococcoidia bacterium
AAGGCTAAGAAATACGATGGTCTTGACGCACCACTGTTAGTCGCAGCCAATGTGCTGGACCCTCGCTTCAACCAAGAAGCTGAGATGGCGGCTCTCCTTGGGCAGGGAGCAGATTCAGTATTTCCCAGATCACCTTGAAGTTGGCGACTGCCTAATCAGAGAGTCCAATGGTTGCGTGACCAAACCGGACACCTCAGGCCCTTCGCCACCGAGTTTCTGCGGACAGGTCAGGGGCAGATATTCGTCCAGTGGACCCAGAAACTCATATCGGGAAGCCGGAACGGGCAGGTGGCATTCGACCTGCTGCGAGAGTACTTGATACCGGTTCATGGCCTGAAATTTGACTCGGTATCGCAGGTCGCAATTTCATGGGAAGCGTCGGATGGGGTAGTCCTCGATCCTGAGATTCAGTTCGGCGCTCCTTGCGTCAAGGGCACTCGCATACCCACCAAGACAATCGTCGGGATGATTGAAGCGGGAGACTCCCCGGATTGGGTAGCGCAAGCCTACGGAATCTTCCCGGAGGAAGTGCAGGCCGCGTGTGAGTGGGAATCTCGGCTACGATTCGACTAATCCACCATTCCTACTGGACGAGTCTTTGGCGCCGGCGGTGGCGCAGGCGCTGCGATTGGTCGGATACAACATCGCCGACGTGGAAACCGCGTTTGACCACATCGGCATTATCGGGCCTCCGCCACGAACCCGACATCAACCCCATCTTTCCGGCCTGTGACAATTTGAATGTCCTACCTTGAGTTTTCCCACCTCCACAATCCTACTTCCCCTCCCCACCCTCTCTGTGCTACTATAAGAACATAGAATCTAGCAACTCGGACACAATCGCTAAGGATCGGCAGCCGACCCCATGCGCGCCAGAATACATAAAGGAGAGATTATACGGAGAAGATTTCCCGGCCCCTGAAAATTTTCCCCGTAGCTAATGCAGGTGAAATGCAGGTCATTGCAGGTGATAAAATCACCAGTTGCCCACCACTTGACCCACCAGTTTCCACCTGTCGCTTTATAAAACAGAGTATATCCGAACCACCCCAATCCGGCCCATTATAGAGAATCGCCCTGAAAAGCACTGATATTCCGAACTAATGTATTTACATTCGGGAATCCGTCTGATATACTCGCTTCAACCGCCAGAAACTGAAGCATCTTCGGAGAAGATACAATGGACAAGAAACGACGCGAGGCCCTCGAAGTAGCCATAGGACAGATAGACAGGCACTTCGGCAGCGGCACCATCATGAGGCTCGGCGAAGACAGGGCCGCCGTGCAGATAGACGCCATTCCCACCGGCTCCCTGTTGCTCGACGAGGCCCTTGGCGTCGGCGGCATCCCCAGAGGCCGCATCATTGAGGTTTTCGGCGCCGAGTCCTCCGGCAAGTCCACCCTCTCATACCACATCATGGCCGAGGCCCAGAAGGCGGGAGGCACCGCCGCCTACATAGACGCCGAGCACGCCCTCGACCCGGGCTACTCCGCCCGTTGCGGAGTCAACCTCGACGACCTTCTGCTCTCCCAGCCCGACAGCGCCGAGCAGGCCCTCGAGATATGCGAATATCTCGTGCGCAGCAGCGCCGTTGACCTGGTCGTCATAGACAGCGTCGCCGCCCTCGTCCCCAAGGCCGAGATAGACGGCGACATGGGCGACACCCACGTCGGGCTGCAGGCCAGGCTCATGTCCCAGGCGCTGCGAAAGCTCACCGCCGCCATCAGCCGCTCCGACTGCTCCGTCATCTTCATCAACCAGATACGCGAGAAGGTCGGCGTGATATGGGGCAGCCCCGAGGTAACCCCCGGTGGCCGCGCGCTCAAGTTCTACAGCTCCGTCCGCATAGACCTGCGCCGCATCGAGTCCATCAAGCAGGCCGGCGAATTCGTAGGCAACCGCATCCGCGCCCGCATCGTCAAGAACAAGGTCGCGCCCCCCTTCAAGAACGCCGAACTCGACATCATGTTCAACGAAGGCATCAGCAAGCAGGGCGAGCTCCTCGAAATAGGCGTCGAAAAGGGCTTCGTCACCAAGCGCGGCGCCTTCTACTCCTTCGGCGACCTCAGGCTCGGACAGGGCCGCGAGAACGCCAAGCAGTACCTCAAGGAAAACCCCGACATAGGCAACCAGATAGAAGACCTCATCACCGGCAGGACCCCCGACCCTAGCGAAGAACTCGATCCCGCCGTCAACGGCAACGTCACCGACCTCGTAGTCCTCGTCGGCAAAGACGACTAGCGCTAAGTCCATGTGAATATGACATCCTCCAGCAACGAATCGTCATTCCCGCGAAGGCGGGAATCCAGGGGCTGGGGTGGGTCTCTATACGCCAGAAACACATGGAACTGGTACTAGGCTGTGTTGATGTTTCTCGTCATTCCTGTGAAAACGGGAATCCAGGGGTGGGGGCCAGTCGAAACACGATGGCGTAATGCGAATTGGTATAAGAATACGTAAACCAGAGAGGGCGATGAGGAAACATGGTCAAGATCATCTCCTGGAACATCGCCCGCCGTAACGCCGCATGGCGATGCCTGCCCGTCTCGGACGTCGACATCGCCCTGCTCCAAGAGGCAGGTCTGCCCCCCGACGACGTGGCCGCGCATATAGAGGTTGATCCCGTTCCATTTCTCGACGAAAACGGATATAGGATATCCAGGTCTGCAATCGCGAAGCTATCTGACTTGGCGCGGGTAGAATGGCTGATCCCCGCGCCGCTCAACCGGCCCGACGCCGGAGACTTCGTTGTAAGCCATCCACACTCGATCTCAGCCGCCATAGTGACGCCGCCCAAAGGCGAACCCTTCACTCTCATATCATTCACGGCTGAGTACGAATCTCCGTATGACTCTAGCTGGAATATCACCGACGCTTCGCTGCACCGCGTCATCTCCGACTTGTCCCTGTTCATAGGTCGTCAGAGGGACCACCGCATAATAGCCGCCGGAGACCTCAGCGTCTATCACGGCTACGACGAGGACGGCTACGGCTACTGGAAAGATCGCTATGACACGGTGTTCAACAGAATGGCCGCTATCGGAATGCCCTTAGTAGGCCCGCAATACCCCAACGGACGGCAAACCGACCCGTGGCCGGAATGGCTGCCGCCGGACAGCCTGAACGTCCCGACATATCGTCACTCCAGCGGCACGGAACACCAACTGGACTTCGTGTTCGCATCCGAGAGCATGGCGAACTCTGTGAAGGTATCCGCCCTCAACGGCCCCGACGACTGGGGTCCGAGCGACCACTGTCGCATAGAAGTCACGGTCGAACCATGATGCAAGACCAAAAGGCCATCCAGAAAGCGCTGGGCCGTGCGCTCAACCTGATCTCCTACAAGCAGCGCACCGAGTCCGAACTGCGCCGAAGGCTGTCGGAGAAGGCCGACCCGGACGTGGTGGATGTGGCGGTCGAGCGTCTGAAAGAGCAGGGCCTGGTTGACGACGCCAAGTACGCTATGGAATGGTCCGACAGCCGCGCCCGCCGGAGCCCGCGCAGTTCGCGTATGATAGTCAGGGAACTCGTAGGCAAGGGCGTTGCCCCGTCCCTGGCCGAGTCATCCGTAGAAGACTTGGACGATGACTACACCGCCCTCGACGCCGCATCCAGGTTCGCAAGGCGGCTCGCCGACGCCGACTACGAACAGTTCCACCGCCGGCTTTGGGGCCACCTCCAGAGGCGTGGCTACGGAGCGAGCGTATCCCGCCGCGTAATCTCAAGTCTCTGGCAGCAACGTCAAAAGGATTTAACACAATGATGGACGGAGACTTCTTAAGCCTCGCGCTGGTATTCGTTCTACTGGCGCTTTCAGCTTTCTTCTCCAGCTCGGAGTCCGCCTTCCTGTCGGTCCAGAGGACCACGATTGCCCACCTGGTCAGCGAAGGCGTTCCCGGAGCCAGAAGGGTCGCAAACATGATAGCCGAACCCGAACGCCTTCTAGCGACCATTCTTCTGGGCAACAACATCGTCAACGCCGCCACCACCGCGGTCATCACCGCCACGGTAGTAGCCTTCGTCGGCGCGGACAGCCAGACCGGGGGAGTCACCCCCGCGGGTGTCGTCATCGCTACCGCGATAAGCACAATCGCGCTCGTTCTGTTCGGCGAAATCATCCCCAAGACGATAGCTGTCAGAAACTCCGAAAAGGTAGCCTTCCTCTATTCGCGTCCGCTGACCTGGACGGAGTACCTGCTCTTGCCGTTGGTGCTCATCCTCCAGTGGGCGACCAGGGGACTCAACGCGCTGCTCGGCAGCGGCATCGAAGAAAGGCGCTCGATCACTGAAGACGAGTTCCGCTCGCTGATAGACATAGGCGAGGCGGAAGGCGAGTTCGAGCCCGCCGAGGCCGAGATGCTTGAGAACGTGTTCCAGTTCGGCGACAGGCAGGTCAAGGAGGTCATGACCCCCAGGAACGAGATGGTCACCATCCGGCAGGGCAGCGCTCTGCGCGAATTCCTGAATATATACTCGCAGACCCAGCATACCCGCTTCCCTGTCTATCGAGAATCCCCGGACAATATCATCGGCATCATATCCTCCAAGGACGTGCTGAGACTCATGGCCCAGACAGACCTTGGCTACGGCGACTCGGTTACGGAGGCTATCCGAGACACGCACTTCGTCCCTGAGACCAAGCGAATCTCCGAGCTGTTCGACGAACTCAGGGCGTCCGGCAATCAGATGGCGCTTGTGATTGACGAATTCGGCGGGGTCTCCGGGCTGGTTACGCTCAAGAGGCTGTTGGAGGTCGTGGTCGGGCCTGTGGGAGAGGAGGGACTATCGCCCGAAGAGGAGTTTCGAGCGATTGACGAAAACACCTTCCATGTCGAGGGGGGTATGGGCATCCAGCAAGCGAACCATGAGATGGACATTGAACTTCCCCACGGCGAATATGAGACCATTGCCGGCTTCGCCCTCGATGTTCTCGGACACATTCCCGCAAGGGGCGAGCAGTTCGAGTACCAAAACCTGACCTTCGAGATACTCGATATGCAGGATCTGAGAATAGAGGCAATCAGGGTGACCAAGTCTGAAACATTAGAGGTCGAGAGTGAAACTGATTCTGGTTAGGCACGGACAGACCGAGTCCAACAAGCTCGGCAGGATCCAAGGCGTCAACAACTCGCCGCTCACCGATGTTGGACGTGAGCAGGCGGAGGCTGCCGCCCGCGCGCTGGCATCCAATGCGCCGTTCGCCCTGTACTCCAGCCCTCTCCCGCGAGCGTTGCAGACGGCGGAGGCCATAGGGTCTCGCGCTGGATTGCGGCCGGTAGAGGTGGAAGAACTCATCGAGATGGACGTTGGCAAGTTCGAGGGCCTGTCCGGTCCCCAACTCCGTGAGAGATTCCCGGACGTGATGCGTAGCTGGGACGAGGACCCGGCGGCAACCGTCATGCCCGGCGGAGAAAGCTTGTATGACGTCCGAGACCGCGCGTGGCCCGTCGTCCGGTCCCTGGTCGAGCGACACGGGTCCGAGACCGTAGTGGCAGTTACTCACAACTTCACGATTCACACCATCGTCTGCGCCGCGCTGGATATGCCTCTGAACAATTTCCGTAAGTTGAGAATAGACCTGGGATCCATTACGCGCCTCGAAATCACATCGGCTCGGACAACCCTGGTATCCCTGAACGAGACCTGGCACCTGAAATGAGCCGCCCTTCGCGCACACGTCCCGACAGCACCGCCTTGCTGGACACTGTGCGGCACGGCATCGCCGCCAACAATCTGACGGGCGCTTCCATGGTGGTCGCCTTCTCCGGCGGCCCCGACTCTACTACCCTGCTGCACTCACTCCACTCTCTGAAAGACACCCTGGGCCTGGAACTCCACGCGGCCCACCTCGACCATGGCCTGCGACCGGAATCATCGGAAGCGGACGCAGATTTCGCTCGCGAATTCGCTGCATCTCTCGGAGTGCCCATCACGACCGAAAGAGCGGATACCTACACCCTGCGAGCCGAGTGCGGCCTATCCACCGAGGAAGCGGCCCGCAGAGTACGGTACGAGTTCCTATCACAAGTCGCGTCCAGGCATGGAGCCGATTGTGTAGCTCTCGGCCACACCCTCGACGACCAAGCCGAGACCATCCTGTTGAATGTCATAAGGGGTACGGGACTGGATGGACTGAGCGCGATGCAAGCAACATCGTCCAGGGAAATCGGCGCCGGACGAGTAACTCTGTTTCGCCCTCTGCTATCCGTGGGTAAGTCCGAGATCCTTGCGTACTGCGCCGAAAACGACCTCGATCCCCGGCTCGATGAGTCGAACCTTTCGACCGAGTTCACACGAAATCGCATCAGGCTCGATCTGATACCCAGGCTCGAACAGTACAATCCATCCATACGAAACGCACTCGCGCGGCTTGCCTCCTCGGCCTCAATGGACCTGGACTTCATTCGACAGGAGGTGGAACGCGCCGCCAGGGATATAGTCGCTGTTGACTCAGATGGCGCCGGTATAGAGCGTGAGCGCTTTTCCCGACTCCACCCGGCCCTCGGTTACCACCTGCTCAGGCACGCAGTGGAGATAGTCAAGGGAGATACCAACGATCTGGAACTCGGGCACGTATCACAGATGTTCGACATGATCTCCGGCGCGTCCGGCAAGAGTATGAACCTACCGGGCGGTCTGCGCTTTCACGTGGATTACGATTTCGCCCATATTCGCCGGACCTATGCCCTCGACTTGCCGACCCCCTCGATAGACAGCGCTCCAATTGAGCTAAGGGTGCCGGGCAGCGTGACCAAGGGTGAGTGGATAGTTTCGTCGAGCTTCGTAGAAAACGACGCCAAGTCCGTCGAGAGATCGAAGGACGATCCGCGTCTCTCAGAGAGGTTCGGTGCGGACGCGATTGGTGAGACCCTACTCTTGCGCACACGCAAGGCAGGAGACACATTTCAGCCATTGGGCCTGGGGAGCGAGAAGAAACTCAAGGACTTCATGATAGACGCTCATATCCCGCGCCGGTGGCGTGACAGCGTACCACTGGTCGAGGCGTGTGGACGTATAGCCTGGGTCGTTGGATGGCGAATAGCGGACTGGGCTAAAATCTCACCCCGCACACGGAGAGTCCTGGAAATACGGTTCGAGAGAGTACCAGACGCCTGAGCGGGATTGCCCCGTGTCACAGCACCCGGTTGAGCCGCGGGCTCTCGGTCACCCCGGGTGTGCGTCCACGCTTGGCTATCGGCTCGCCGTCCACTTCATGAATGTCAGCCGTGAAATCGTTCGGTGAGGCGTTCGATATATAGCTGCCGACGCTGAACGTATCCACCGGCGCCTCCGCCTCGGTGAACTCCCTGATTCGGTTGGGGCTGAATCCGCCGCTTACGAATATCTCCACGTGCCTGAAGCCTGCCATATCCAGCCTGGCGCGGACCTCTTTTACAAGGTCCACCGTCACCCCTCCGCGCTCAGGCGGCGTGTCCAGACGCACGCCCCGCAGACGCTGGCGGAGGGCCTGCGCGACGTTCAACGACTCCGCCGCCTCATCGTTGAATGTGTCCACGATAGCCACTCGCGGCACGTCCTGGGGAGTATGCCTGTCGAAGAGCTGCATGGCCCTGACCGAGTCTCCGACGATCAGAGGCAGGGCGTGAGGCATACTGCCCGAAGGCGTCGTCCCGGCCAGCCTGGCGCCCATCACTGTCGAGCAGGAAGCGCAGCCCCCGACAACCGCCGCGTAATCCACGGTCGGCGCTACATTCGGGTGAATGTGTTTCGCGGGGGTGGCGATGACCGGAACGCCGTCTGCCGCGTCAACGCACTCATTCGCCGCCGTCGCCCATCCGGTGCAGGAGGACAATATGCCGCAGATGATCGTCTCATACAGGCCGAACGAATTGTATGGCGCCCGGATTCTGAGCGCGACCTCTTTGGCGGCAATTCCATCACCCTCGTCCAACGCCCAGACCTCGATTCCTGTCTCGGGAAGCACCCTTTCCAGCAGTGACCGCACCTCTCTGATGCCGCACAACAGACCGTCCCTCTCGGGGAAGAATTCCATGGTGACGGTTGGATTGATATTTTCGTTGCGAAGTATGGTCAGGGTGCGCTGTTGAAATATGTCCGAGGTATCGCCCACAAGCACCGAATGGCGAATCTCGATCTGTGATGAAGCGGTATTGATGTTTACCATTTGAAAAGCCTGAAAACGTGAATTGTTGACGTTCTGTCAGCGAGCGTGAAACCCAGATCCTGGCCTCACGCCGCAGGCACAGGATCAATCAGTTTGGCGCCGAGTATCTTCTGCATGTGGTCGAGGGCGTAGCGGTGCGCGTCCGGGTCGAAAGACGCCACGCAGTCGGTCGGCACATCCACTGCGTAATCGCGGTTGCGGGCGTCGGCGGTGGTGTGCATGACGCATATGTCGGTGCAGACCCCGCATACTATTACCCTGTCGGGATTGAGCTCGGCCAGACGTTCTTCGAGATCTGTCTCGAAGAATGCGCTGTAGCGACGTTTGCGGATCGTCTCGCCCTCATATCCGCGAAGCTCCGATATGACCTCCGCCTCCTCAGTCCCACGAACGCAATGCACCGGGAACATCTGGAACTCCAGATCGTCCGGGTCGTGCGTGTCGCAGATGAAGATCACGTTGCCGCCGTCTGCCCGCTCGCGCTCGATAAGCTCTTGTACCCTGGGGATGATCTCACGGGCCTCGTCTCCACAGTACAAGTTGTGTCCGGGCTCCATGAAGCCCACGACCATATCTACCACAAGCACTAAGTTACTCATGTCGCCCCTCCCATCCGTATAGCTTTCCGAGGAAGGCTGAGCCTTCACCCTTATTCTCACACCACTGTTACTCACACCACTGTTATAGGCCATCCAAGAGAGTTTAACACTTTTCGGAGCAGGTATGCCGGTCGTCCGAATCAGGATTGCCGAGCGGCGAGCCTCTTAAAGATTCGCCCAGATTAGAGGATATTCAGGATATGGGCACTCGTGATTGTTCAGGTCCACGCTTTTCGTTTGCGCCCGCTCTCGGCGATATGTATTAAGATGTCGGGGCGAATTATCGGATACCAAATATTTGGGGAGCTTACTATGACGACTGACGCGACAATAGAAGGATTTGAGATTTACGATGACCGCTTCAGGGCGATGATACCGGACGACGCCCGGCTTGTCAGACACCACACCGGGATGGAGTGGGCGGAAGGGCCGGTCTATTTCGCCGAAGGCGACTACCTGCTTTGGAGCGACATCCCAAACGACCGGATAATGCGGTACTCTGATGCCGACGGCGTGTCGGTCTTCAGATCGCCGTGCGGCTATACCAACGGCCACTACCGGGACCTTCAGGGGCGCCTGGTGAGTTGCGAACACGGCGGACGCCGGGTCAGCCGCACCGAACCGGACGGGACAGTGGTCACTCTCGCTGACAACTACGAGGGCAAGAAGCTGAATTCGCCCAACGACCTCTCTGTGAAGTCGGATGGCTCTGTCTGGTTCACCGATCCGCCCTACGGCATTCTGAGTGACCGCGAGGGGCACAAGGCGGAGAGCGAGTTGGGCGCGTGCTACGTGTTCCGGCTGGAACCCGACACGGGCGCGCTGGAAATAGTCGCGGACGACTTCGACAGGCCGAACGGCATTTGCTTCTCGCCGGACGAGAGTGTGGTGTACGTGTCGGACACGGGTGAGCCAGGGCACATCCGCGCCTTTGACGTAGTGGACGGCAGGAGCCTGTCTAACAGCCGCGTGTTCGCCGAGGTGTCGCCGGGCAAGTCGGACGGCTTCCGCTCCGACACTGAGGGCAACATCTTCACGAGCGCGCGGGACGGGATACACGTGTACAGTCCGCAGGCCGAACTTCTGGGCAAGATACTGACGCCCGAAAACGCGGTCGCCAACTGCTGTTTTGGAGGTCCCGACAAGAACCGTCTCTACATCACGGCGGACAAGTCACTGTACTCCATAGTGCTGAACGCGAAGGGAGCGCAGAGGCCGTAGGGTGAAGCCGCTTACTCTCCTCGTCGAATCAGTGAACGAGGCGTTGAGACACCATTATGGGCCACACGGCCGCAGCGGGATTATAGGCATATTTTCGGCTAATTGAACATCGGATGTTCAATTAGCCGAATTTTTAGTCAACCAGCCAGGAACTAGCCGGACGAACCGGAGTTTAATTTCAGCGTAACAGTTTAGAGAACATTATTTCCAATTCTATGCCATCTATAAGTCGTATAGGGTTGCCGAGTGCAAAATTTCTGGCATTTTTAGAAAATTTACCAGTAGTAATCAGATATCCCATTTCGATATTATTATCACTAGAAACTACTCCTAACAGTTCTCGCACATAGTTTATTGGTACTGTATCTTTGTATCGTTTACATTGAACCACAATACGTTTGCCACTAACATGGTAGCCGTCCAAGTCTATACCACCATCGCTTGACTGAGGCGTGAGGGACAGATTGTATCCCATATGTCTAAACATTTCTTGAATGCTCTCTTCAAACTCTCTAGGAGACATTGAATGAAAGTCTTTTGGAGTGAGCGGGGCAGGACTCTTTGGCATGAGAGGCGGGGGAGGTTGTGACCTGCCATCTTTTCCCGGTGCGTTCAGACCAAAGAGGCCGAACAGATCCTCATCGGTTAGATTTTTCAGTCCATCATCATCGGCTACTGCTTCTCCTCCAAACACAGCCTGGAATATAGCCTTTTTTTCTTCCAACAGATTGAATATGCGTTCTTCTATGGTATTGGATGCATAGAGTGAATGAACGAATACGGGTTTCTTCTGGCCTATGCGCCTCACTCTTGCCGATGCTTGATCTACAATTGCAGGATTCCACCAGTGATCAAAGTGGAAGACGTGATTCGCTCTAGTGAGAGTCAACCCCATCCCACCGGCTCGGACTGACATCAGCAGTGCCATGCTGTTGTCAGACTCTTGAAATCTGAATACTACTTCATCGCGTTTTGTGCTAGATAGTGTTCCATCATAGATTAACGGATCGAATTCCTGAAGTTTCGGTTGAATCTTTTTCAGCGTCTTGACTGGATACTGAGAAAATACCAAGGCCTTGTCGTTGTCATCAACAAGACTTTGGAGTTCGTCTCTCAGGAAGTTTAGTTTGCAACTTTGCCCTGACTCATCATCGTAGTTGCATATCTGTTTTAATTGAGTAATCAGTGCTAGTATATGTATCCGAGTTGCCTTGTCACCTCTACGTTCAATATCTTCTACTCCTTGGTTTTCCAATTCGTCGTAAGACGTTCGCTGTGTTGGCAAAAGATCCAACCAGTGATTCTGATGCGTGAGTTCCGGTAGTTCCAGCTGAGCGTCCTCAATTGTACGACGCAGGAGATATGGTTTTATCTTTCGTCGCACTACACTAGATAACTTCAATTCGTCATTGGCAAATAGTTCAGGTTTCAGAATATCGAATATGGCAACGACGTCGTCCACCTTGTTTTCAATCGGGGTACCAGTCAATGCCCAACTGTATTGAGGCTTTAGACGTTTCATCGCACGGTGAGTCTTGGTTTGTGGGTTCTTGATTTTCTGGGCTTCATCCAGCACGCAAAGGTCAAACCTATTAGATGCCAACTGTGCTATGTCGTTGCGAAGCGTTTCATAGGAGACGATGTATATCTCTGAGTGTGCCTTCCATATATCTAACCGCAGCCACTGAGACCCTTGCACTCTCACTGGGCGTAATTCAGGTGCCCAAGATTTGAGTTCCCTCTCCCAGACATTGGTCATGCTAGCGGGACAGACTACAAGCACTCGTTGCAGTTCCCCCCGCCTGAACAAGATTCTCATGGCTATGATGGCTTGTATCGTTTTGCCCAATCCCATCTGGTCCGCGAGAAGCGCTTGTCTATGTTGAACAAGCCATCCTACTCCTGTTATCTGGAAAGGATAAGGCTTTAGCCCGTTGGGAAAGATTACGGGCTCGCCACTAGGTGGTAGGATGGGGGGCTGAAGAATATAACGCAGTTGCTCAAATACATCTACAATCTGAGATTTCCGCTCTGTTCTTCTTCTGACAGCACGACTACGCTTGCTAACACATATCGAGCATTGGGAGCGAACTATTCCGTGAAGGCATTTTGTTACTGAGTCAGTAAGGGATGGTTGCGTGGCATTCCGTTCTCGACTAACTGATTTACCACTATCTGTGTAGTCTTTGCCTACTGTCCTTGAACGGGGAATAGGCTCAAATAGTGAAATGACGCCGGCGGAGAATAGTTCATCAAGGACGATATCATACAGTATTTCAGTTTTGGGAAAAGATGTCTCATCATCAAAGATGTGGATAACTGTCGCAAACGGACTATCAACGATAATATCGCCGGCTATCTCTATTTCTGGAGGACATAATCCGTCATCAAGAGCATCGTTAATTATAAGGGATTGCTTGTTGAAGGAAATGATACTGATAATATGAATCTTCGATTGGAGATTAATTTCTTCGATTTCTACGGGGTCCATGATTTCCATATAATTGATAAAGTTCAGCCAATCTAGTTCATCTATAAGTGGTATAGAGTCTTGCCCAGAAGATACTAATGAAGCAATACTCACAAATTCAGTGTAAGCTTCATCAATAACTAATCCGTGTAAATTAAGTGTATCAGGTACATTGATTGAGTGTAGTTGTTTGAAATTGCGAGATTTAGCCGGCTCAAGTTGTATGGATCTACTAAGATCCAACAGGTAGGGTGATTTGATCCGTTGGCTGAATAGTTTTGCAGCTAGGTGTCTAATTTTCATAAAGGAATCCCAAATTATAAATCACTTGAATCTATCGTCTCTTTCCGATAGTACGTTGAAGGCGGTAGTGATTCTATCAAATGGCTCCAACAGGTCTATTTGCTTGAATGTCTCTTCCAGTTTATCGAGAATTATTTCATAGTCTGATTCGTAACCATTCATGAACCTAGCCGTTATAGGTTGAAATCCCGCTGTTTCACTGCTTAACTGGATCTGGTTATCAGGATTGGAAGAATCACTAGCAGACAGAGAGCCACTATACTGCTCAATATAAACGACTGGTGAACTGATGTATTCTCGTAATTCTAACATCATTGTATTCTTCACTATATAGCAGGCTGGTTGATTTATTAGAGCCTGTGTCAGAGGCAATCCAATCAATTGGTTGAATACATACGGTTCAAGAGTGTTTCCATAAAGGGCTTTTTGGGCCTGTGTAGGTCGCACCGGGAGAGTGCAGCGAAATTCCATTGGCACTCCCCTTTGATCCAGAACTAGCATCCCCCCAATATATCCTTCACTATTTGGTGTTCTAAGGATTGAAAAATACGCGATGAGTGTATCTTTTTGTCCTGTCATCACACATCACTTCCTAATGAGGCTAAAGGTAGGTCTGATTATACAATAAGGCGACAGCCCTGACAGGTTCATCCGTCAGGGCTGTCGCCTGTCGTTTCCATATCAACAGAAGCCGGTCTTCAGTCGGCGGCGGATTGGGCCTCTGTTGCGGCGGTTCTTTCTACGAAGGGCTGGCCGGTGGCTGGGTCGACCTCGAAGGGGCTGGTGAGTTCGAGTTCGTCGGCTATCTCGCGCACGGCGGGCAGGACGTACTCGCCCATGAGGCGGAGGCTGCGCATCTGGTCTTCGTGGGTCATCGCTCCGTCGCCGTCCCAGAAGAAGACGCTGCCGGGCCTGAGTGTCTCGAGGACGTGGCGTATCTTGGGGATTACAGTGTCCGGGGTGCCGGATACTACGGTGTAGTTCTCGACCTGCTCTTCGTATGATGTGCTGAGCACTCCGCCGCGGTTGGCGGTGGCGGCGTCGCGGGTGGGCAGGACGCGCCTGCGTGACGTCAGCCCCGGAAGGCCGAGCAGGGCAGGGTTGGCGGTACCCTCGTTGCCGGCGAGGAAGGGGTTGCTGGGGCCCTGGACGAACTTGCGGCCTACTTCGTCGGCGAGTTCTTCGGTCTCGTCAACGTGGACTTTCCAGAGGTAGCCGATGTTCTGCGGGCCGGACTCGTAGCCGAGCTCGGCGGCGGTGTCGTGGTATATCTGGAATGCTTCCTGCGTGGGGCCGAGCTTGGTGGCGAGCATGATGTAGGGGATGCGGTTGGTGGCGGCCCATACGAGGGAGTCGCGGCTGACTACGCCCGGCAGCCAAATCGGGGGATGGGGTTTCTGGTAGGGGCTGACCCAGGGGTTGACGTAGCGGTAGTTGTAGTGCTTGCCCTCCCAGCGGAATGGGCCGGGGGTGGTCCATGCCTTGACGATGAAGTCGTGGGCCTCCTGGAAGCGCTCCCAGTTGTAGGGGGGCGGCGAGTTGTGTGCGACGCTCTCGCGCCCGGTGCCGCGCACCCAGCCGGAGACGAGTCTGCCGCGCGAGATCATGTCTATCATGGCAAGCTGTTCGACGAGCCACAGAGGATCGTCCCAGATGGGGATGATGTTGCCGAGCAGGACTATCTTGGCGCGGTTGGTAATCTTGGCGAGGATGGATGCCTCGACGTTCATCGCGCCGCCCATGCAGAAGGGCGTGCTGTGGTGCTCGTTGAGCATGATGCCGTCGAAGCCGACTTCCTCGGCATAGACGCGCTCGTCGAGATAGCGGTTGTAGAGGTCGGCTCCGACCTGGGCGTCGTATATCTCGTTGCTGAGCGTGAGATCCTTGATGGGCAGTCCGGTCGCGCCGAAGTAGCCCGACTCGGGGTCCTGGTACGGTCTTTCTGTGAAGTGGCCTATAAACATCTGGGCCTCCCGGTAGAGTATCTGACTTTGGCGCAGTGTATCATCTTAGTTTTCGGTTGTCAGTTTTCGGTAATCAGTCAGACGCTGTATCAGTTAAGTAGGTGGAGGGGAACACCCTCACCCCAGCCCTCTCCCTGAGGGAGAGGGGGTTTTCGGTCGGTTGATTTGGCTGTTTTTCTGGTGGGTGCGCAGGTGGCCTGCAGGCGGCCTGCTGGGAGGCTTGGTGAGCACTTTCTCCCTGCATTTACCCTGCATAATCCTGCATTTCCCAGTTCAGCGAATTTTTTCGAGTCCGCCGAGTTGCATCAGGGCATATAGGGCGTCCACCCGTCGTTCCACGGAGACTTGGGTTCTTTGTCTATTTGGGCCGCCATCTCGGTCATCTTCATTATGGTATCGGCAATCTTGGCCATGGCGCGGGCGTTGTTCGCGGAAGGCGGAGCAGCCTGGAGTTCGTCGAACACTTCCCGCAAACCCTTCACCATGTCATCGAGTCCAAGTTCTCTCAGCTTCTTCTGCGCCCTAGCCTTCTTGCCCTTTGCGCGCCCACCCGCAGCGCGCGCGTAGGCAAGCTCAGGATCGTGGGCGAAGCAGTAGCCTGAGACGGATACAGGTAGTCCGGCGCAGACCTCGCCATTGCGTTTTGTGGCGGGGCAGGGCTGGTTGTGAGACAGCCATTTTATCAGGCTCTCATCGCTCGCTTCTTCTATTTTTTGATTGTTTCCCCATATTGTATCTCTTCCGGACCATTCTCTTGCCAGTTCGATTCGCTGTCCTCTGTCCATATCCTTAAACTTGTAGCTTTCTCTCATTCCTCCTCCTCCCGAACGGATATTCTTGTATGATGGTACAGGGTTCAAGCAGTTGCGTCAAGGGTAACTTTGGAGGTAGCTGTCAGAAGCAGGATTTACGGGATGGGAGGATGTTCAGGATATGAAGCGCGGCTATGTACCCGATATGAGAGGAGGGCAAGGTCGGCCTCATCCGGGGACGGGCTTTACCATGCTGCTGTTATGTTCAGAGTCGCAATTGTGCTAAGACCAAGGTCTTTGAGTATCTCGGCGAGATGCTCGCCCGGATGAGTCATCGGTACAGCCGCCATTAGCATCTCCATCCCTCGTAATGCTTGTTTATTTCGATTTGCATCGGACTACAGTGTCGGTTTGATTTCATCGCCAACTCGCGGGCCGAGCCAGCACATATCCGTCTGGCTGAATTACTTGCTCCGGGAATTGACTGTCTCTGAATACATCGCGCCCTATGGTGAACGAGGCCGTCGCGGCGTTGCGGAGGCCAATTGAGTGTCGTCTGGGTGGGAAGGCGATAATCACACGCTTATCAGGGTATCTCCTCCGCACGGCTTGAACCGGGCTGCTCAAATCTCCATCGCCCGAGACGATTATCGCGGTGTCGAATGTGTCATCCTGAGCATCGCCAAGCAGTTCGACCGCGATATTCACGTCGGTCATCTTCTCCTCGTATCTGGTCCAGGTCGCGCCGCAATGCCGACAATTTGCCTGCCTTGGTAGGAAGCGTCCGTAGTGAATGCTCATATTTGGCAATGATGCCAGCGCCTTCAGGTATGTATCTTGGCGCACCCTCGTTCCCTGAGCGCTGGGCTGGGGCACAATCTCAGCAGTGAAGTATCGTACTGTCGCTAAGGTCTGACCTGGTCTAAGTAGTCTCTCTGCCATACGGTGGAGATCAAGCCAGTAGTAACGCCTCCACCCCCTGTCTCTGAGTCCGTAGTACAGATTGAATCCGTCAATGTAAACCGATACCCGTTGCATATATCCTATCCTCTGGCCTGAAGATTTCTCGGCAAGAATTCTTGACATTATACTCACCATGGACAATAATCATTGTACCCCCCCAGCGGCTGACGCTTCTGGGCCGACGTCCTCAGCGCGCATGAGGGCGTCTCTTTTTCTCTGAATCCCTGTCTTCCCCTATCAGGCTGGAGTCTCCGACTTGCAGACCGCTGAAGCCTGATTACCGACAGCCGAGAACTGGTATAATCTCCGCTGGAACATCAGACTCGGAGAAGGACTTGGCCGGAGCGCTTGAAGGTATAAAGGTACTGGACCTCACTCACCATGTGGCGGGCCCGTATTGCACCAAGCTGATGGCGGATTTCGGGGCGGAGGTCATCAAGGTCGAGCGGCGCGGGTCGGGCGACCCGGCGCGCGCTATGCCGCCGTTTGCGGGCGATGATCCACATCCCGACAAGTCGCTGCCGTTCCTGTACCTGAATACCAACAAGCGGTCGGTCACGCTCGATCTCAAGTCGGATGCCGGGCGTGGGCTGCTGCATCGCATGGCGTGGTCGGCGGACATCGTGGTGGAGAATTTCAGGCCGCGCAGTCTGCCCGCGATGGGCGTAACTTATGAGAGTCTGAGCCGCGACAACCCGGCGCTTGTGATGGTGTCCATATCCAACTTCGGGCAGAGCGGCCCCTACCGCGATTATGAAGCAACGGACATTGTGGAGTACGCTCTCAGCGGGTTGCAGTACATATTCGGGTCCAACGAGCGGGAGCCTATCAAGCACGCTTTCAGCCAGGCGCAGTACAAGGCCGGGGCGAACGCCGCGTCCGCCGCGCTGATAGCTATGTACCACCGCATGATGACCGGCGAGGGGCAGCGTGTTGATGTCTCAATCCAGGAGTCCATCGCTACCGGACTAAGGGATACCACGCTGGCCTATGCTTACAACGGCCATGTCAAATGGCGCCAGCCCAGGGAGGCGGGCGAGATTCCCCGCTCGCCGGTCGCCACATCGGACGGGCATATCGTGCCGATAGCGTTCGGCGGGCCGAACTGGGACGCGATTGTGGAGTTCCTGGGGTCGGAGGAGCTTGCGGATGAGAAGTTCTCCACGCCGGAACTGCGGGTCCGAAACTCGGCTGAGCTGGACCGCATAGTCACCAAGACGTTCGCGGCGCACGAGAAGTTCGACCTCTTTTACCGCGCGAACCGCATCAGGGGGCTCATCTACGGAGTGGTGCAGGACGCCTCCGAACTGCGTGAGAATCCGCAGTACGTCCACCGCGACTACTTCAGGGAGGTCTCGCATCCGGTCGCGGGAACAGCGGAGATTCCCGGCCCGCCGCTCAACATGGAGGGGACGCCCTGGGCGGTGGACTCGCCCGCGCCGACGCTCGGACAGCACAACCACGAGGTCTATTGCGACGAACTTGGCCTGTCTGCCGATGAGTTGGCGCGGCTCGCGGCAGAGGGGGTGGTGTGATGACGAAAATGGCGCTGGAGGGCGTGCGGGTCGTCGAGTTCGGGCAACTCATCGCGATACCGTATGCGACCAAGCTGCTCGCCGACATGGGCGCGGAGGTCGTGCGAATCGAGTCCTGCACGCGGCTGGACGGCTACCGCGTCTCCGGATTCTATAAGAACGATATATCCGGCGAGTTCTGGAACAGGGCGGTCAACTTCTACGAACAGAACCGCAACAAGAAGAGCCTCACGCTCGACCTGGCCCAGGAGCGCGCCCGCGAGACGCTGAGGGACCTGATAGCGGTCAGCGACGTATTCGCCGAGAACTTCACCCCGCGCGTCATCAGGAACTTCGGTCTGGAATACGAGGACCTGCGTCGAATCAGGCCGGACATCATCATGGTCTCGTCCACAGGATACGGGCACACAGGCCCCTGGAGCGGGTTTGGGGCCATCGGATACGGCACAGAGGCGGCGTCCGGGCTGGCGTCGGTCACCGGATACCGCGATGGGCCTCCCACGATACCGGAACTCCCATACGCGGACTACACCGCGGGGGAGCATACCGTGTTCGCGATAATGGCGGCGTTGGCGCACCGCGCTATGACGGGGCAGGGCCAGTTCATAGACATATCACAGACGCAGACGCTCAGCGCGACAGTGCCGGAGCCTCTCATGGACTACACCTTCAACGGACGTGTGCAGGGCAGGGCGGGCAACCGAGATGATATCTATGCTCCGCAGGGCACATATCCATGCGCAGGTCAGGATAATTGGGTCTCGATAAGCATCAGGTCGGATGGCGAGTGGGTGTCGCTGTGCGGGGTTCTGGGTCGTAGAGAATGGATAGACGCCCCGCGCTTCGCCTCCCACGCATCCCGCACTGCCAACCACGACGCCCTGGACGCGATGCTCGCACAGGCGACGATCTCCTGGGACACCCGCGAACTAGAGTCAGCGCTTCAGGCACGCGCGGTCCCGGCGGGGGCCGTGCTGGATGGCAAGGCGCTGCTCTTCGACGACCACCTGAATGAGCGTGGCTTCTTCGAGGTCGTTGAGCATCCGGCAGGCACGAACATGCCGCCGCTGCCCTACGCGAGCCGCCCTTGGAAGTTCGACAAGACGCCAGGCTCGATCCGGCGCTCCGCGCCCACGCTCGGCGAACACAACTCCGAAGTTTTGCGGGACATCCTGGGCATGTCCGAGTCCGAGATGGAGGTTATGGAGCAAGCGGGAATAGTCGGAACCGCACCCGTTCGTCCGAGGGCCACCGATCCGCCATCGAACCAACTTCTGCTGGAGCAGGGCCGAATAGTGCGCTCGGAAGCCGATTTCGAAGAAAAAGTCAGAGAGAGGTTTGGGATTACTCAATAATTCAAGCCTCGATATAGGCTATAATTGAGGCTGGACACATAGTAGGACTTACGCAGTTGGGCAGGTGTGGGTTGCCGAGCGGCGAGCCACTTCGCGGGAATGACGATGGGTTCATTCTATTCAAGTGCGTAACTCCTAACACAAAAAGACGGAGGCTAGAACAGAACTTTGCTCGACCAAGCGGTTGCGATAGACGGCCCGGGCGCATCGGGCAAGACCAGCGTGGGCAGAGAGGTCGCGAGACAGCTCGCCTTCAGGTTCATGGACACGGGCCTGATGTATCGCGCGGCCACCTGGCAGGCGATGCGACAGCGCATCCCAGTATATGAGACCGACGCGCTTACCGAGATGACCAAGGCGATGGATATAAACCTGACTGCTACGGAATGCGGCGACCGCCTTCTGATAGACGGTGTTGACGCCACATCCGAGCTTCGCACTCCCGACATAGACCGCAACGTGTCTGCCGTGTCCGCCGTGGAGGGTGTCAGGCGCGAACTCGTATCTCAGCAGCGCAGGATTGCGGAGCGGGGACCGATAGTGATGGTGGGACGCGATATCTGCACCGCCGTCCTGCCCGACGCGCGCACGAAGATATACCTGGACGCCTCTGCCGAGGTGCGCGCCGACAGGCGATACGCCGAGATGAACGATCTGGGCATGGCGATAACGCCCCAGCAGGCTCTAGCCGACCTGGAACGGCGCGACCGGATTGATTCCGAACGCGCCGTTACGCCGTTGATGGTCGCGGACGGCGCAGTGGTCATCAACACCGACGACCTCACGATACCCGAAGTCGTGGACAAGATCATCAAGGTGGTGCAAGGCGACTGATGAGCGCCCTCTACAACATCACGAACGTATTACAGCGCGGAACGCTCAGGCTGTTCTCCGACTGGAAGGTCACCGGGGCGGAGAACGTTCCCCCTGTCGGGCCACTGGTCGTCGTTTCCAACCACCTGAGCAACTTCGACCCCTCGCTGCTCAGTTGCAGTCTTCCGAGAAGGATGAACTATCTGGCCAAGGACGGGATATTCAACGCGGTAACCCCCCTTGGAAGGTGGTATCTGAGACATTACGGCGCGTTCCCGATAGACCGGGGAGGGGCGGACGTCGCCGCCTTTAGATGGTCTCTCAGACAGCTTCAGCATGATGCCGCGCTGGTGGTGTTCCCCGAGGGCACCCGGAGCCAGTCTGCGGGGATGAACCCCGCCAAGGCCGGTGTCGTAAGCCTGATACTGAGGTCGGGCGCGCCAGTGCTGCCGGTGGGGATTACGGGAACGGAGCACTTGGGGGCCTTCCTCAGAGTCGTCAACCCGACGGGCAAGATAAGGGTGAACATAGGACAGCCCTTCTCGCTTCCCAGTATCGAGGGCCGTCCCCCGCGCGAATTGCTCGAGTCCATGACGACGGACATAATGCACAGGGTCTGCGACCTGATTCCGGAAGAGTATCACGGGTATTATGCAAGGTAGCGTCACAAGAGTGGTGGATCACCCTCATCCTACCCCTCTCCCTTCGAGGGCTGATAGAGTAGGCATTGAACTTGGAATGGAGATTTCACCCCCATCCTAACCTTCCCCCATCGAGGGGGAGGGGACTTTGGCGCGGTCGGTTTGTACATTTGCCTACCCTTGTAAGCCCATCTGGGGAGAGGGGACTTATGTAATCGTATTATCTGATAGCTGAGGACTGAATATGTGCGGCATCATAGGTTATACGGGCAAGAAGCAGGCAGCGCCCATTCTGCTCGATGGGCTGGAGTCCCTGACATACCGGGGATATGACAGCGCCGGAATAGCGGTGATGGGGCCCGACGGTCTGCCCCAGGTGTACAAGAAGACCGGCAAACTGGAGAACCTGACGGCCTCTCTGAACGGCAATATGCCCGGCGGCTCGACCGGCATCGGGCACACACGCTGGGCTACGCACGGCGGTCCGACGGACGCCAACGCTCACCCGCACATGGACTGCCGGGGCGAGGTCGTCGTGGTACACAACGGCATCGTGGAAAACTACATCGCGCTCAAGCGCGAGCTTGTGGCCGAGGGCCACGAGTTCTCATCCCAGACCGATTCCGAGTGCATTTCACACCTGATCGAACGGTATCTCGACGACGAATTTACGTTAGAGGAATCGGTCAGACTGGCGGCGCGCGAAATCAGGGGCGCGAACGCGGTGGTAGCGTTCAGCGGTCGAGAGCCGGACCGTATAGTGGCGTTCAGGCTCGGCAATGCCGGCGGCATAGTGGTTGGAGAAGATGACGATGGCGGCGCAATACTGTCCTCGGACCTGCCCGCGCTTCTGCCCTACGGACGAGAGGTGGTCTATCTGTCGGGCGGCGAGATGGTTTCCATGGCTCATGGGGACGCCGCCTTCTCTACACTGGAAGGCGACCCAATCGAGAAGAAGAGCGTACACATCCCGTACAGCCCGTTGTCCGCGAGCCGGGGCGGTTACAAGCATTTCATGCACAAGGAGATACACGAGCAGCCGGAGGCGGTCATAAACGCGCTCAAGGGCCGGATTTCCTTCGACGACCTTACGGTGAGCCTGGACGAGATTGCCAATACAGCCGCAAGTGTGGACGAGATAAAGCGCGTCATATTCATCGGCATGGGCACGAGCCTCCACGCCGCAATGCTCGGTCGGCACTGGATGGAAACGCTTGCCCGGATCCCCTGCGAGTACGACAACTCATCCGAGTTCAGATACCGCAATCCCGTGCTGGACGAGGATACGCTGGTGGTGTCCGTATGCCAGTCCGGTGAGACGGTGGACACGCTGGCCGCAATGGAACTCGCTGCCGACAGCGGCGCGTCGCAGGTGACGCTCTGCAACTATCCCGGTACGCAGACCACGCGCATCGCGGACGACACGCTCCTGGTCCGCGCCGGACTGGAGATTGGCGTCGCGGCCTCGAAGACCTTCATGTCCTCGCTCGTCGCGCTGTACCTGCTCGCGGTTGAGTTTGGAGTGCGGCAGGGCGTTCTGGGTGAGGAGGCAAGGCGCGAACTCGTCGGAGAACTCGTCAGGCTGCCGGATATGCTGGGCCAGATGCTCCTCGATGAGAGCCCATACGCCGAAATCGCCAGGCGTTACGGCAGACGCTCGGACTTCCTGTACCTGGGCAGGGGACTTGGATTCCCGCTGGCTATGGAGGGCGCGCTGAAACTGAAGGAGATAAGCTACATACACGCGGAGGGCTACCCCGCCGGTGAGATGAAGCACGGCCCGATCTCTCTCATTGACCGCCAGATGCCCGTCGTCGCCATAGCGCCGCGCGACTCGCTGCGAGACAAGATGCTGTCCAACATAAACGAGGTCAAGGCCAGGGACGGGCAGATAGTGGGAATCATAACCGAGGGCGATGAAGAGTTGGCCGAACGCTCCGACTACACAATCGCCATTCCGCAGGCGTCGGAGACGCTCAACCCATTCCTGGTCTCGATACCCATGCAGTTGATAGCGTATCATCTAGCCGTGCATCGCGGCTGCGACGTTGACCAGCCCAGAAACCTGGCGAAGACGGTCACTGTCGAATAAGCTACTAAAAGGATGCTGTATCAGTTTGGTTAGTAGTAGGGAATCACCCTCTCTCGTTGAGGGCTGAGAGGGGTAGGCATTGAACTTGGATTGGCGGAGTCACCCCCATCCTAACCTTCCCCCGTCAAGGGGGAAGGGACTTTTGCCTACCCTTGTAAGCCCATCGAGGGAGAGGGGATTCTCGTCCCACAATTGAAAACCAGGAGCAATAAGTTGCTGCCACACGTGGAAAAGTTCGGAATCTACCTCAATCCCTCGGAGGGCAAGGTGGTTCGCATAACCTCGCCCTACTGGTTTCCCGAAGAGCCGGAATGGGTCTATGTCACCAGCGAGGTAAACGCGACTCTCCTCGCGATCAGGGATATGGTCCGCGAGCAGTCCCTTTCGGACAATCCCGACTCGGTGACCTGGGGCAGGATTCCTCTATTGGACTGAGGCCCGACGGTCTGAGCGACGTTTCATCGGGCGCAGTCGTCCACCCCAGTTATCAGGACTCAGGATTTGTCATCAGAACCACAGACCCGATCTTGGCCCGTGGTGTGGGCGATAAGGCTAGTCGTACTGGTCGCCTTCATGGACTTGTTCATGCAGGTCCCGATCATCTCCACATACGCGAGGTCACTCGGCGCGACCGCCGCCATGGGCGGACTCATAGTCGGCATCTACTCCGCGTCCAACCTGTTCGGCAATGTCGGCGCGGGCATTCTCCTGGACAGGGTGAATCGCAAGTGGCTGGTCGTAGCCGGACTTCTGACTACTGCCGCGCTCCTATTCGCCTATGGA
>DAOULF010000075.1:0-4824 GCA_034420555.1 Dehalococcoidia bacterium
GAACCTGTATCAGTTTGGTCGGTAGGGAAGTCACCCCCATCCTAACCTTCCCCCATCAAGGGGGAAGGGAATTTTCTTGCCACAGGCAACACCGACTAAATTGGTACAGCATCGGAAAACCTCTGCCACTGTGGGGACATGGCGGCTATAATGGATTGTCTGAATCAGGATATGCAGGATGTGTGGATGTACAGAATAGTGAAGATTGCCAGGACTTCGTGGTGTTTCGCCTTCGTTCTGACGGCAGCGCTGGCGCTATCGCTCGGCTGCGTCACCACCGGCGACACAGGCGTGCCGGAGGCGGAGCGCAGGGCATCGGAGTTGAATAAGAGCCTCATGTGTCCGGTGTGTCCCGGGGAGTCCATTGACCAGAGCCAGAATCCGCTCGCGGTGCAGATGCGCGGGATCGTGGACGAAAAGCTGGCCCTGGGATGGTCGGAGCCGGAGATAAAGGACTTCTTCGTGGAGAGGTATGGGCCGAGCGTGCTTATGGAGCCGCCGTCGGCTGGTTTCGGCATCGCGGCCTGGATAGTGCCTCCGCTCGCGTTCGCGCTCGCGCTGGCATCCCTGTATCTCACGCTCCGATGGATGAGGAGGATCTCGGACCAGGATAGTGAGAACGAGGAGGAGGACTCCGAGCGTATGGAATATGTACGCAGGCTTGATGCGGCGACCGGAGCGGACGCCGGCAGCGACAACGAATCAGAAAGGGAGGGTTCGCGGTGATAGTGGAAGCGGGACAGATAGCGCTCGCGCTGGCGTTCATTGTATCTCTGTACGCAGCGGCGGCATCATTTCTGGGAGTGGCGCGACGCTCGCCGGAGCTGCTGGTGAGCGGACGGTTCGGGATGTACAGCGTACCCGTACTGCTCATAGTGGCGACGGGCGCCTTGATCTACGCATTCGTCAACAACGACTTCTCGGTGCGCTACGTGGCCGAGAACAGCAGTCTGGCCATGCCGAGAGAGTACACCTGGGTAGCTTTCTACGCGGGCAACGCGGGCTCGATGCTCTACCTGGCGGTCATATTCGCTCTTATGGCGGTGGTCGCGATAGTGACGATCCGCAAGAACCTGCCTTACACGTCGCCTTACGCGGTAGGGATAATGGCGCTGTCGCTGGCGTTCCTGCTGGGCGTGATGCTGTTCCTGGCCAATCCGCTCGCGCGGCAGGCGTTCACCCCCATGGACGGGGAGGGAATCAACCCGCTACTGGTACACATGGGGATGTTCATACACCCGCCCTTGCAGATGGCGGGGCTGGTGTCGGTGGCGATCCCGTTCTCGATAGCGATGGGCGCGATGCTCGCCAACAAGGGCGGCAACGACGAGTGGGTTGACCAGGGTCGGTTGTGGGGAATGATTTCGTGGCTGATTCTGACCGCCGGGCTTCTGCTCGGCTCCTGGTGGGCCTACACGATACTCGGCTGGGGAGGCTACTGGGCATGGGACCCGGTGGAAAACTCCGCGCTGATGCCCTGGCTGGCCATGACCGCGTTCGTACACTCGATCATGGTGCAGAAGCGGCGCGGGATGTTCCGAATGTGGAACATGGTGATAATCATCATCGCGTTCACGATGGCGCAGTTGGGTATGTTCATCAACCGGGGCGGGCCGGTGCCGTCGGTTCACTCATTCGCGCAGTCCTCGATGGGCTGGCTGTTCCTCGCTTTCATGGCGACGACGATGATCGCGTCCATCGCGGCGTTCGTATGGAAGTCGGACACGCTGAGGAGCAGGGGCAGGCTGGAGTCGGTCCTGTCGCGTGAGAGCGCGTTTTTGGCGCAGAACGTACTGTTCCTGACGGTGGCGTTCGTAACGCTCTGGGGTACGATTTTCCCGATCTTCTCGGAGGCGGCGAGCGATACGGTGATGACTGTGGGCCAGCCGTTCTTCAACCGCGTCAACGGGCCCATGCTGCTGTTGATCGTGATGCTCATGGGCGTTGGGCCGATGCTTCCCTGGCGCAGGGCCGCGCCTCGCAACATCCTCCTCATGCTGCGCTACCCGGCGCTGGCCGCGCTGGTCGTTGGGGTCGCGTTGTACGCCACCGGTGTAACTCGTCCCGTCGCGCTGATCGCGTTCATGACGTGCGTAATGGTGACGGCGGGGATACTCCAGGAGTGGATACGCGGGACAATCTCGCGCCACAGACGGGGCGAGGCGTATCACACCGCGTTCGTGAGGCTACTGTCGGCGAACAGGCCGAGGTATGGCGGGTACGTCGTGCATCTGGCCATCATCATGCTGGCCGCGGGCGCGATAGGGTCGTCCTTCTACTCGGTACAGCGGGACTTCGCGATGAGTCCGGGAGACACCGAAACGCTGGGCGAGTACAGGTTCACCTATATAGGAACTGAACACGCATCCTTCCCAGACCGCGAGGAGGACTACGCTCGCTTCCAGGTGTATTCGGGCGACGACTACCTGGGCGTCATGGAGCCGTTCAGGGCGGAGTACCCGTCGTTCCGCATAGCCTCCACCATAGGCGCGATACATAGCACCCCGATAGAGGACTTCTACATAGTGCCGTCCGAGTTCAGAGGAGACGGCGAGGCCGTGTTCCGCGTGCTGATAAACCCGATGGTCTGGTGGATGTGGGCGTCGGGGCCAATCATGGTACTGGGGACGCTGCTGGCGCTGTCGCCAAGACGCAGCCGTGCCACGGCGAGGGCGTCGCTGCCTGCGGGCGCGGTGGGGGCGCGGGCTTAGGGGAGAGCGGAAGCCGGTTCCAGTCCGACAAGTTCGGGAATACGCCCTCTGAAGAGGGCTTCGTCGGATACTCCATCCCATACATAGAATATCTCGACCGCAATCTGGTCCAATAGGTCGCGTAGCTCTCCCTCGGCGTTTGGGGCTAGATCAATAACGTAGTTTCCCAGAGTGTCGAAATCTATATCTCCATCCAGGTAACGCCTCAGCATATCCAGGGTTCTATCCACCATGCCAACCTCCAGCAGCCAGTCGGCGATTATAATCTCCACCAATGAAGAATTGTATGAACTCTACCATCATTTACTCGTACAGCGTCCTATTCCCATAGCGGCGAGATTGGCTTTTGGGATAGTATCTCCACCAGGTAGATGTCCAGTTGCCGTATTGCGTATAGGGGATCGAACCGATGCAGTCTGCAATCTCACCGAACGGTGGCAGCGCTCATGAAAGACGGAAACTCGAAGAGCGTTTCGGGGGGCGTCTGGCCGTCAATCCGCTTCTGACGCGCAAGGCGGTATCATATCAGGGCAACCGCCGAGTTCCGGGCTTCCGCTGGATGAAGTACAAAGAGGGGTTCTCCCAGGCTCTGGTGGAACGCCTTCTTGACGAGTTTCATCCAGACTCGGTTCTCGACCCCTTCGCCGGTATTGGAACCACGCCTCTTATCGCCGCCGGCAGAGGCTTGCGGGCGAGGGGTATTGAGATTATGCCCGTCGGTGTACTGGTGGGCAACGGAATCGCCCAGGCCGCCAACGGCCTATCGCGGGAGACGCTTGAAAAATCCGGCGTGGAGCTGCTTGACGCGGTGAAGTCAGATGAGGACGTTCCAACCGAATATGAGTTCAGACACGTAAGGATCACCGAGGCCGCGTTTCCCGACGAGACGGAGGCCGCAATCGCAAGGGCGCGGCATTTCATCGCCAGCGTCTCCGACTCTGCGGTGAGAACCCTGCTTGACCTGGCCTGCATGACTGTTCTGGAAGACGTAAGCTACACACGCAAGGACGGCCAGTACCTGCGGTGGGACTACCGCTCGGGCCGTACTCTCAGAAGCCGGGTTGATAAAGGGCCTATTCTGCCATTCGACCACGCACTCGGCGTCCGCCTGTTCGAGATAGCGCAGGACATCGAGCCGCTGAAGGTGAGCTACGGCGGAGGCTATCCCGAGCTAGTCACCGGGTCGAGCCTGGAATTGATGCGTAACCTGCCGGGGTCCGGTTTTGACATGGTGATTACGTCGCCGCCATACGCGAACCGATATGACTACACCAGAACTTACGCGCTCGAACTCGCATGGCTTGGCTATGAACAGGACGATTTTCTGGCGCTGAGACAGAGTATGCTGTCGGCGACCGTGGAGAACAGGTCCAAGCGGGAGTGGTTGAAAGATATATACCAAGACGATTCTGAATTGCTGCGCCACGCCTTCCGTATGTACGACGAACAGGGAGCCATTCACGAAGCGCTGACCATTCTCAGGCAGCATATAGACGAACTGGGAAACAGGCACGTCATACGCCTGATAGAAGGCTATTTTCTGGAGATGGCCATTATCGTCGCGGAGTTGGGACGTGTCCTGCGTCCGGGTGGCGTCGTAATTATGGTGAACGATAACGTCCAGTACCATGGCGAAGAGATACCAGTGGACATGATACTGTCGGACTTCGCGGAGCAGTCGGGGTTCAGATGCGAGAGAATATGGACGCTGCCGCGCGGCAAGGGAAATTCCAGCCAGCAGATGCGCCGTTTCGGACGACGCGAAATCCGAAAATGCGTATATAAGTGGGTGCGCTTGAATGACTAACCTGCACGACGCCCAGATCAGGTCTGCCCTCATATCCGAGCGAATTAGACAACGAACCGACCTGGCGCTTCGTGAACTTATAGTCCAGTACCAGGAAGCGCAGTCCTTCCACCCGCTGGACGATCTGATGATTAGCGAACAGGCATGGAGACACGTGGAAGCGTCCGATATAGATCCGAAGTTAGTATTCGCGCATCCTGAGCTTCTGCGGAAACACCCAACGGTATCCCAATACTACCGGGGGCTTGCGCTGCTGCCCCGCAAACGAGTCACGGACATCGCCGGTTCGGTGGATTCCTGGGAAGA
>DAOULF010000076.1:0-21127 GCA_034420555.1 Dehalococcoidia bacterium
GGGAGCTGAGAGGGGTAGGCATTGAAGTTGGATTGGCGGAGTCACCCCCATCCTAACCTTCCCCCATCAAGGGGGAAGGGACTTTTACCTACCCTTGTGAGCCCTGAGGGAGATGGGCGACCACAAGGGACACCCCTACGGAGAGAGCGGGTAGAGTAAGAGGGCCGACCGGAATCCAGATGTTTTCAGGAGAGATGGATAAATTGAATCAGGCAGTGGCAACTCAATCATATATCAGGGCGCGGCACGCGGGGTTCTTTTCGGATGTGGTCTCGGTGGCTATCCGGGCGCTGCGCTCGATTCCGCGCGACCCGGAGGCGATTTATCCCGCGCTCATAATCCCGGTGTTTTTCTTTGCAATCAACATCGGTGCCCTCCAGGATATGGCCGAAGGGATACCGGGCCTCGACTACAAGGCATTCCAGCTTCCGGTGGCGATCATATTCGCGGTCACGGGCATATCCAGGGCGGTTACGCTGGTGACGGACATCCAGACGGGCTACTTCGACCGTCTGTCGCTGACGCCGGTGAGCAGGCTCGCGCTTCTGCTGGGGCTGACGGTGGCGGACTTTACGCTGGTGGTCGCGCTTACCATTCCAGTGATCATCATCGGCTTTGTCGTTGGAGTTACTTTCGCGTCGGGCGTTCTGGGGCTGCTTCTGTTCATACTGCTGTCCGGTCTGTGGGGGCTTGTGTTCACGGGATTCCCATACGCCATCGCGCTTAAGACGGGCAACCCGGCGGCGGTGAACTCCAGCTTCCTGCTGTTCTTCCCGTTCGTGTTCCTGACTACGGTCTTCGTGCCTAGAGAGGCTATGACCGGCTGGCTGGCGACGGTCGCCACCTATAACCCGGTGACATACCTGCTGGACGCGCTGCGCTCGCTCATAGTAGTGGGCTGGGACGCCGAGGCGCTGGCGAAGGGGATTGCGTGCATAGTGGGGGTCGGAGTGGTGAGCGGGACATTGGCGCTCACGGCGCTTATCGGACGGACCAGGCGGAAGTAGCGTGGTATAATCTCGCTGAAATTCTGACTGAGAGGCACGTGAGATGATCTCCATATTCGTAACGATACGCATAAAGGAAGGGTACGCGGACGAATTCAGGCAGGCGAGTTTCGGCGACGCGGAGGGTTCGACGAGAGACGAGCCGGGCTGCTATCGCTTCGACATACTCGCAAACGCGGAGGACCCCAACCTATTCCACCTGTACGAAGTCTATGAAGACGACGCGGCTCTGGACGCGCACCGCGAGGCTCCGCACTATAAGGCGTGGCGCTCGTCGGTTGAGCATATGTTTGACGGCGACATAGAGCGGGTGGCGATGACGACCGTGTTCCCTTCGGATGAAGGGTGGCGGAACCAGAAGCCGCATATCCTCAACTGGTAGCGGGACGCGGGCCGTCGTCGGCCAGTCTTACAGAATTCTGACCGACGACGGCGTTTAAGAATTCCGGCGACTTCCCGTAGGCTGAGTTCAAATCATCAGGAGGACTTGAGCTGCGATGGATGTCAACGGAATCAAACGGGGCGACATTCTGATCCTGGTCGGGACGCGCAAGGGCGGCTTCATACTGTCGTCGGACGAGTCGAGGAAGGACTGGAAGCTGTCCGGTCCGTTCAACGACTACGGCAATGTGTTCCACATGGTCTATGACTCGCGCAACGGCGGGACGGTACTGTCCGCGGTCAACAGCGAGATCTGGGGATCGGGCGTGCAGGTCAGCCACGACCTGGGGGCTACGTGGTCGGACGCGGAGAGCAATCCGAAGATGAACGACGGATCGGGTCGCTCGGTGAGCCAGCTATGGCATATAGAGCCCGGGCGAGAGAGTGAGCCGGGTACGCTGTATATGGGCGCGGCGCCCGCGTCGCTGTTCAGAAGCCATGACTGGGGAATGACCTGGGAGCAGTGGTCGAGCCTGACGCTTCACCCGACACGCGAGCAGTGGGAACCGGGACTTGGTGGATTGTGCCTGCACAGCGTGGCGCTGGATCCGGGTTTGAGGTCGCGGATGTGGGTGGGTATATCGGCGGCGGGCGTGTTCAGGACGGAGGACAGTGGGGAGACGTGGGAGCCGGTGAACCGGGGCGTGCGCGCGGATTTCGCTCCCGAACCTTTCCCTGAGTTTGGGCAGTGTCCTCACAAGATGCTCTCGCATCCTACCAAACCGGATACGCTGTACCAGCAGAATCACTGCGGTTTCTTCAGGTCGGACGACGGCGGGGGCCAGTGGCTGGACCTGAGTGAAGGGCTGCCGTCCAGGTTCGGGTTCGTGGTGGGGCTGCATCCGCGCGACCCGGATACGATCTACGTTCTGCCGGAGGACAGCGCGACGATTGAAGACGTGGGAGGGTGGCGGAGGTATGTGTCGGACGCGAAGATGCGTGTGTTCCGCAGTCGCAACGGGGGACTGGACTGGGAACCGCTGACCGACGGTCTGCCACAGAAGAATGCCTATATCCACGTAATGCGCGAGGGGATGGCGACGGACAGTTTTGATCCGTGCGGCATCTACATCGGTACGTCTTCAGGTCAGATATACCACAGTCGTGACGAGGGGGAAAGCTGGTCGCTGATGATCGAGCATCTGCCGCCTATAAATTCGGTGGAGGTGGGAGTGGCGAAGTAGGGATGGGCTCTAGCTTCGGTCGGTTATGTGCGGCCGAATTCGCGTTCTAGCTGGCCGGAGCTCATGTGGATCATGGTGGGGCGACCGTGCGGGCAGGTGTTGGGCTGGGCGCACTGTTCCAGTTGGGTTACTAGCTCGCGCATCTCATCGGGGCTGAGGACTTTGCCCGCTCGTATGGCTCCGTGGCAGGCGATGGAGTAGGCTGCGCGCTCCTCCCAAGTCTCGAAACCGCCGCCTTCGGCCATGAGGTCGAGTACGTCAACCAGCGCGGCGGCCTGATCAGACTCTTTTAGCAAGGCGGGAACGCCTCTGAGTATGACGGAGTTGTCCCCGAAAGGCTCCAGGAGGAAGCCCATTCCTGACATGGCGTCGGACTGGGTTAGTATCAACTCCATCTTGGCTGAGTCCAGTTCGACGACGGTGGGTTCGAGAAGGCTCTGGATGTCCGGGGTTCCGGCTGCGGCCTGCGATCTGACCTTTTCGAACATGACGCGCTCGTGGGCGGCGTGCTGGTCTATCATGTACATTCCGTCCGGCCCTTCGGCTATGACGTATGTGCTGCGTATCTGTCCCAGGACGCGGAGGACGGGGAGGGCTTTGCCGGGTGTGACGCTTGGCGGTGGCGTGGCGGATTCGGATGAGTCGTGAGGGGCCAGGAAGTCGCCCAGGTCTGTGGTGTGACGGGGATGGGGAGAACTTGCTGGGCCACTGTGCGCTCCGCGTGACGAGCTGAATGGCGCGGTGGGCCAGAATGCCGAGGGGTTGCCGGGCTGTGTTCTCTGAGAATATTGAGGCGAGTCAGGGCGGCTGACGGCTCGGTGGCTGATCTCGGGAACAGGGGCATGGTCGGTGAGCGTCTTTCTGACCGCTCTCTGCACCGCGCCGAAGACCTGATTTTCTCGCTTGAAGCGTATCTCGGCCTTGGCGGGATGCGCGTTCACGTCAACGTCGTCGTAGGGGACGGAGATGTTGAGGACAGCGACGGGGTATCTGCGCTCGGCCATGAAGCCGTGGTAGGACTGTTCTATGGCGTAGGAGATGGACCGATTCTGCACCCAGCGCCTGTTGACGAAGAGGCTTATGTAAGTGCGGTTGGCGCGGTCCAGGGTAGGCGGGCCTACGAGGCCGGTCACGGATGGCTCGGCAATCTCGCCGTCGGAGGAGACTTCGAGCATCGCTTCGGCGACCCTGCGTCCGTGGACGGCGGAGACTGCGTCGCGGAGGTCGCCGCTTCCTGCTGTCGTGAACGGTCTGCCCCTGTCGGCTTGGAGGTCGAAGGCGACCTCGGGATATGCCATCGCGTAGTGCGAGATGACGGTCTGGATACGTGTATGCTCGGAGGCGGCGGAGCGCAGGAACTTTCGGCGCACGGGGAAGTTTCGGAAGAGATTTCGGACTATCAGCGTCGTGCCGACCGGCAGTCCGGCGCTCGACAGGGAGAGCGTCTCGCCGTCTTCTATCTCGATGCGGGTGCCTGAGTCCTGGTCGTGGGCGCGGGTACGCATCTCTACGCGGGAGACGGAGGCGATGCTGGGCAACGCCTCTCCCCGGAAGCCGAGCGTGGAGATGGCTTCGAGGTCCTCGGAGTCCGAGAGCTTGCTGGTGGCGAAGCGCTGGAAGGCGAGTTCGACCTGATTGGTCGGAATGCCGACGCCGTCGTCGGTAACGCGGATGTACTCAATGCCGCCGGACCTGATCTCGATCTGTATTCTTGACGCGCCGGCGTCCAGCGCGTTCTCGACAAGCTCCTTGACCGCGGAGGCGGGTCTTTCGATGACCTCGCCTGCCGCGATCCTGGACGAGACCTCGGGTCTGAGGAGTTGGATGGGCATGATCTTGCGAGCTTATCCGGGTCTTTTGCCGCGCGCGGCCCTGTATCCCACCCTTTCGGAACTGCCGGTTTTGGCGAAGTCGTTTATGATGTCGTAGATGTGGTCCATCTCGTCGTCATCGGCTGAGCGGAAGAAGTAGGGCCTGGCGAGCACGCCGCCGAAGGTGTCCACGATTTCCGGGTAGTCGTCAATTACGAAGTCGGGCCAGTGCGGTACCTTCAGTAGTTCCAAGCCGTTGATGAAGTCGTAGATCGGCTTCTTATAGATGCCGGAGACGAGGTCCTGGAGGTCGTGTCGCTCCACTTCGGCAGTGCGAAGTCCGACGCCCGACCAGATATAGACCTGGTGTCCGTCCTCTATCAATTTTTCGAATGTGTCTCTGGTCCTAGGGCGGAGGCTTCCGTCCATGGCGAGAATTGTGTAATCCACGTCGAAGAATATCTTTAGTCCCAAGTTCACGCCTTTTCAAGTGTTCTAAGGTTCATTATGTTGATATTCCGCGTTCAGGGGACTGGGTATCTCCAGACTTCGCCCGGGGGCGGTTCGTCGGATAGCCTGAACTGTGGGAGGGTGAAGCCGTCCTCGATGTCCATGAAGCAGACTTCGACGCGCTTTCCTATGGCGACGTTCTCCTCCTTCTCTGCGTCCATGTTCTCGTCAACGAGATTGGCGGTTATGCGCAGGCCGTCGCCCGGGTTGGGCTGGCCGACCTGTTCGTCGAGTTCGACGAGGACGACGGGGTAGGGAGTCCAGTCGCGGAAGCCGGGCAGGATGCTGTGCGGGATTACCTGGTAGCTGTATATCGTGCCCTTGCCGCTGACCTGCTGCCATTTGGAGTTCATGGAGGCGCACCAGGGGCAGGCGGCTCCGGGTTCCCCGCGCAGAAGGCCGCAGTCGAGGCACTTCTTGAGGGCGAGCTTGTGTTGGTTGGCGGCGTCGAAGTAGCCCTTGTACTCGGAGTCCTGGTCTGAGATGTTGACGGGCAGTTGGCGGTATTCATATACGGGCATGGGATTACCTCCTGAGTATCATTGCGCTGCCGGTGGCCGGGTTGGCCCAGCCCATGTTCATGGTGATGTTGACGTCTTTGACCTGTCGGCAGTGGCCTTCGGAGTAGTCGTAGCCGTGAACGCCGTCGGCCCACTGCGGGCAGTAGTCGTCCACGGTTCCGCGCAACTGGCGGACGTTCTCTATGACCATGTTCATCCCGTGGGTGTAGCCCTCACAGAGGTGACCGCCGCTGGTGTTGTTGGGGCGGCGCCCGCCGAGATCGGTTATGCCGGATGTGACGTAGTCCTTGCCCTCGCCCTTTTCGCAGAAGCCGTAGTCCTCGAACTGGAGCAGGGTGGTGTAGGTGAAGGCGTCGTAGCATCCGGTTACGTCTATGTCGTCGTGGGTGAGGTCTGCCAGCGCGAAGAGACGGGGGCCGACCTGGTGTCCGGCGACCCTGGTGATGGGCGCGTGCTGGTAGTGGAAGTCGCCGCCGAGCTTGGTGCCGCGTCCCTGTACGGCGCGGATGTAGGCGGGCGAATGCCTGAGGTCCCTGGCGCGCTCCGCTGAGGTTACGATGATGCAGGTGGCATTGTCAGTCTCCAGGCAGCAGTCGAGCAGATGGGCGCAAGGCCGGACAATCCAGCGTGAGTTCACAACGTCGTCAATGGTGACGCGATGGTTCATCAGCGCCTTGGGGTTGTTGCTGGCGTGGTTGCTGTGAGTCACCTTTATCTGGGCCAACTGCTCGCTGGTAACGCCATACTCCATCATGTGGCGGGTGAAGGTGAACGCGAATGATTGAACGGCGCTGGCCAGTCCATAGGTGCGTCGGAGAAGGTCGGGGCCTGATACGGGAGCGGCGGACCTGGCGCCGGTGCCTCCGATGCGGACCTGGGAGTAGCCGTTCATGGAGCGGAAGATGGCGATGGTGTCGGCCATGCCCGCCTCAATCGCGCCGATTGCCAGTCCGACGAGTGCCTCGGTGCTGGAGCCGCCGCCGGAGCAGTCCATGTAGAAGTTGAGATTGATGCCGAGGTCGTATGCGAGAGCGCTGGAGTTGGTGGAGTCTCCGCCGTGGTAGCTGAGCATCCCGTCAACGTCCTGGGGCTTGAGACCGGCGTCGGCGAGCGCGTTGTTTATGGCCTCGACGGCCAACGCGCGGGTGCTGCGTCCAGAACCCCGGCTATAGTCGGTTTCCCCCACGCCGACTATGGCGTATTTGTCCATAAGGTTGTTTTTCACGATGTCCTCCCTATCAAGAATTGGGAAACGAAATCTCCCAAACTGAATCGTTTCCGAGTTTAGTTGGTAGGCGGCTGAATGGCAACCGGGAGCATATAGTTGTTAGTACTCGGATTTTGGGGGAGGGGATAAGGCGGAAGGGCTATGTTGAGGGGGAGTAGTTCAGAATTGGGAATCAGGAATTGAAAATTCAGGGTCGGTTTCTGGTAGTCTTACCCTCATGCGAAATCCTGCATCTACAACCGAATCGAGAGGCGGACTGCGCTCCGAGGTTCTCGGCGCGGCGCGCATGATAATGAACGGCGGCGTGTTCTATGGATGGTGGCTGGTGGGATTGGCAGCGTTCATGCTCACGCTCATGTCGCTGACGGTGTTCCAGGGACTTGGGACGATGCTGGTCGCGCTGGAGCGTCAGTACGGGTGGAGTCGCACGGCACTGTCCGGGGCGTTCTCGCTGGCAAGAGTAGAGGGCGCGATACTAGGTCCAATCGAGGGCGTTCTGGTGGACAGGGTAGGCACGCGGCGCATGGTGCTTATCGGGTACACGATGATGGGGCTGGGCTTCATCTGGCTGTCGCAGATAGATTTCCTGGGCGGTCTCGGATTGCTGGGCGCTTTGCCATTCGAGTTTCTGGATGAGAGGCTGGTCCACTTCTACGCCTCATATATGTTCATATCGCTGGGATCGGGGCTGGGTGGTTGGCTCGCGCTGATAGCCATGGTGAACAATTGGTTCAACCGCCGACGGTCTTTCGCGATGGCGTCGGCCATGTCTGGTATTCACCTGGGCGGGCTCCTGGTGCCGGTCCTGGGTCTGGCAATAGAGCGATTCGAGCTCAATGGCGCAGCTATGGGGATAGGGATATTCCTGCTGCTGATCGTAGGGCCGTCGGTGAAGGCCATTCGCAACCGCCCGGAAGACATAGGGCTATTGCCCGACGGCCACAGGAACCCAACGCAGTACGACCGTACTGAAGACCGCCAACGGGCCTCGCACGTCGAGGACGACGAGCCGGACTTTACAGCGATGCAGGCGCTCAAGACTCCGGCGTTCTGGATGCTCACGATAGCGCAGGTTGCGTCAAGCGTGGCGATAGTGACGCTTGCGCTGCACCTGGTTCCGAAGTTGACGGACACGGGAATGTCACTTAGCGGCGCGGGAGTGGTGGTTCTGACTTACACGATAGTCGCGCTGCCCGCGCAGTTCATATCGGGCTACTTTGCCGACCGTCTGCCGAAGACCATAATGATAGCGTTCTTCCTGTTGCTTCAGGGGATCGGAATACTGGTGGTCGCACTCTTTGACAGCGTGTTGATGGCATACGTGTTCGCCCTGATGTATGGGATAGGGTTCGGGGGCCGCAGCCCGCTGACTACGGCCATACGAGGGGAATACTTCGGGCGGAAGGCGTTCGCGACTATCATGGGCATATCTCAGCTTCCGATGAACATAGCCATGATATTCGCGCCGCTGTTCGCGGGGTATATGTTCGACACGACGGGAAGCTACATCGTGCCATTCACGACGTTCGCGGCGCTGACTTTCATGGGGGCAGTGTTGATGCTGTTCGTGCGGAAGCCAAAGCAGGGTTAGTTCTCTTCACCTCGTATTTATCGGGACGGGGATGCCGGGGATGTTGACCTGGACGCTGCCGACTGTGTTCCAAGTGGTGAAGAAGAGGGTCTTCCAGTCGTCTCCTCCGAAGGCTACGTTTGTGGAGGCGTCGTGGCCGTGGACTATGGTCCCGAGGTGGTTGCCGTCGGGGTCTATGACCCAGACTCCGCCGGAGCCGCCGCAGTAGATGTTTCCCTCGATGTCAACCTTCATGCCGTCGGGGACGCCGGGGCGGTCGCCGCTCAGGTCGCAGAGAACACGGTCGGAGGCGAGAGCGAGCGTGCCGTTGGGCTGAACGTCGAAGGCGCGTATGTGCTGTCTGCGGGTGTCGTTGACGTACAGGATGCTCTCATCTGGGGAGAAGGCGATGCCGTTGGGCGTGATGAAGTCGCCCACGAGCAGGGTAATGTCGTCCAGGTCGGGGGAGACCATATAGACGCCGGAGTAGTCCAGGTCGAGGCCGGGAGCGGGAGCGCCCGGGTCTGTGAAGTAGATGCTGCCGTCGGACTTGACTATGACGTCGTTTGGACGGTTGAGTCGGGAGCCACGATACTTGTTGGCTATCGTGGTTATCTCGCCGTCGGAGTCCTGACGTGTGACGCGGCGCGCGCTGTGTTCGCAGGCGAGCAGCCTGCCCTTGAGGTCACGGGTGAGTCCGTTGGCGTGGTTGGTGGGCTGCTGAAAGAGGGTGACGCCCTCGTCGGGCGACCATTTCATACGCCTATTGTTGTGGATGTCGCTGAACAGCAGGTAGCTGCCATCGCTCCACCAGAGCGGGCCCTCGGCGGGGCCGTCGTCGCCTCCGAAGCCGTCGCCAAGTTCTTGTATCTGCTGGTCAACGGGAAGCAGGCGGTCGAGGTCTGAGGATAGTTTTTTTATGGGCATGGTGATTCTCCTGAGTAAAGTTGTTTGCGATCAGCCGAAGATTTCTCTGACGGGCATTGTCCAGCCAGGGACTACATCACTGCCGTCGAGAGTGTCTTCTTCAGTGAGAGTTATCGGTTCTTGGTTGGGACGATGAACTGTGGCGTTGTGTCTGCGCGGGTTTACCGCTATGACCATGCGCGTTCCGGCGTTCAGCCAGTCGCGGACTTTTTCGGCCACTTCAGTAAGGCGGTCGTTGGGGGATATGACCTCTATCGCCAGATCGGGAGCGGCGGGGAAGTATCCCGGGCCTTCTCCGACGGCTTCCAGCCTCTCATGGCTGATGAATGAAACGTCGGGAGCGCGAACATGATCGGGAGCGAGCCTGTATCCTGTCTCGGCGGCGTAAACCTTACCGAGATTGTTTGCCTTTACATAGACTCCGAGAGGAATGGTTGTATTTATTACAAACTCTCCGTGATACTGTCCGGGCGGGGCCATCGTTCTGAGTTCTCCTCTTACGAGTTCATAGCGGTGATAGCCGTCATCGGGCATATTGAAGAGTTCTTCGGCTGTCGTGAGCTCGGTTTGGGTGGTCATGGGCTGCCTCCGGGTTATGCCATATACGTTGTTATCGGGGGATGGGTCATGGGAAAACCCTACTTACGGGTATCCGCCATCCGGGTACCACATCACCGCCGTCGAGCGTATCGCCGGGCGTCAGGATTACTGTATCAGACGTCGGGGTGTGAACCCTTACCTCATGCCGTCTGGGGTTTATCACAATGACCATGCGAGTTCCGGCGTCCAGCCAATCCTGGACTTTCTCGTCAACCTCGCGGTATATGTCGTTTGGCGATATTACCTCTATCGCGAGGTCGGGCGGCCCCGGGAAATATCCGTGCATCTCTCCGACCTCATCCTCTCTTTCACGGCTGACGAAAGCGACGTCGGGAGCGCGAACATGGTCAGGGTTGGAGCCGATTCTGAATCCAACCTCGCCGATGTAAACTTCGCCCAGGTGATTTTCATCTACATGGTCGGCGAGCGGCCTTCCCACCCTTGTCGCTGATTTTCCATGATAAGCTCCTGGGGGAGGCATCTTTCTGAGTTCTCCTCTGACGAGTTCGTAGCGGTGGTAGCCGTCGTCGGGCATCTTGAAGAGTTCTTCGGCTGTCATCGGCCTGGTTTGCGTGGTCATGGGTTGCCTCCGGCTTTGTGAGGGTGATTATGATTTCGCGCGGGCGAGGGCGGCGGCCTTCTCGGCCTCGCGGGCGGCGCACAGTTCCCAGAGTTCCAAGTTGACACGCGCGTTTTCGTCCACTGGGACGTCTATCATCATAGTGGTGCCGGGATAGGGGACGGCGGCGGTGCCTCTTGCTACACCCTCCGCGAACAGGCGGCGGGTCTCTCGGTAGAAGTCGAGCTTGTCTTCGGGTGGAGCGAATGCGCGGTTGCAATGGGATACCCAGGACGGATGAGGGCATATCGCGCCTGCGAATCCCAGATTCTTGGAACGCAGCGCGAGACGGGCTATCTCGGCCTCGTCATCGAACTGGGGCAGGACTCCGTAGGGGTGGCTCATGCCGATGGGTTGAACTTTGGACGCCCTTGCCTCGATGATGACGCGGCCTTTTGCGTACTCGAAAGGGTCGAAGTCGGCGGTCGGGGTGAGGCCCATGTTGGCGCACAGGGCTATTTCGTCAAGGCCGACGGAGCTGACGCGCGGGCTGGCGCGGATGATCTCGCGGATTTTCCATACTCCTTTGCCGGAATCAAGAAGAACGATGATGTGCAGGGTGTCTTTTGCGATGCCGCGACGTCTTTCGAGTTCGGTAAGCAATTCGTCCACTTCGGCTATTTCGTCGGCGGACTCTGCGCCCGGGTACACGACGCCCTTCGCGCCGGGCCAGATGGCGGCCTCAATGTCGGCGTGGGCGACGGACTTGTTGACCTGTACGAAGACCTCCGCGCCTCCACGCCCGGCGGTTTCTACGGAGTCGGAGAGTGTCTTTCTGCCCCTGCGCCTGAATCGCTCGGCGTCGGAGGACGCGCCGGTGAGATCGAGGATCACGGCGTCGGCGTTGTGTGTCCAGGACGACTCGACTGAATCGCGGTCGGAGATCGAGACAAGAAGATGAGATCTTCTGACGAATGGGTTCATTGCTCTGTTTCCTGCTGTTCGGGGTCGTCCGGCGGCGTAGATTCCTCGACCTGCGGTTCCCCGCTGGGTTGTTCGGGAAGGGTATCCGGCGCTGGCTCGGTCGCTGAAGTTTCTTCCACAGATTGTTCATCAGGCGCGGATTCGGCGAGCGCGGCCTGTTCAGCCGCCAGCGTTCGTTCTCGCGCAGATGCTTTCTCTGCATCCCTGCGGGCGCATAGTTCGGCCCACTCAATGAGTTCCGAGGCGCGGGCGGCTTCATATCTGTCAACAGTGCGCCCGTCCATGTCGCCTTCAACTTCGCCTCGCGCGTCCATATCTCTGAAGAACTCCAGAACGCGGCGCGCGTCCTCGACTTCCTCCTGGGTCGGTGTCAGGCCCTTGTTCTGTGGAGCGACGACGTTTGGGTGAAGACCGCCGCCGGACCTGAGTCCGGCCTTTCGGCTGGCGCGCGCTCGATTCAGGGCTAGGTCGGCGTTGCCCACGTTTCCGGTGGTGTCATCCATATAGACGCTGCCGTCGCGCTCGAGGCCGAGCGCCATGGCGATGAGTTCGCCCTCGCCCCGGTTGTAGAAGAACTGGTCGAAGCCGACGAACATCTCGACGCCCATGTCCATGGACATATCGTAGCCCGTGCCCGGGCCGAAGGAATCAATGCGGTCGCTGGCGGAGGCTATCTCATAGGAGTTGGCTACGCCGAGCGTGGTTTCGACGGTCGCGCCGATGCGGATCGTGCCGGGACGGATGCCCCTGAGTCGCTCCATTTCGGTAATCAGGGCGTCCAGATGCTTTATCTGCTCGGCGGTCTCGGCCTTGGGGAAGTTTATCTGGGATACTCCGGGCCAGACGGCGGCGCGGACGTCCACCTCGGGGTAGGCGCAGTTGATTCTTATATTGATCTCCGCCGCGCCTTTCCTGCCGTACTCGATAGCTTCCCTGACCAGGGTGCGAGCGTACTCTTTCTGGGACTGTGGCACGGAGTCTTCGAGGTCGAAGTTGAGATAGTCGCAGTCGCGAGTCCAGGAGCGGCCCACGAAGCGCGGATTGTTGATTGGCATGGTCAGGCCGGAGCGCCTGATTCTTCTAGTCATCGTCGTTGCCTCCGGTGTTCCGTACAAGGGCGGCGGCTTGTTCTCTGCGGGCGCAGGCTTCAGACCACTGAATGGTGTTGGCGGCAATCCGGGACTTGGGACTGTGGGTGGGTAAGGATCCCAAGTCGGCGCGGGCGTTCCCAACATCATCTTCGGATGGAGTGAAGCCGGTGTTCAGCGCGGCGACCTGATCTGCCCTCATACAGAGCGCGCCTCGGAATCCGGCCAGTCGCCCGGTTATGGCCGCCTGAAGCGTATCGTCGTAGTTTGCGCTGAGGCCGCGCGAGGTAGCGCGCCACCACGCGCCTACGGGCTCGACTTCAAGGGCGTTGGCGATGACTATGAGTCGCTGCATCAGGTAGGGGAGAAGATGAAGGTCGCCGGACGGCTCTTCTCGGAGGTCCATCTTGAGGTCGGCGCGTCCGAGACTGATTGATTGGATACGGTCGCTGGCGCGAATAAGCTCCTCTGAGCGCCAGTTCGCCGGGCCGGTGTCGAGGGATAGGTGTATCTCCAGCGCCTGTTCGGGGCCGCGCGGGTCGTCCGCCTCTCGCACTTCGCCCACGGGCGGGGGCCTGACTACGCCGCGTTCGGACTCGAACTGCGACAGGATGCCGTCTGTCTCGCGGACCTGTTCAGAGTCGGTCAGTCCGGGCAGGACGACGCCGCTCAGTCCGCGCCAGACGGAGGCGGCGATGTCGGCGTAGAGCAGTTCGGGGTCGCATCTTACGAATACTTCGGAGCCTGCGTCTCGCATCACGCCGATGGCGTCGGGTATGTTGTCCCGCGCCTCGTGCTTTCGACTGTCGTGGACGGTGTCCTCGAGATCGAGGACGACTACGTCCGCGTCTGACTTTGCGGCCTGATCCAGCCTTTCTTCGTCGTGCGCCGGAACTATCAACCAGGAACGCCTTACTGTACTATTCATACCCCAGTCCTAGGTCTTCCAATCATGTCTGTCCTCGTTCGATGGGTATGCACTAGGGTATCATCAATGACTATCTTGACCAAACAGGAGAGCGAGAACCAATTCTTGACACCAGACATCGGATACAGCAGGATATGTCTATGAATACAACGCTGACATTTTCAGGAAAGACCTCGATGATCGCGACCGATAACTTTACGCTCAGTGTTGTTGACCAGTCGCCTATCCGTAAGGGTGGGAAGCCGGCTGACGCGCTGCGTGAGAGCGTAGAGCTTGCGCGGCACGCCGAGCGAGTTGGTTATAGCCGCTACTGGGTGGCTGAGCATCACAACTCGACGTCGTTCAGCGGGGCGAGCCCGGAGATATTGATAGGCCAGATCGCGGCGAACACGGAGAGCATACGAGTGGGAAGTGGTGGGGTCATGCTGTCTCACTACTCCGCTCTGAAGGTGGCGGAGCAGTTCAGGATTCTGGACGCCTTCTACCCGGACCGCATTGACCTGGGAATCGGCAGGGCGCCGGGCAGCGACAGGCTCACCGCCGCGGCGCTGAGCCACCCGAGGCCGCCTGTGAATGTTCAGAACGAGTTTCCTCAGATGGTGGGCGACCTCTTAGGATTCCTGAAGGGCGATATGCCGGAAGGGCACCCGCTCCACGAGATCAAGGCTCAACCCGGAGGACCGCCTGACACTGTGCCCGAAGTCTGGCTGCTGGGGTCGTCAGACTATAGCGCGCAACTGGCGGCGCATCTTGGGCTGCCGTTCAGCTTCGCGGACTTCTTCGGCAACACAAGCGAATACGGGCCGAGGATGGCCGAGCTTTACAGGCAGATGTTCAAGCCTTCGGAGTACCTGTCTGAGCCGAAGGTCAACGTGGGCTTGCAGGTGATTTGCGCTCCGACGGAGGAGGAGGCGAGGTTCATCGGCGCGTCGCGGAGTCTCAATAAGGTCATATCCGCTCTGGGCCTTACTACGGGTGGCCTTCTTCCGCCGGAGGACGCCATAGATTGGCCGCTGGATGAACGGGCGAAGCAGTATATGAGGCAATCAACGCAGAGCTATATCGAGGGCGACCCGGAACAGGTGCAGGAGGGCATCCTGGCGTCGGCGGAGAGATACGAGACGACGGACATCGGAATCGTCACCAACTGCTACTACTTCGAGCATCGGAAGCGGTCGTATGAACTGGTGGCGGAAGTCATGGGAGTCGCGCCTGTGGCGGCAGTTCAAGCTGACTGAGACCCTCAGACCGGCGATAATGATGGGCGATCACTATGGAAGAATGTTCGACTTGCTGGTAAGCTAGACGTTGAAAGGTTTTTCGCAAGCGACACGGGTGAGTGTGCAGATTTGGAGCGAAAAATAGACTTGGATCTGGGAGTCTTGATAGACAAGCTCCCACCCCACATACAGGACCCGCTTAACAGCAGATCCGATTTGGACCAGCTTCTGGAGGTCGTTCTTGACTTGGGACGAGAACCTGAAGCGAGGTTTCTCGATGAGAGTGTGTCTCTGGGATCGGCGGAGGTATCGGAAGCCGACATACAGCATACGATTGACCGCATAGGTCGCTTCGGCGAGGACAACCGAGCAGGAATCGAGCGTACCCTCCATCGCATCTCCGCAATCCGCAACCGCAGCGGCAAGATCATTGGGCTTACGCTGCGTGTCGGGAGGGCGGTGTATGGCACAATTCGGGTTGTAGAAGACCTGATCATGAGCGGTAAGAGCGTCCTCCTTCTTGGAAAGCCGGGCGTTGGAAAGACAACCATGCTGCGCGAGGTGGCTCGTGTTCTGGCGGATGACGCTCACAGGCGAGTCATCGTCGTGGACACCTCGAACGAGATCGCGGGCGACGGGGATATTCCGCATCCCGCGATAGGCCACGCTCGACGGATGCAGGTGCCTTCACCAGCGTTCCAGCACAACGTGATGATCGAGGCGGTGGAGAACCACATGCCGGAGGTCATCATCATTGACGAGATCGGCATAGAGCTGGACGCGAACGCCGCGCGCACGATAGCGGAACGCGGAGTCCAACTTGTCGCCACCGCTCACGGCAATACGCTGGATAATCTGATTATGAACCCGACTCTCTCTGACCTGGTGGGCGGCGTCCAGTCGGTTACACTGGGAGACATCGAGGCGCGTCGCCGCCGGACACAGAAGACGGTCCTGGAACGTCGCGCTCCGCCCACTTTCGACATATTGGTCGAGATACAGAACTGGAGCGAGGTGGTCGTACACCCGGACGTGGCAGATACGGTTGACCGCATCCTGCGGGGCTACTCCATAGCTCCGGAGCATCGCACGGTGAACGCTGACGGGACGATCTCCAAGACCAGGCCGCAGGTGACGCGGTCGCCCAACGGCGGATCTCCGTCCATGGCGGGTATGCCATTCGACGGCAACGGCGACCGGCGCGACTCGGGCCCCGAATCCGAGACGCAGCGCGAACCCATAAAGGTCACACACATAATGCCCTATGGCGTGAACAAGGGTAAGTTGCAGCAGGCGGTTCGGCATACCAATTCCGCCGTTCAGGTGGTAGATAACATATCCAGCGCGGACCTGCTTCTGACGACCAAGAACTACTATCGCCGCAAGACGAGCGCGCTTCAGGCGGCGGAGCAGAAGGGCAAGCCTGTCTATGTTCTCAGGCGCAATACGACGCCCCAGATAGAGCAGTTCATCAAGGCTATCACGCGGGACAAGCGACACGGGCGGCATGACGAGAAAATTGACGTAGCGATGCGCGAGGCCGAGGACGCAGCGGGCCGCATACGCAACGGGGAACACAAGATACAGTTGAGTCCACAAGGGTCTTATGTGCGCCACGTGCAGCATGAGATTGCGGAGAAGCATGGGCTCGAGTCGCACAGCGTCGGCAAGGAGCCGGGACGCCGCGTCGTGTTCTACCACCGCTGATTCGGGTTTACACAGACCCGCTCCCGCATCCACTTTTAAGCCGGCTTTCCGATACAATAGTCCACGCGAAATTTGAGGGGCTGTAGGTTAACAGCCTACGCAATCCAGACGGAGTTCGCTGAGTGGTGCTGTTCATATCATTCGAAGGCGGAGAAGGGTCGGGAAAGAGTACCCAGGCGGGTAGGCTGGTTCGGGCGCTGAATGATATGGGAGTTCCTACCCAGTTCATCCACGAACCCGGCACAACCAACCTCGGTCGTCACATCAGAGAACTGATCAAGGGGAGTCCATGGGGCCGGGAGACAATTTCCCACGAAGCGGAGTTGTTCCTATTTTCAGCCGCGAGGGCTGAACTTGCCGCCAAGGTGCTGTCCAAGGCTTTTGAAGAGTCGCGCCTGGTAATCGTAGCGGACAGGTATGTTGACTCCACGGTCGCCTACCAGGGATATGGAAGACGGTTGCCGCTCGATCTGATGGATTCGGTCAACAGGCTCGCCACCCAGGGAATTATGCCCGATCTGACGCTGCTGCTGGACTGTCCACCGACAGAGGCCCTCAAGCGTGTCGGGCAAATACAGGCGGGCCTATTCGACGATGACGACCCGGTCCGTATGGACGAGGCGGGAGCGAGACGCTTCGAGGATGAGCCGCTGGCATTTCATCGCCGAGTCAGGAGCGGCTACCTGAAGCTGGCCGGCATGGAGCCGGAACGTTGGCTGGTACTTGACGGTACTAAAGACGAGGACGTGGTATTTGATTCGGTCTGGGAGGCCGTTACCGGCATGGAAAAGTTCCGACGCATGGTCGAACAGTCCGAGTCCTCAGAGGAGCATCGCGCGCCGGAAGATCGCGGCGAAACTACGTTGTTTCCACTGTCCGGCAGCCAGCGGGGATGTTGACATGGCGCCTGAGATAAGGCCCGTTCCCAGGTCTGAGTGGACTCCGCTGTCCGCGCCGGGGACGTCTAACGTCGAGGGAAAGGTCCTGCTTGTTCTGGACAACCTCACCGTCGCCATGTTGCGGTTCGCTCCCGATGGGCATATTCCCGAAGCCTCCGCGCCCTATCCGACGGACGTCATTTGTCTTGAGGGCGGTGGATTTACGAGTGTCGCCGGCGAAGAAGGTGAACTGAGGGCAGGCTATTCGGTGCGGTGGGGAGCGGACGCGCCAAGGCGTCTATGGACGGAAACCGAAACTATGACGGTCTTGATAGTGGAACACTTCAGGCAGCGCTAGCTGATAATTTCTAAGGCGGAGTTGTCAATCTTTTCTTAGCGACGACCGTACGCTGTAAGTTACATATCCGAGGGCGCCGAAGATGGTTCCGGCCCCAGCGATGCCGAATGTCGCGGCTATTCCGATTACGGACCCCAGCGGGCCGACCAGGAACGCTCCGCCTGAGCCGCCCACGTCCCATGCCTGCTGGAGAGTTGCGAGGGCGGCGCTGCGCTCGCGTGGAGGAGACCGGTCCACTGTGAGGGACTGAGTGGCGGGCTGGAGCATACCGAATCCTATGCCGTTGAGGACTCCGGACAGGATGAACAGTATCATGTTGTCTGCGATGACCAGGAGGAACATGGCCGCTCCGACTACAAGCAGACCCGGCACGATTACCGAGCCTCTTCCGAGCCTGTCGGCGATGAGCCCGGACATTGGCAGCGCGAGCATTTGAACAATCGAGTTGGCGGTGTAGTACAGTCCCGGATTTCCCAGATTCCTCAACTTCGCCAATTGGGGCAGGAACGTACTGACAGGAGCCGTAGTAAAGGTGTATGTCAGGAACACGAGAGTCGGGAATAGGGCGGAACGACTGATGAGAGGCGGTTTGACGGATTCCGACGATGACGATATCGGCTCTGCCGGAATAGACGTGCGGTTCGCGGAAATGCCGAGGGCGGAGACGGTTCCGACGAGCGACATAAGCCCGGCATAGATAAACGCCGCTCCGGAGCCAAACTCCTGGAAGAGCCAGAAGGCGAGCAGTGGGGAGTACAGATTCGCCAATGCGATGGCGTTGCCGTTGTATGCCATTCCCTCCGCCCGGCGATTGCTGGGCGCGAGTATGGCGATTATCGTGGCCGTAGCGACAGGGCCTATCGCCAACCCGATACCCTGCACGACGCGGACAGGAATTATCATCCAGACATTGAAAGCTCCCACGTGGAGCAGCGTCGCTATCCCAAGAACCGCCGTTCCCGCTATGGCTACTCTCTTCGCGCCGAAGTTGGTAATCCAACGTCCTGCCATCTGCCTTATCGGGATACTGAGCAGGCCGAAAGATCCTACCACTACTCCGGTCTGCCACTCCGACCCGCCGAGATCTAGAACGTAGAGGGGAATGATCGTCAGCATAGCGGTGTATGAGGCGAACATGAAGTGCGAGATGCACAGGTTCAGAACCAAGTCCTTAGTCCAAAGTCCCGCTGTTACAGCCTCGGTTTGATCGGTTCGCAAGTATGCGGCCTCGGCAAATGGCTACGCTGAAAGTAGGGATTGATTGTACGCTTGCGGCTTATCGGGCGCAACAGTTTCGCTTGAATCGTCTTGACCGTCTCATCTTGGCGGGTGTAGCCTTATTACTCATCAGGCGCAGTTAAATTCTGCAATTGCATTTCGCACTGGGGAAGATTTTGGACCAACGGACACTGACGACCGCCGAACCGCCGGCGCCGGAAGAAAAGCCCTCACCACTTTCCCCTGCGCGCTACCCTATGTTCACTTCTCTGGCGTACCGCGACTTTCGCTGGATGTTCGCTGGTTCGTTCGTCTCCTTCATGGCGATGAATATGCAGATGATAACGCGCGGGTGGCTCATCCTGCGGCTGACGGACGACTCGCCGCTTGCGCTGGTCGCGGTGATGGTCAGTTTCTCTCTGCCCATGACGTTCATGTCTCCCGTGGGGGGCGCGCTCGCGGACAGGCTTCCGCGCCGGAGCCTGGTCATAATGAGCCAGGCCGGAAACGCGGTCATGACGATTATCATCGGCTTTCTGGACGTGACCGGGATAGTGTCCTTCTGGCAGGTGATGGCAATCGGGTTCATCAATGGGTCGCTCATGGCATTCAATATGCCCAGCCGACAGGCCATCCTGTCTGAAATCGTTCCCGAAAAGAGCCTGATGAACGCGATCAGCCTGAACAATTCGGGCATGAACATGACGCGCATAGTCGGCCCCGCGCTCGCGGGCTTCCTGATTCTGTTCATCGGCACTCACGGGGTGTTCTTCATCGTGGGCGGGATATACGTCTTCTCCGTCATTTCTACGATGATGATTGACGCGGGACGAACGCCTGCCACCTCGTCGAGAAAGGGTGTGGGCGGCGATATCAAGGAGGGTCTGGCATACGCAGCCGCCGACCCGGGCCGGAAGGGGCTGGTCATACTGATGCTGATTACCACGCTGTTCGGCTTTTCCTTCTGGGGACTGCTTCCGGCGTGGGCGCGCGAGGCGCTCGACGTGCAGTCGGACGGGTTGGGCATTCTAATGACCATTATGGGCGTGGGGGCCCTGTTCGGGACGCTGGGACTCGCCGCGCTTCCTGGGCTGTCGCGTCGGCGCGGGATGATACTGCTTGGCTGCACCGTGATATGGGGCGTTGGGCTGGCCGCGTTTTCCCAGATGACCATGTACTGGGCGGCGGTCCCGTTCCTGCTGCTGATAGGGGTGATAAGCTCTGTGCATATGTCGCTGGGCATGACGATGATGCAGACTCTCGCCGCGCCGGAGATGCGCGGACGTATGATGAGCATTGGCATGATGACTTTCGGCGCGATGCCGCTCAGCTCGGTGCCTTTTGGTATCGTGGCTGAACGGATAGGGACGCCGGGTTCGCTCTTCATCAGCGGCGCGCTGCTGTCCATCGTTGCCCTGGGATTCACCCTGGCCTATCCCGCGTTCCGTCGAGTAGATTAGGAGTTTGAAATGGCGCAAAGAGGCATGGCGCAGACTGTTCTCGGTCCGGTAGATCCGTCGGACCTCGGTCCCACGACCACACACGAACACCTTTTCATAGATTTCAGGGCCATGTTCCAGCCTCCTGCCGAGGCGACGGCGCAGCACAGGGCGCATGAGCCTATTACGCTTCAGAACAGGGGATGGGTAGGGTATAACCAGTATTCGAGCATCGAGAACCTGTGGGTGGTAGAAGAGGATGTGGCAATCGAGGAGGCGCGGCTGTTCAGACGAGTCGGTGGCGGAACGATTGTGGACGCGACGACGATTGGCATAGGGCGCGACCCGCTGGCTCTGGCGCGGGTGTCCAGGGACTCAGGCGTACACGTCATCATGGGGGCGGGCTTCTACGTGGACATTGTTCATCCCGACGACATGGACTCGCGCACCGAGGACGACCTGGCACGCAAGATCATCGAGGACATCGAGGAGGGCGTTGACGGGACGGGAGTGCGCGCGGGGATAATCGGGGAGGTCGGATGCACCTGGCCGCTTACCGAGAATGAGAGGAAGTCGCTGCGGGCGTCCGCCGTCGCTCAGCAGGAGACGGGAGCGGCGATACTGATACACCCGGGCCGGTACGAGACTGCGCCGCTGGAGATAATCGAGGTCCTGGCTGAGGCAGGCGCGGACATTAGCCGAGTGATCATGGGGCACCTGGACAGGACCATCTCAAAGTTCGAGACGCTGGAGTCGCTTGCCGCCACGGGGTGCTACCTAGAGTGGGACCTTTTCGGAAATGAGACGAGCCACTACCCGCTATCGGACATGGATATGCCGTCGGACGGGCAGAGGTTGGACGCCATAAAGCGCGTCATTGACGAGATTGGCTGCGATGACCGGATCGTGCTTGCGCACGACATTTGTACGCGACACCGTCTTACGCGGT
>DAOULF010000077.1:0-4539 GCA_034420555.1 Dehalococcoidia bacterium
GCCGCGGTCGCCGGACATCAGCCTCACGCCCCAGCAGAACACGACATAGACGAGAGCGAACAGCAGCGGCGCGATGGAGAGGCCAAGCGTGTCCACAACGTCCGTCGTCGTGATCGTCAGCAGGTCGGCGCGCCAGGAAGCCCAGGATTCGGTGTCCTGGAACCCGTCGAAGCTGACTGTGGCAAGCGTCAGTATCACGAAGGCCGCCATAGCTACCGAGATATGCTGCTTGACCGCCAGGCCCACGGCGAAGGGGCGCAGGTTCAGTTGTTTGCCCTCCGCCCCGGCCTGCTCGTAGCAGCCGTAGCAGTCAACGCACTCGGGCTCCAGAGAGCACTCGGAGTCGCATCGGGCGCACACGCTCCTGTCCTCGACCCTGACCTCGGTGGGCGAGAACCGCGCGAACAGCCCGAAGAGAACGGTGAACGCCTCGCCGTGCCTGAGCCATGTGTGCTTTCCGAACGCGGCCATGCCCACCCAGGTGATGATCGAGTAGAGAACGATCATGATTGACAGCGTGAACGGACGAAACGCGCCCGTGAATACGTTCTCGGACCAGGCGAACAGGAAGAACAATAGCAGCGCGGGCCACACGTCCAGTCCTTCTGGATAGCGGAAGGGAGGCTCGTCATCCGATTCGGATTGTCTGCCGATTCTCTGGAACCACTCGAAGGTTATCTTCCAGGGGTTGACGAATATCCAGACGTTGCCCATCAGCGCGGCTATATAGCCCATTCCCACCCACCAGATTATCCAGATGAACGTGGGAGAGAGATTGTCTATGGGCCGGTTGGTCCCGAGGAACCCGGTCAGCAGGAGCAGCAGGAAGATCGCGACAGAGAGGACTCTGACCACTATGGCCGCGACCCCGCTCGATAGTATCGCGCCGACCACCGGAACTCGAAGCAGGTCCAGACGCGGGTACGAAAAGCTCTCTCGACCCTTCTGAACGAACATCCCGATCACCACGAACGACAGCGCGACCGTAGCTGCGGCGCCTATGAGGAAATAGCTGAGCGGGATGGGAAGGTCGTAACGCTGCCCAAATGCGTGCCCATAGGCCGGCGACACGGCGGTGAAGAAAATGGCGAGCGCGCTCACCGCTGCCAGAACTCGTGTCATTCGCATAGGGGTCGTATTACTCCGGGGAGGGATGCAGACTGCGTAAAATGTCGTATATTGCCCACAAACAGGAAGGGAGCGTTTGATACGCTCCCTTCCTGTTCTTCATGATAGCGGAAACGAGCGTTACTCCGCCTTGCCGATCCGGAACACGGTCGCGCTACAGACTGAGCACTTCCCACGTGTGGCGGGACGACCATTTTTCAACGTAACCTGCTCTGCGCTCGATACATCACGGTGTGCCCGACATTTTAGACAGTAGGCCTGCATTTAACCCCCCTGGTGAGATTTATAGTAAAGCTGATTCTAAGAGCCAATCGGCGATTTGCATCCACGGCGGTGAGAGGAGTTCGCCGCGCAGAGTGTGGATAAGATAGACAGGACGAGGACTAGAAGAATCATATTATTATTCTTGGAAAGATTCAATATACCGTATAGAAAACAGGGTGTCGTACTGTTTGGTCATACGGCCCTGGCGCAGGTCTGAAGAGAGAGGCTGCCCGCCTGCGCAATATCCTCTGTCAGAATGTAACCGGCGACAGATTACCCGCGTGAAGGAGCAATTAGGAGGCGGTCGCCCATAAGTGGGAATCGAGATGTGAGACCTAGGAGCCTGTCAGTATCTCCCGGGTCCGGCGCACGTCTTCATCCATCTGGGCCAGGAGCGCCTCTATGGTGTCGAACTTCTCCTCACCACGCAGACGCCGGACGAATTCGAGTCGGAGGGGCTGGTCGTAGATGTATCCTGAGAAATCGAGAAGGTAGGCTTCAATCGTCCTGTTCTCGCCGTCGTCAAAGGTAGGGCGGATGCCTATGCTCGTTGCCGCCATGTATGAGCCTGAATCGAGGTGCGCCCATGTCGCGTATATGCCGTCTGCCGGGAAGATGAATCCCGGGGCGAGTTCGAGATTCGCGGTTGGGAATCCGAGTTCGCGCCCGCGCTCCTCGCCATGTCCGACGACTCCGTTGATCGAGAAGTTGCGTCCGAGCAGCCTTGCGGCGCGCGATACGTCGCCCTCGGCGATGCTGTTGCGTATCGTCGTGCTCTTGACCACCCCAACGGAGTCGGTCATAAGGTCAACGGCCTCAAAAGTAAAGCCGATGCTCTCGCCTATCGCCGGAAGCGTATCCAGAGTACCATCGCGGTCCCTGCCCATGGCGAAGTCCGGGCCGACGACCAGCCTGCGCATTCTCAGCTTTTCGTACAGGTGGAGCAGGAATTCTCGCGAAGACAAACCCGCCAGTTCGCGGTCGAACTTGACCGGGACGACGAAATCAACTCCAAGCTCTTTCAGAAGCCTGACTCGCTCGTCCAGGTCGGTCAGAAGGAGCGCCTTCGCGCCTGGCCTGAGTATCGTGATCGGATGATTCTTGAAGGTCAGCACACCCGCCAGGGCGCCCGCGCTTCTCGCCTCCTGAACGAGTCTGCCTATGAGGTGGCGGTGTCCCCGGTGAACGCCGTCGAACACGCCTATCGTGATGGTCGAGTCGCGGTCGGGCTCGAAGTGGGAGAGGTCTTCTTCTATGCTCATAGTGGCTTCGCTGTCGTGGCGAGAATCGGCTATAAGCATATTGATATTGTCCGACTATCGCAAGTTGGAAAGGCCCGAAGACAATTGCAAAAGTCCCCTCTCCCTCTAGGTTCACAAGGGTAGGCAAACGTGCAAAGCGACTATGAACATCAGTCGAGAGTCTCCTCTCCCTCTGGGAGAGGGTTAGGGTGAGGGCGCGATTAAGTTCGAGCCCCGACTCTAACGAGAGCCTTCCACCTGCACGGTGACCACGTCCATGTTGTGGTACTGGCGATGATGCACCGAAGATGCGTAGTGCCGCAGCAGGCGGAACGAGATTTCGCGCTCGTCCGGTGTCTCCGGCTGCTCCGACAGCAGCGCCAGCCTGTCCTCCAAGTTCTTGTCCTCGGAAGCGGCCAGAAATTCCAACTCCACCACGTCCTCGTTGAGGCGCGCGCTGACTCTCAGCCGTCGTCCGTCCGCGCCTCCGTCGGCGTCGGTTTGCAGCAGGCTCGACAGGGTCTCCTCGCCCGCCGAGCGCAGCCGGTCGGTCGAGGACTCGTTCCAGCCTATCCTCGACGCGAACCCGCGCAGGAACTCGTCTATCCTCGGCAGCGACGAAAGTTCCAGGCCCACGGTCACGCTCCGGCGACGTGGGGAGGTGAACTCCAGGAACAGCGTCAGCAGTATCGCGCAGATGGTACCCGCGGTCATGCCGTTGCCCAGCAGCGTTCCCAGAGGCCCGGTCAGAAGGTCGGAGAAGATGACCTTGTTCTCGAAGCCCACGCCCACCCAGAAGGACATTCCCACCACCATCGCCTTGCGCGCGTCTATCCCGTCCCGCGCGACTATTCTGAACCCCTCCACGAAGATGAGCGCTATCAGCACCATCGTATAAGCCGCCGCAACCACGTTCGGAATAGCCAGGATGGCGGCCACCACCTTCGGGGAAAACACCAGCAGGATGAAGAATATCCCGGTATATACACCCACGCGCCTTGCCGCTATCCCGGTGATGGTGACCACCGATATGCTGGACGAGTAGGTCGTATTCGGAACGGTCCCTCCAAGCCCGGACAGCAGGTTGCCCACCCCGTCCGCGTTCAGCGCGCCCTGTACCAGCCGGAAGTCCGCCGCGCGCGGACGCCGCCGCGAAACCCGCTGAATCGCAACGCTGTCGCCGATAGTCTCGATTGCCCCAACTAACGTGACGACCACGAACGCCGGAAGCAGCGTCCAGAACGCCTCGGTCGGCAGGTTGAGTCCGGGCCACGCTCCAACATCGGGAAACCCTATCCAGGGCGCGTCAAGCACTCTCTGAAAGTCGTACATCCCGAACGCCGCCGAAACTCCGCAGCCTACTACTACTCCAATGAGCGGCGCCCACAGCCGAAGCGAGCGCGGCGCGCGCAGCGACGCCACTATGACCACGACAAGTGTGACCGCCGCCGTGAGAGGAGCCCCGGCCGTCGCGGTATCCTCGGGTGCGTCGGTGAGCATACCGAACAGTATCGGCATGACGGTCGCGGATATCAGCATCAGAACCGTGCCAGCCACCACGGGCGTCACTATCCGACGCAGCAGGGAAAGCCGCGACGAAAGCAGGAACTGGAATAGCGACGAGACCACCACAAGGCTCGCCAGCGTCGCGGGGCCGCCTTCCACCAGCGCGGTAATACAGACACCGATGAACGCCCCCGACGTTCCCATCACCAGGATGTGCCCCGCTCCGATGCGACCCACTCTCACCGCTTGCAGGATGGTAACGGTCCCGCTTACCACAACGGCGGCGAACACCGCCCAGGTGATGTAATTCTCAGGCTGGTTGGCCGCCCGCGCGATGATAGCCACCGTGATAGCCACCGGAGCGAGCGTAATCGCTGTTATCTGAAAGCCAAGTCCCGCC
>DAOULF010000078.1:0-3834 GCA_034420555.1 Dehalococcoidia bacterium
CAGCCAACTTCCGAAAGAGGCGCAGGAAGAACTTCGCGCCAGGTCGGACGCTCTTCAACACACGATAATGCACGCCATGTCCGAATTCCGCAGACTGAACAGGGATGCCGTCACACGCAGCCGCGACGTTGACGCGGAATTCGTAAGATTCACGCTGAAGCCCATAATAGACGAACTTCAGGGCAAGTACGCAGAACACGAGGAGTTGACGGAGTACCTGGACCGGGTGGAGACGGATATGGTGTCCAACATCCAGGCGTTCAAGCCCGAACCGGAACGCCAGGAACTCGCGCCGCTACGGGGGATGGCCGGCAATGACGACGATTTCTTTACCAAGTATCGGGTGAACGACATAGTGGATAATACCCTATGCGACGGCGCGCCCATAGTTTTCGAGCATAATCCGAGCTACTACAATCTGTTCGGTCGCATTGACTATCGCGCCAGCATGGGCATGATGTCCACCAACCACACGATGATAAAGGCAGGCGCGCTGCACTGCGCCAACGGTGGATACCTGGTTCTCCAGGCGAATGGGTTGCTCTCCAACCCGCTATCCTGGGATGCGCTGAAGCGTACGCTGAGAAGCGGCGAGATCCATATCGAGAACATCGGCGAGCAGTACTCGGCATTTCCCACTTCCTCAATACGCCCACAACCAATTCCACTGAGCGCCAAGATCGTCCTGGTGGGAAGTCCGTCGGTTCTCCAGATACTGCGGAGCGCGGACCCGGACTTCAGGCGATATTTCAAGGTAACAGCCGAATTCGACACGATAATGGAACGGACAGCGGAGAACGTTGGGAAGTACGCGGCCTTCGTATCGGGTCAGGTCTCGGAGAAGGGTCTGCGCCCCTTCGACAAGACCGCGGTGGCGGCCATAGTGGACTACTCGAGCCGCCTGACACAAGACCAGGAAAAGCTAACGACTCGCTTCATGGGCATATCGGACATCATGAGCGAGGCCGACTACTGGGCGGACAAGTCGAAGTGTGACAGAGTAGCTTCTGAGCACGTAACAAAGGCCATAGACGAACGCAGATACCGCGCGAGCATGGTCGAAGACCGTATCCTGGAGTCTATTGAACTGGACTCAGTCCACATATCCACTGAGGGCTGCGTCACAGGGCAGGTGAATGGGCTTGCCGTGTACTTCAGGGGAGACCACAACTTCGGCAGGCCCAGCAGGATAACTGCCAGGGTGTCGGTGGGCCGAGGTCAGGTAGTGAACGTGGAACGCGATACCCGTATGAGTGGGCGCATCCACAACAAGGGATTCATGATTCTCAGGGGCTATCTGAACGGCAAGTACGGCGGGCAGAGGCCGTTGTCCATGTCGGCCAGCGTGACGTTCGAGCAGACATACGGGAACATTGATGGCGACAGCGCATCCTCGACGGAACTCTATGCCCTGCTGTCGGCTCTCTCGGAAGTTCCGATAAGGCAGGGCATCGCGGTCACGGGTTCGGTGAACCAGACGGGTGAAGTCCAGTCCATAGGAGGCGCAACCCACAAGATCGAGGGCTTCTTCGACGTGTGCGAGGCCAAGGGCCTTACCGGCGAACAGGGTGTGGTCATTCCCAGGGACAACGTCCGTAATCTTATGCTGAGACCCGAGGTTGTCGATGCGGTCCGCGACGGAGCGTTCCATATCTACGCGGTTTCCGAGATTGACGAAGGCATCGAAGTTCTTACGGGAATGGAGGCCGGTGAGAAAGGCGAGGACGGGAAGTATCCCGAAGGCACGATACATTTCCTTGTGGAGCGGCGTCTGGAGGAGATGAGCAGGAGTGCGCGCAGGGCGTCAAGGTCGGCAACTGGGCCAAGCAACGATACCGGGGACGACCAGAACAAGGATGACGACTCCGGGACAGGGCGTGAGGACGGGTAGTCGGTAACGACGCCGCCATGTCAGAGTCACTTCTCCGCCACTGACACTGGTACATTCTAAGCGTAGGATTCACGATCTTCCCGATCAGTATCCCCTGCCGTTCGGCTGCGTGAGTCTGCTAGAATTCTGGGCGTGAGAAACCTGAGCCAAGTGACCGACTTCAACCCGATTTCCGCGTATAGAAACGTCTTCTATGGCTGGAAACTGGTAGCCCTGTCGGTGTTCATGCTGTCGCTCATGGCGCTGACCGTCTTCCAGGGCCTGGGGACTTTCCTGGTCGCGTTCGAGCGGCAGTTCGGATGGACGCGCACCCAGATGTCCGGCGCGTTTGCGCTGGCCCGCGCGGAAGGGGCAGTGCTGGGACCCATAGAGGGGTGGCTGATAGATAAGCTGGGCAACCGGCGCATGATTCTCATCGGCTACATAGTCATGGGTATTGGTTTCCTCCTGTTCTCCCAGGTAAATAACCTGTGGGAGTTCTACGCCGTGTTCATGCTCATCACGCTCGGTTCGGGGCTTGGCGGCTGGCTGGCGATGATAAGCATGGTGAACAACTGGTTCATACGGAAGCGCTCGCTGGCTATCGCGGCAGCCATGTCGGGGGTACACATTGGCGCGCTGATGGTGTGGCCGCTGGCTTTCGGCATAGAGAACTACGGCTTCCGGTGGACGACGTTCGCGATAGGCGTATTTATGCTGGTGATAATCGGGCCAGTGGCGAAGGCGGTGCGAAACCGTCCCGAGGACATGGGACTGCAACCGGACGGGGGTTTCGAGTCGGGCGCAGGCAGGAGCGCGCAGGGCGCGGCGAACGACGACGGCGAGCCGGAGTTCACGGCGCGGCAGGCGCTGAGAACGCGGGCATTCTGGGCGCTGACTATCGTACACCTGTCGTCGAGCATCTCGATTGTAACGCTGGCGCTGCACCTGGCTCCAAAGCTGGTGGACATGGGATTTTCGCTGACAGGCGCAGCTTTCATCCCGATTTTCTATACCCTGATTGCGCTGCCTTCGCAGTTCCTGGCGGGATACATCGCCGACCGGTTTCCAAAGCCGATTGTCACGTTCGTATTTCTCATGTTCCAGGCCACCTCCATCCTGGTCATAGCGTTCGCGGAGACGCCGGCGATGGCGTTCCTGTTCGCGGCGCTGTACGGCGTCGGATTCGGCGGTCGAATCCCCCTGCTGACGGCAATCAGAGGCGAGTACTTCGGGCGGAAGGCGTTCGCCACGATCATGGGGCTGTCCCAGGTTCCGAACAATATACTTATGATCTTCGCTCCGCTTTTCGCGGGTTTCATGTACGACCTTCAAGAGTCGTATTTCGTCCCATTCCTCACCTTCGCCATTATGGCATTCATGGGGGCAGCGCTGATGTTGACGGTGAAGAAACCGGAACTCAGTGAAGCGCCCTCGGTCCAGACGGTGGGAAGCGAGCGGGCATGAAAGTCCTGGGACGCGAACTTGCCGACTCATTCACGGAGTTCTGGGAGGAGTTCTCCTCCGAACTGACGGTCACCGAGAACGATATTGAGAATGGCCTCAGTACGGTGTTCGGCGACCAGGGCGCGGACGCGACGGCCCCTTACAAGCCAAGATGGATGTCGCTGCCGGACGACGACCTCGCCTATCACGTGGCGCATGAACTCACGCACCAGGTCATGGCATCCCGAAAGTACCCCAAGACGATGCGTGGAGTGGGATATCCGCCCGATTCGGCGGAGGCGCGAGTGGGCGAGGACCTGGAGGAGATGGTCCTGCACCCTTCTCTGGAAGCGATACTGGAGCCGTTCGGGTTCAGTCACGACTTCATACTGAACAGGATGGCGGATGGGGCGAGGGGCGGCCTGAGTTCGGCGCCCGTACCGGAGTATGGCACACCCTGGCATTTCACGTGGGCCATCCGGTACTGCCTTCTGAGGATGGAATTACCCCGTCATCTC
>DAOULF010000079.1:0-23709 GCA_034420555.1 Dehalococcoidia bacterium
GATTGCCTGGAAATACTTCGAGAACCAGTACCAAGCGGTTCTGGAGACCGCGACCACTGAAGTCCCTATCCGGGAGAAGACAGTCGCGGCTGACCTGCTGCCGATAGACGAGACTCCACTGTTCAGGAACGTCCGGGAGAGCGGAAGCGACACGACCATATACGTTCCGGCTCCAACCGACCAGGAAGCCAAGTACGGCACGCCCTCCGTACTCGTCGACATCGACAAGATACCCACCGTGGAGAGGGCGGCGCTCTCGGACTTCCAGCGCGACCGCAACGGTAACGCCGACCACATCACCATAACCCCCACCAGGGTCAGGCAGGTAGGGAGGATGCCGGTCGCGCGTCCCGAAGATGAACAGGAGAATGTCCAGCTCCCGTCGCTCTCCTACAACCATGGAGAGTTCGTCCACATGGATACCACTCTCGATCTTCGGGCCGACCCCGCTGATGTGAGGAGTGACGCCGCGCTGCTGACGGAGTTCTTCAACAACTACCGCGGTGACTTCGTGGGGGACGTGAAGCGTCTCCAGACCGACTATTTCACGTTCATGTCCTGGTTCTACTTCTCGCCCTTCCTGTGCGGTCTGCGGAACAGGAGCCTGAGGCAGGGCAACTTCAACTTCAGCCAGCCCATGTTCGCCATACTGTACGGACAGAGCAACTGCGGCAAGAGCAGCCTTGTGGACACGCTGATGATCTCGATGTTCGGATACGGCAAGAAGAGCTTCGTGCCCAACAACGCCTTCACACCCGGCAGGGTGAGAGGTCTCCGCCAGGAATTCAGAAGACATCCGATGATATTCGACGATGTCTCGACAAACCGCTTCAGGCAGTATTCAGAGGAGGTAGTCAAGGACGGTGAAATCTCGCATGGCGCCGAGTATCCCTGCATCACCCTGCTGATGAACAGGGACACCAAGCGATTCAAGGAGGAGATAGTCAAGCGCAGTCTCATGATCTACACGAGGACATCTCTGCCTGGCAATAACCCCGAGGCCCACGAGAGGCTGCAGGCGTCAGTTTCACGAATACAGAACGACCTCACCACATCCTTCTACAGGGAGTATCTTCGCAGGATGTCTGAGAGACTCGAGGCGGAACCTGGGTCAGGGGAAGGGGACATGGATGTACTGAATCTGTCTTCCTCGCTACTATGCCGTTTATTCGCTGAGAACGCTCCTGAAGGGCAGACGCTCCCTGAATGGTGCGCCCCCATGACGCTAGGCAACTACCAGAGCCGCGCGTACGAGCGGTCCGAGAGGATTCTGAAGGGGCTGCTCAGTCGAGACCGGTACACCAGGGACAGCCATCCCTCGGTCGGACAATGGACGGTCTCGGGGGACAACCTTCTCATTGGAGTCGACGCTCGTTCCCTGCGCGAGATGCGGGACGAGGTCCCCAACTGGATCATGGACGATGCCGCGAGCGTGTCGGACCAGATAGTCCTTGATCGCAAACTCACCGAGGACTTCATAGGGGAGTCGATCAATCGACGGAGACGCTCCATCTTCGGTTTCCTGGGACGATGAGTTTCTCGCCGCGCTTTACCATAACGAACGCTGTTGCCGCCGCTCTCACTGAGATCGAGCGCGCCCGTGGTTTCCTGGAAGCCGCTACCCTGTCGGACGAGTGGGTTGCCTCCATGAGGTCTCGCGCATTCCTGCTGGAGGCCCACCACACCACCCACATCGAGGGCACGCGCCTCACGGTGGAGGATGCTGCCGAGATTCTGGCTGGCCGCGATGTCCCGGGCGCAGACCCCGACGACACCCGTGAACTGCTCAACTACCGGGAGGCTTTCGATTACGTCAGCGAATACCTCAACGACGGCGGGCCAATCACTGAAGGTCTGATTCTGGCGATACACAGGCGTCTGGTCGAAGGTGTGCGTGGGGGTTCCGCCGCGCCGGGTGAGTACAGACGAGTTCAGAATTACATAATCAACTCCGCCACCGGCGAGACGATTTACACGCCACCTCCGGTCCGGGACGTGCCCGGCCTCATGCGCGAACTTGTCGCGTAGCTGAACCGTCCGACCGATATACATCCGGTGATCGTGAGTGGTATCGCACAGTTCCAGCTCGTGCACATTCACCCTTTTCTGGACGGGAACGGACGCGCCTCGCGTCTGCTTTCGACTCTGCTGCTCTACAGGGCAGGGTACGACTTCAAGCGTCTGTTCGCCATCAGCGAATACTACGACCGTGACCGGATGGCGTTCTACAGTGCGCTCCAGGGAGTCCGGCGGTCGAACATGGATATGACCGGCTGGGTAGAATACTACACCACTGGCCTAGCCACGCAGCTCGTCGAGGTTAAGGAGAGAGGCGAGATAGCTATCCGGCAGGACGTTCTCGCAAGTCGACATGGCCTCACAGACAGGCAGACTCGATCGTTTGAGTACATATTGGAGCATGGCCGCTTGACAATTGCGGACTTCGAGGCCCTCTACCCGGAGACATCTCGCAGGACGCTTCAGAGAGATCTCAGAACACTAGTCGAGAAGGGCTTAATCCTTCGTCGAGGGCAGACGTCCGGAGTGGAGTACGTTCCATCGGAATTGGTTCCTTGATCTTGCGACAAACTTGCGACAAACTTGCGACAGAGCGGCGCGTGAGTCATCAAATGGATCGCTTCAGTTGCTCGTTGCCGTCCATACGACGACGCTCCCTTCAGTGAGGGTGCGGGAGATGATAGAGAGAAACGGGTCTTTCCCCGCGTGTACGAGGAGCCCCGTGCAGGAAGTGAAACTCGAAACCTGTGTCGTTCAGAGCACGATGATGGGCCCATTTATCTACTGTCTTGTGGCCGCAGGTCGATGGTCAAAGCCGCCGCAAGTGCATCCTGATGTTCCGGTGGGACTTCCCGAAGGATGAACTCCGGAAAGTCGTCCTGTCGAGGCTGACCGAAGACCATGCGGTAAACCGCAAGCGTTCGCCGGAGCGCCTCCAACCTGTGTTCGTCCCTGGACAGCGGCAGCACCGGCGCGTGGCGCTGTATGCGGGCGTTCCCTTCAGTAAACACCCAATTGGGAACGAGGCCGCCCTCACCTTCATATCTGCTATTCGCGATCTGGTATGCAGCCTTCCATGGGTTCAGATAGCTACCGCCCGCCGCCGCGCCCCGGACCCGCTCGAGCACCTTGGGACCTACGGCCTGCGCGATGTTCTTCCTCACGGCGTGGCCGTGGTAGCGGTGAACGCGTCCCTCTCGCTGCTCCAGGTCAACGGGATTGGAGGGCAGATTCCAGTGTACGGTCAGGATCTGGATCTCAAGGGTACTGATTGCGATAACTGATTTTAGGGATTATATTGGGCCAAGTTCTCGGATGGGTGCTTCGCATCCGGTTGTGGAATCTGGTAAACGGCATGGTACTTGATGGAGAAGAACAGCAATCATGTGCTTTTTCGATTTCTTCGAAGAGGAGAAACCCAAGAATAAGAGAGTGTCGCTCGACCCACTGTATAAGAAGGCCCTTACGGATGAACTGATAAAGAAGCAAAAGGGCCGATGTATGTACTGCGGCAGTAAGGTCCGAAGGGACCTGTTCGACTTGGACCACAAGAATCCAGTCTCTCGCGGCGGATCGAATCGAAAGAGTAACTTCCAGTTGCTCTGTCGCACATGCAACACGCGCAAGGGGGCTTTGACTGATAGGGAGTTCCGCCGAAAGTACAAGAGTGCGGGCGTCCCGCAGACCCAGGTTCTTCCTGGAAGGGCTATCCCCCAAAGGAAATTCACCGAAGCTCCCGCCTCATCGGAATCCAGAAGGAGTGCCTCGTCGTCCTCGGGAAGGAAAACAACCAGGAGAAGTGTGGTACACGCAGGAGATATGTGGGATGGCAAGCCGGTCTGCGGCGCCAGGGGCAGGACAGCCGGGTTATTCGAGGAGGTGACCTGCAGGAAGTGTCTCTCTATCTGAATCCGTTGACTGACTGTGTGCCGCCGTTCTGCAGTCGCCTAGTACGGAACGTCGCTGCACATCTCGATACAATATGGTTCGACGACGACGGCGCGGGAAGTCGAAATAGTCTTCTGGGTTCGAGGATATGAACAGACGGTATCCTGATAGTCGAATGCAGGATGTTCGCCATGATCGGCGAGTCCCTGTGTGTTGGGAAAACAACCTGCCTTTCAGAATCCTTTCCTTGGACGGTGGCGGTATCAGGGGTATTTTCCCCGCGGCGATTCTTGCATTTGTTGAGCGGGAGTACCTCGACGGGCAATCGGTCGGGCAATACTTTGACCTGATAGCCGGCACTTCGACCGGAGGGATCCTGGCACTTGGCCTCGGGGCCGGTCTGTCCGCGCGTGACATGCTTGACATGTATCTCGACGAGGGGTATCGGGTATTTCCGTCTCGGAAGAAGGGACTGTGGGGACAGGCCAAGAGATGGGTGTCTGCCCAGTATGACCGTGCTCCCCTGGACGAACTCCTCGAAAAGAGACTTGGAGACAAGACCTTGCGAGACTCGAAGTATCGGCTCCTGGTCCCTTCGACGGAGGGACGGAACGGAGAGGTCTGGGTATTCAAGACACCTCACCATCCCGACTACATCATCGACGGTGATGCGCGAATGAACTCCGTGGCCGCGGCGACCTCAGCCGCCCCGACTTACTTCACCCCCTTTGTGGAACAGGGATACACGTTTCTCGATGGGGGGATCTGGGCCAACAATCCCACTATGACAGCCTTGGTGGAAGCGCTCTCCTGCTTCACATTAGGAACGGAGAACGTGAGGATACTCAGTATCGGTTGCGGTCAGAATCAGTTCCGGATCAGCCGGGCACAGGCCGAAAATTCCGGCAAGATACACTGGCGCAGCATCATTGACGTCGCCATGCAACTCCAGTCGGTCACGGCCATCAACCAGGTAGGTCTTCTGATCGGAAGAGATTGCCTGATCAGGCTCGACAGGGCTGAAGGGAGTGATCCCATCGGCCTGGACGACTGGGAAATGGCGAAGACCCTTCTTCCTGCTGAGGCCATGGAAGTCGCACGGCATTGGGGGGAGCGAATCGCCCGAATGTTCCTTACCAGTCCCGCGCCGCCGTTCACTCCGCTCGCATAGCCGAAGGAACGCTCGAAAATGACCAAGAACAATCGTCAGTTCCGCGAATTTCTGAGAGATGAAGTGAACCTGCCTCAGAGCAGACTGCGCCGCTTGCAAGTTAGCGTGAGGGATGTCAATCGATACCTCAAGGCCAATCTGACAGGCTACCAGTCTATCGACAGGCAGGGATCTTACGGGCTGGACACCCTTGTCAAGCCCGTGAAGGAAGACGACGAGTACGACGCCGACATCCAGATTGTGATGAATCCCATGTCCAATTGGAATCCCGACGATTACTTGAGCGCGCTTTGCGACACGCTTGGGAGAAATCCAAACTTCGCCGGCAAGCTGAAGATTCATACCCGCTGCGTCACTATGGAATATGCCAGGAACTTCCACCTCGACGTAGTCCCACGGATCGCCAAAGAGAGGAGACACTTCATCTGCAACCGAGCGGAAAATGTATTGGAGGAGACGGACGGTCCGGGATACCGGAATTGGTTTTCTGATAAGAGTAGAATTACCAAGGTGAATCTGAAACGGGTTGTGAGACTGCTCAAGTACCTGCGGGACCGCCAGGGAAACTACGTCGCCAAGTCCATTCTGCTGACGACCCTCTGCGGGAATGCCATCCGTCGCACGGATCGGAATACCGAGGCGGTGAGAACGGTGGCGAACACTCTGACCACGGTGCTCACGAGGATGGACAGCTATCTCCAAGGACATCAGAATATGCCCATGATCAGGAATCCGGCTCTCCGTTCGGAAGACTTCAATCGGCATTGGGACCAGCAGAGATACGCTCTTTTCAGGGAAAGAGTCCACTCACATGCACGGATTGCGACAGAAGCTCTCGCCTCCTCTTCAATCGAAGACTCGATAGTAATCTGGAGGCGGCTGTTCGGCAGAGACTTCGGCAGGGGCCGTATTCCCTAGAGAACCTCTAGGCCACCACTCCTATGCGTCCCAAGTCCCCTGGAATGCAGAATCTACGGATTCCGGTAGGTGTTCACTGCGGAACGGTGATGGATTCAGCGCGAGAATCATCTTCCTGCTCGGACTTCGTTCATAGTGGTGATTCTGATTGTCGCTGGTCACTCTTGCCAACGACGAAATCGGGATGGTGCGTAACGTCACTGAATAAGGCTTTAAACTTGTGGTCCATCGTAATACTCCTGCAAGGTAGAATCCCAATGTCGACGAAGGAGAAGGGTAGCATTGGACAGATAGAACTACCGCACTCACATCTTGAGAAGTGGATGGTATTATCTGCTATCCTCATATGTCTATGACTCAGGAAACTTCGCTCATAAAGCTGTGCAGCGTCGGTGATTCAAGCCTCTCTGAACTTCAGAGCGCAATCAGCAGTGCCCAGGCACAAGATCCCTTCTCAAGGGTAGTAGTAGTGGCCGACCACTTCGACGTGGCGACTGCGTTGCGCCATTACCTGGGCGCGTCCGGCATGATGAACGTGACCGTGCAGACCGGCCGCCGTCTCGCCGCCGAGCTCGCTGCTCCCATCCTGCGCTCTCGCGCCCTGAAACCGCTCACCAGACTCCTGGAGCGCCAGGCTGTGAGGACGGTAGCGGAAGACAGCGTGAGGCGATACGGCTTCGACTCGCAGGGCGCGCGCCTAATGCGAAACTCGCTGGCCGCCGCGTTCAGGCAGATGCAGGAACCTGCGGCGATGCAAGACCCCGACGACGGGGACGGCAGCGATATGAACACGCTCGTGGAGCGTCTCCTGAAGGAATTCCTCGACCTGGTCCACCGGAAAGGCTACTACACACCGGCAGAATTCTCGGAAATGGCGGCGAGGGCCGTCTCCGAGGGACATCACGAACCGGGCCGACTGCCCCAGGTCATCTACTACCTGCCCAGGCGACTGTCGGAGGGTGACCTTCAACTGGCAAACGCCCTGCTGGAGCTATCCAAGTGCGATGTTCTCCTCGGCCTTACAGGGGACGAAGAATCCGACTTGCCGGCGCGTGACCTGCTGCTTCGACTGACCGATCAGGACATTCCCGCCCCTGCTGTTTCGGTACCGCTTCAGCGCCTTGCGGAAGACGACAGCCTGTCCATAGTCGCCGCGCCCGACCCCGAGGAAGAGGTCAGGACTGTAGTCCGGTCCATCGTTGCGGACGATCTTCCCTTCCACAGGACCGCCGTCATATACAGACAGGACAACCCTTACGCCAGCCTGCTCCGGCAGGCGTTGGACTTCGCGGGAATACCTTATTCCGGAACCGAGCGCCGGACCCTGGCGAACACGCCGTCCGGCCTGCTCCTGCTGGGCCTCGTGGACATGGCGGCCAACCTGGGCGGGGATGGAGCCGTCGAGCGGGAGCGGTTCATCGAGTGGATAAATTCGACACCCATCCGGAATACGAACCTGTCGGCAGAGGACGGCCCCTCGTCGCAGCTAGTCCCCGCTTCCCAGTGGGCGAGAATGGCCAGGCAGTCAAGGGCAGGAGGTCCGCCCGAGATGTGGGAAGGCCGCCTCGAGGCTCATATCAGCTCTGAGAAAGCGCGCTACCGGGAGCGCGAAGAGCCAATCCCTGACCGCGTTCAAGAAGAAAGTCGCCGGGCGACCGAACTCGGTCAATTCATGCATGCTCTTTCCCGCTCCATCAGCGACCTGGTTGATACCGGCGGAACCTGGCGATCAGCGTCCGCGAAGCTCAAACATCTTCTCATATCCTACCGCTGGGCGGTGAGGGCCGAGTCGCTCGAGGACCGGCGACGCATCGAGGAGTTCCTTGACAGCCTGGAAGGGCTCGATGAGTGGGACATGTCCTTCGACGCCCAGGAACTGAGACAGGTGGTGCAGGAGGGCCTTCAGATCCCTGTCTCGGACAGGGGAAGGCCGGTGGGAAGCGGAGTGTACCTGGGTCCTCCCGCGGGGATAGCGGGTGCGGACTACGCCAGGGTGTACGTTGTCGGCATGGTCGAAAAGCAGTTCCCACCGCGCGCGGCGACCAGCCCGTGGCTCGGATCAAGCGCGTCGAGAGCGCGACGGGAGATGGCCCTGGAGCGCTTCGACTTCCTATCCGCCATCGCTTCCGCCGATAGCGCGGTACTGAGCTGGCCTGCGGCGACCGCGGAGCGCGCCGCGTCCTATCCGTCGAGGTGGCTCATAGAGGCGGCGAACACTCTTCACGAGAACGCCGGCGCCGACGAGCGCCTGACCTACGAGACCATCACCCAAGACGTTGATAGCAAGTCTTGGCTTAGCTTCGTCCCCTCAAGGGAAGCAGGGCTTAGGCAGGTGGCTGGCTCGCGCATGATGCCTGCGGACTCCTCTGATTACAACCAGTCACACATGATCGGCCTACGGCCTGAACACGTAGAGCATCATCCCGCCATATCCGGCGATCCGAGGATGGTCAACGCCCTCAGCGCCGGCGATGCTCGCTCGGGCGACCTTCTGTCCAAATGGGACGGCCTGGTCAGTCCTGAGAGTCCCCAACTCGAAAATGCTGGCACGGCGGGAAGCCCCATATCCCCAAGCGCGCTCGAAACGCTCGCCAACTGTCCATACAGGTACTTTCTCGGAAGGGTACTGGGCATCTCGGCCCCTGCTGAGGACGACGACGGCGAGCTATCCAACATGGACCGAGGGCTGCTGGTTCACAGGATACTCGAGCGCTTCGTGAAAGACGAGGGCACGACCGAAGAAGAATTGCTTGCAATTGCGGAGGAGGAGTTCGACAACACTGAAGCGCGAGGCGCGACCGGATACCATCTGCTGTGGGAGATCCAGAGGGATAAGATTCGTGAGGCGCTCAGGCAGTTCCTCGCAGTCGAGAGCGCGTGGCTCGGCGGGACACTGGAGAGCTCTGACGCGGAGGTCGAATTTGGCGGGGACGCTGGAACGGGTGAAGCATCCATCGAGCTCGATGGCTTCGGCGATGTCCACTTCCGCGGGAAGATAGACCGGTTGGACGTGCTTGGAGACGAGGTGAGGGTGCGCGACTTCAAGACCGGCAAGCCTGACTACTACCGGGAGAAGAGTGGCGGGGGAGAACCGGATCGCAGCATCGCCAACGGTCGAGCGCTACAGCTTCCAGTGTACCTTGAGGCGGCCCAGGTCATGTACCCGGGCAGGCCGGTCTCCGCTTCTTACTGCTTCCCGCTTCATGACAGGTACATTCACGACGTCGGAACATACACCGAGGAAGACAGGGAGAATTTCCGTGAGACCCTTGGGCTCATCATGGGAATGGTGCGGCAGGGTGTGTTCCCCGCGACCCCGGAGCAGAGCGACGGCGACGAGTGGGGCGGGAACTGCAACTACTGCGACTTCAAGCAGCTATGCCCGGCGCGCAAGCGCCAGATATGGGAGCGCAAAGGCAGGGCGGACCCCGCCGCAATGCCGTTCAACAGGCTGGGCAACAAGGCATCCATGATGGACGACGAATATGAAGACGGCTGACGAACAGACCCTTCACAGGATCGTGAGCGACCTGTCCGCCAACCTCATCATCGAGGCAGGAGCCGGCACGGGCAAGACATACGCGCTTGTCAGCCGCGTCGTGGCGCTGGTAAAGAGCGGCGCGCGGATGCGGGACATCGTCGCGATAACGTTCACCGAGGCCGCCGCTGCCGAACTCTCCGAGCGGGTTCGCTCCCGCCTGGAACAGCTACTCGATGCGAGCAATCCCCAGAACGACCAGGACATGCTTGCTGAGGACCTTACCGACGAGGATAGGAAGCGTCTGGAGCGCGCCGTCTCGGAGCTCGACGAGGCATCGGTGCAGACCATTCACAGCTTCGCCGCCCAGCTGCTGCGCGAACGTCCGCTCGACGCCGGTCTTCCGCCGGGCTGGAGAAACCTCGATGAGATAGACGACTCCGAGCGATTCAACGAGCGATGGGATGGGTGGCTGGAGACCACCCTTGCCCGTAACGCCGGCATTTCGACGGAACTCGCAGCCTCCCTGCGGTACCTGGCGGTATCCGAAATTGACATAGGGAAGTGGAAGACCGTCGCCCAGGCAATAGCCGAGGACCTGCACAGATTTCCCGGCGGCGATGAGATAGTGGAGAGCGGTCTGGGGAGCGTCGTCGCGACCACACTGGAGACGCTCAACGGGCTGGCAGAGGAATGCCTGAATACCTCCGACAGGCTCTATGAGCAGCTACTCGGCGCGCTCCAGACAGTGGAAGCGGTGGGTGAGGTGGCAGACGATCCAGTCGCCGCAGTAGGTGTGCTGGAGACGGGCGCCCGTGTCGACTACAGGGGGAATGTGGGATCCGGGCGCAACTGGGGCATGACCCCGAAGGAAGTCAGGGACGAGTTTCGGGTGGCTGGCGAGGCCCTCCAGGCTGCGGTCAAGTTCGCCCCGCTCGCTCCGCTACTCAACGAGCTGGTCCGGTTCGCTCGCGAGTGCGAGTCCGTTCGTAGGTCCGACGGAGAGGCGAACTTCAGGGACCTGCTGGTGTGGGCGCGGAATATGCTCAGAGACAACCCCGCCACGCGTTCTTATTTCCAGGGACGCTACTCCCACATCCTCATCGACGAGTTCCAGGACACCGATCCCCTGCAGGCCGAGATCGCGTTCTACCTGGCCGCCGAGCCGGATGCGGACGCGAAGGGCTGTCCATGGCACACGCTCCCGCTCTCTCCCGGAAAGCTGTTCGTCGTGGGCGACGACAAGCAGGCGATCTACCGCTTCCGCGGCGCTGACATGGGCGTTACGCAGACCGTGAAGGACGGCGGCCAACTCGTGCCGCTGTCGCTCAGTGAGAACCGCCGCTCCCAGGAGCCGCTGCTGGACTGGGTGAACGCGGCGTTCGGCGAGTGCGGGCTCATGGAATATGACCCTGGCATCCAGGCGCAATACTCGGCGCTCACGCCCAATGGTGGGATTCAGAACGAGGATATAGAAGCTTCAGTGCAGTTCCTTGGAGGGCCGGTGGAGTTGGCTGCCGACCCAACCCGAAGACGGGAGGCACAGCGCCTGGCCAACATCATCGTGTCCGCGATAGCAGGGGACGAGGGCCTGAAGGTCTATGACAAAGGTCTCGGGCAGGTCAGGAAAGCTAAGCGTCAGGACATCTGCATCCTGGTCCGGTCGAGGACAGGCTTGAATGTGCTCACTCGACAGCTGGAGATCGCCGGGATCCCGTACAGGATCGAAGGGGGCTCACTGCTGTTCGACACGCAGGAGGTGCGCGACCTGCTGAACTGCCTGCGCGCCATCGACGACCCCTCGGACGAGGTGTCCGTCGTGGCGGCGCTGCGCTCCCCCGCGTTCGCCTGCTCAGACCTGGATTTGCTCCGCTGGCGCGACGCCCACGGTCCCTGGAACTACAGGTCATCTCTACTCGGGGACAGGACGCTGTCCAACGAGAATAGCGAGACACGTCGGCAGGACCTGGCCGGCGACATTTCGCTGTCGAGCGTGCGCTCGGGACTTCTCAAGCTGCGAGAGTTCAACGAGATGCGCCAGACCGCGGGCGTATCCCGGCTGATAGCCGAGTTCATACTGGAGCGGCGGCTTGATGAGCTCGACCTCGCTGAGAGCAGGCCGAGGGAGACCTGGCGCCGGCGGCGCTTCCTCACCGAGCAGGCAAGAACGCTTGAATTCGGGCGTATGGTCAGTCCTGACGCCCAGCCTCTGAATCTCTACCAGTTCATCCAGTGGGTGGAGCTACAGCAGGAGGAGCGCGCCCGGATAGCGGAGGTGGTCGTTCCAGACACCGACGACGATGCGGTCAGGATAATGACGATGCACGCCTCCAAGGGCCTGGAGTTTCCGGTGGTGTTCGTCCTGGGTCTTGCCCAGGACCCCAGGCGGAACGACAAGCCCCTGTTCTTCGACACTGATACGGACATGGCCGAGGTGAAACTGGGCTCGATTGCGTCCCAGGGCTACTCTGGATTGCAGGAGATAGAAGATGCCCACGGCGGGGCGGAGCAGGTCCGTCTCGCGTATGTGGCCACAACTCGGGCGCGCGACCATCTCTTCATCAGCATGTACAGGTCCACTACCCCGGGCAACCACCAGTCGAAGGGCGTAACGTCTCAAATCGAAGAACACTTGCCGCAGTTAGAGGGGCTTTACGAAGGAGCATCTGCCCATGCGGATGACAATCTGAAATTGATACCTGATGCGCCCGACTCGATAGATGTCGATGTCTACGACCCTGATGCCTGGATCGGTGAACGGAACCGTGTCATCAGGGAGAGATCGCTTCCTTCAGCGGTGACCGCAACCCAACTGGCAAGGACCGCCGGGAGCGTCGCTGATACAGAGGAGATAGAGGACAAGGACTCCGAGCCGGGGGAGGAACACTCGATCATCCGCGGACGGGGAGGGACCGCGTTCGGCAGCGCGCTCCATGCCGTGCTTCAGGAGGTTGTGGAGATGCTATCGGAATACCTGCCGCTCGGCGAAGGTTCCACGATTGATGACGTTCTCCCGAACGTTGGCGACGTTATCGATAGCTTGGCGGAGACCTATGCTGCTGCGCACGGCGTGTCTTCCAGCCGGGTCGAGTTGGTTGCACTGGCAAACCAGGCACTGCGACATCCTGCCGTGGAAGCAGCGTTCAGGGCCTCGCGTTTGTGGTCGGAAATCCCAGTCGCGGGACAGATAGAGACTGCTCGCGGCCGTGTTGTCATCGAGGGAATAATCGACCTGCTCTACCAGGACCACGACGGCAAGCTGGTGATCGTGGACCACAAGTCCGACTACGTTCCGAATGCCGGAGCCCTGTCAGCCAAGATGGACCTTTATAAATGGCAGGGTGCGGCTTATGCTTCGGCCGTAGCGACAGCGACCGGAATGGAGGTGAAGGACGTGAAGCTGCTGTTCGTCAGGGCGAACGAGGCGCGTTCGGTGCCGGACCTTGAAGAACTCGTCTCGCAGTTGCCGGGAGTTGTTTCCGAGGTTTAGAGACAGATTCAACGTTCACCGGGGTGTCGCCCCTTGCACAGTGGCTCAGGTGTGATTGACGCCCTTTACTGAAACTCAAATGGTGCACCTGTGACAGTTACGAATCCTGGTATGGCTCAATACCTGACATCACTGTGTTCACTGCGGCGATGAGCCTTTTCATCGCGCTGGCTATGGCCTCGGCCTCTCTGGTTTGGCTCGCAGGGTCGTCGCCGGAGAATCCATAAGAACCTGGGTTGTCCCAATAGATGTACCGCTGAGTGCCTCGCTGTACCCACTTCAGAGCTTGACCGAAGCACTGTTCCAGGTCATCCTTCATCTCCAAAAGACGGTCGAAGTAGTATTCTGAGTGAGCGCGCCAGTCCGTGCTCCCGGAAAGCCATATACCCGCCCTGGAGTCATTCTCCATCACCCGGACGTAGAACCCTATAGGCATATCGTCGCGCAAAATTTCGGTTCTCATATCCTCCGCCCTGGGACGAAGATCATCCTTCCAGATGCCGAATTCGGCGCACTCTCGCGCCAAGACTGGAAGAACGCGCCCCCACCAGTCCCTGTATCTCTGGGACCGCTCAGGACTGGTGGACCGTCCACCGCCCTCACGCGTCAGGGAGGGGTCCGGCCCGACCCTTCTGACAAACCGTGGAACTGGCCTGGAGTCATCCACCCTGATGACTTCTACGGTGAACAGGTAGGCCATGATGCTGGTCTCGTCGTTCAGCCATCCCACCACCCGCATATAGCCCGAACTGGCGTCGCTGGCTATCCACACCGCGCCCCGGGCCTCGAACGCAACGATGTACTGGATCAGACCGGACAGGTGGTCGCCGTCGGCGGCGTACAGTTGATTCTCGATGACGACGGGAAGAGCTTCGTCGGATCCGGGAAATGTGGCGTTGCATAGCAGGTCCACGCGTGGAGTCCCGTTCCATGCGGACACTTCCTGTCGGACGGACTTCGGGTCTATATCGAACACTATCTGCTGGTTCAGGACATCTATGTTCTCGGCCAGCCATCTTGAGAAGTCCAATTCGTGCGGCCACACTTCACTGAGGTCTACGTTCTGAACAGTTCCGAAGTCCGCCATGTGATGACTCCATTTCCCTGAAGGGCTGGAGGTCACTATGCCACACATAGAAGGGCAGAGAGTAGCGGGATGCCTCAGTAGTCTTCCTGTCGGATGCCCGAACACAGACTTCAGCGCCGCTTAGCCTACCGAAAAGAGGCGTGATACCATCCAGGCCGCTTTCAAACACGGCGCACGGCGCCTCGAACTTAATCTGAACTCGCATGTATGACCCCGCTCTATACGATCCCGCGACAGTTGCCGCCGAAAGTTCCAGGCTCCATTGCCTGACCGCTCCCCGCAAATCACGGATCGAAGTGTCCGAGCGCGCCATACTCATCCAGGACACATCCGGAATAACCACCGCCGAACTTCCGGTCGATGAACTGGACGACATCGCGCTCGAGCGGGGGCTGCTGTGGAGCGGCATCTCTATCAGGATGACCGAAGGTTCCTCATACTCGGTCGGCGGACTGGCTCACGAGGATGCCCGGAAGATACTCGCCAGGTGTCGCGACGAGGCCGCCAGGTACGCCTTGACGGTCAGGGAGCCCCTGTCGGCTCTCGTGGAGTCCGTATCCCGAACTCTCACTGATGCACGCTACACCCGCCACTCCGAGGGAGAGAAGCTGTACGCATCCCTTCAGACAGGTCTGAGGGGACTTGGGAGAGAGGTCCGCAGGAGCCTCGGCGCCTCCGAAGCACGGCTGCTGGATTGCCTGTCTCCTCTGGAAGACCGCCCTGCCTTCGAGGATGCGCGTGGAAGGAGCAATGACGCCTACATGCGAAACATCCTGCCGCGCGTCAAGGACGCAGCGCTTCCGGGCCGAGGCCGACAACCTGGCGCCGTCTATTTCGAGACTCGCCGGCGACGCTTACACGTCGCTCCGCGCCTTCGACGGCATCCTGAAGTCGCTCCTGCGCGATCCCGACCAGGCAAGGGAGGTACTCGAGTTCATAGCGAACCACCAGTCCTCATACCGCTCGGCCTTCTCTTTCAAGACTCCAGCCGAGTACGACGAATACGTCCGCCAGGTGGAGCTCAGGGCGCTGAGCGGCGATAGGGTCAGGAGCTTCGAGGAGCTGCTCATCGCCAACCACCTCACCGAATACGGCGTTCGCTTCCGGTACGAGAGAAACTACCCGGTCGAGACGGCGGATCGCCGGCACAGCCAGTACCGTCCGGACTTCTATCTGCCCGAGTACGACATCTACATCGAGCACTTCGCGTTGGACGAGAGCGGACAGCCGCCCGAGGGCTGGTCCAATTACCTTCAGGGAGTTGAGTGGAAGCGGTCCATACACCAACAGTGCGGCACGACTCTCGTGGAGACCTACAGCTGGCAGAGCCGCCGGGACAGGCTGCTCACCGAGCTCAGGAAGAACCTGGAGGGCAGGGGAGTCGGATTCGAGCGCCGGTCCGTGGAGGCGCTGGTCGACAGGCTCGGCCAGCGTCGCATCACCTGGCTCGCGGGACTAATCGCCACGTTTCTGAACCACGTCAAGGAGAGACAGCTTACAGGGGACGTCCTCTCCGAGCGGGTCGAACGCCTGGGAGACAAGGAGCGCGGCAGGAGATTCCTGGGCGTGTTCGAGCAGGTCCGCGCTCGTTACGAGGCGGCGCTGAAGGAAGAGAGGGCGGTGGACTTTCACGACCTCATAAACCGCGCCGCGCGCCTGGTGTCGGACGGCGGATGGGAGCATTCGTACCGCTACGTCCTGGTCGACGAGTTCCAGGACATATCCGCAGGTCGCATGAACCTGCTCTCCTCGCTGAAGAGGCCCGGCCTGGCCTACTTCCTCGTTGGAGACGACTGGCAGTCCATATACCGCTTCGCCGGCAGCGACGTCGGAATCATGCGGAACGCGGGCGACCGCCTCGGTTTCGTACAGGAGAGGACCCTGAGCCGGACGTTTCGCTATGGAGATGGAATCCTCGACCCGTCCTCCGCCTTCGTCAGGAGGAATCCCGAACAGACCCAGAGGCCGCTGCGTTCGGTCGGCATCGCCAGCGACAACGGCATAACCGTCGTATCCGCCCGAACCCCGGCGAGCGGGCTGAGGACCGCCCTTCAGGACATGAGGGACCACCTGAAGGGCGATACCGGCTCCGTCCTCGCGCTCGGTCGGTACAGGCGCAGCAGGGAGCACCTGCCGAAGGAAGCGGACGACGACTCGCTGAGCATCGAATTCAGCACCGTTCACGCGGCCAAGGGACGCGAGGCGGACTTCGTAATCGTCCTTGACCTGACCGACCGTTACCACGGCTTTCCGTCCCGCGTCGAGGACGATCCGCTCCTGACGCTGGCCCTGCCTCCAAGCGGGGAGGCGGCCTATCCGTTCGCCGAGGAAAGGCGGCTGTTCTACGTCGCCCTGACGCGCGCTAGGCGGGGCGTGTACCTCGTTACCGACGAGCGACATCCTTCGCCGTTCGTTACGGAGCTGCTCAAGGAGTCGAAGGGGCTGCGTCAGATAGGCGAGTTCGCCCCTGAGTGTCCGAGGTGCGGCGGGGGCAAGCTCGTTCCGGCGCGCCATGGACGGAGTCTGAGATGCTCCCGCGGGCAGGAGTGCGGCTGTATCGCGCCCATCTGCTCCGGCTGCGGGCACGGATACGTCATAATCGCTGAGAAAGGACAGTCCTCCTGCACCAACTCCGGATGCAAGAGCCCTCCCGCCGCGTGTCCACAGTGCGGGTTCGGGGTCCTGGTTCGAAGGAAGGGGCCATACGGTCCCTTCTTTGCCTGCAGCGAGAGCTTCTCCTCGGTCCGATGTGGCTACAAGCGCGATCCCAACAGAGGACGGCGTAGCGGGCGCGGTCGGGGCAGGAGGCGATGACAAGATGCAGGTTGTTTGCGCTCGGTTCGAAGTTGTGCGCTCTGGGATAGGGGAGGGAATGTGGGAGTGCCGTGCCTGAGCAGGCCGAATGCGTATCTGTTCCCCTCATCGAGCCTGCGCCGGCTGACATCCGGGTTCAGGTGGCTGAAGGGCGCGGCCAGCCAGACCGGGGGACTGTCTGACCACTGGCGCCGGGCGGGAGTTTGAATCATCCATTATCCCAGATTGAAAGGAGTGCCTTCACAAATATTATCCTCCCCTTCGGTGGATTCGGACTAAGAAGTATCGAGAATTGCTTGGGACACCTACCAGCGCGTACTATTGACAGGACTATGTTTTGCTAGCAAAATCCTTGTATCCACAGATCTGCAGTACGTATGAACGTCAGTCCTACGGATTCAACCTGCTTCCCAGGAGAAAGTCCCTCACGATGGCAATGAAGAAGTCTCAAATCTACTCGTCACTTTGGGCCAGTTGCGACGCTCTTCGCGGCGGCATGGACGCATCGCAGTATAAGAATTACATTCTGACGCTGTTGTTCGTGAAATATGTTTCCGACAAAGCGAAGAACGACCGCGGTTCCCTAATAATGGTACCCGAGGGCGGAAGCTTCTCAGATATTGCGGCATTAAAGGGTAGAACCGACATTGGCGACAAAATTAATCCGGTTATTAGGAAGCTCGCCGAAGCTAATGAACTACAGGGTGTTATAGACCAGGCCGATTTCAACGACAACTCCATGCTTGGCTCGGGCCGCGAGATGCAGGAACGGCTGAGCAGCCTGGTTGCCATATTTGAGGGCTTGGACTTCAGCACAAATCGAGCAGGTGGCGATGACCTCCTTGGCGATGCATATGAGTACCTGATGATGCACTTCGCCACTGAGTCGGGCAAAAGCAAGGGACAGTTCTATACACCGGCCGAAGTTTCACGCATAATGGCGAAGGTCGTAGGCATTGGCCCCGATGTAACTATGACCCACAGCATTTACGATCCCACTTGCGGCTCGGGGTCTCTCCTTATCAGAGCAGCCGACGAAGCGCCGCGTGGGATCTCTATCTTCGGTCAAGAGATGGACAACGCCACCTATGCCCTCGCTCGCATGAATATGGTCCTCCACGACCGACCCACCGCCGTGATCGAGCATGGCAATACACTTGCTATACCGCTGTTCAAATCTGACGATGGTGGTCTGAAGAAGTTCGATTTCGCCGTTGCTAATCCGCCCTTCTCTACTAAGGAATGGACCAGTGGTGTAAATGTAGACAACGATCCATACAGAAGATTCGAGTACGGAACGCCGCCGCCCAGAAATGGGGACTACGCCTTTCTTTTGCACCTTTTAACGTCGCTGAATAGTAGGGGCAAGGGTGCGATTATCCTGCCGCACGGTGTGCTGTTCCGAGGCAATAAGGAGGCTGATATTCGCCGTAACCTGGTGCGTCGTGGCTTCATTAAGGGCATCGTCGGACTGCCAGTGAACTTGTTCTACGGCACGGGTATACCCGCATGCATAGTCGTTGTTGACAAGGAGAATGCCTTTGAGCGGAAGGGCGTCTTCATGATTGACGCGAGCAAGGGCTTCATAAAGGACGGCAACAAGAACCGATTGCGTGAGCAAGACATTTATAAGATTGTGACTGCATTCAACGAGCGCATAGAGATTCCAGGGTTTTCGCGCATGGTTCCACTGGACGAGATAGCTGATGACACTAACGACTACAACCTGAATATCCCACGCTACATCGACTCAGACGAACCTGAAGACCTACACGATCTCGACGCCCATCTGAACGGCGGCATACCCGACCGCGACATCGATGCACTTTCGGGGTATTGGGACGCCTTTCCGATGTTGCGCGACGAGCTCTTCGAGCCCAACGGACGCTTTGGCTACAGTGAGGTACGCGTACCACTGGAGCAGGTCAAGGTTGCCATCCTAGAGAATGACGCATTTAAGACGTATCGCGCTCAAGGACGTGCAGTCTTCGAGGAGTGGCGCACGGCGAGTGAACCTGTCCTACTTGGTATCGGCGAAGACGCCAACCCGAAGGAAGTCGCTGGCACGCTTTCGGAGAATATACTTAGACACTTCAGTCAACTTCCACTCATAGACCCCCATGACGTTTACCAGTGCTTCATGGACTACTGGAACGATGTAATGCAGGATGACGTATATCTGGTCGCCTCAGACAGTTGGGCTGCGGGTCGTGTACTCAGAGCGCCGGAAGGTAAGGAAGATGCCGACTTTACCATAAAGGAGGGCGGCAGGACGCTAAAGTACGTGGGCGACCTAATCCCATTATCGCTGATGATTGCGCGTTTCTTCGTCGATCAACAGCGCGAATTGGATGACTTGGAGGGAGAGGAAACACGGCTCCACGGAGAGAAGGAAGAATTCGAGGAGACGCACACGGTCGAGGGTGGCGCGCTCGACGGACTTGAAGGCTCAAGAGGTATTACCAAGGGGAATGTTCAGCAGCGAGCTATGGATCTCAAGGAGTTAGTGTTGGCTGCTTATCCGGAGGACGCACCAGAGTACCTGCAGGCAAAGACTATCACCAGGACCAAATTCGGTGTTCGGAACTGGAATCAAGGCCTGGTGGACGAAGATGGGCTGTTCGCCGAGCTCGACATCCTGTATGAATGGTTGAGGATCGATTCCAAAGCTTCAGATCGCCGCAAATTATGTGCCGCTAAGCGGAATGAACTCTACCAGTGCGTCAGGGCCAAATACGCCTCGCTTACCGACGACGAGATTAAGGAACTCGTGGTCGATCACAAGTGGTTCGCCGACGTTTTTGCGGCGTTAGACAGTGAGATTGCACATGTAGCACAACGACTTACTGTGCGCGTTCGGACGCTAGAAGAGCGATACGCTAATTCGCTGCCAGAACTGGGGAGATCTGTGCATGAGTATAGCGCGCGAGTTGAGCTGCACATCCGGGGGTTAGGGGTGGAATATGGTCACGGCTAAGATTCGAAAATCCCAAGCGACAGACGAGGGTGTCATTAGGGGTCAGATAAAGCCAGGCACCCTCCCCAACAGGCATGATGGGATTGCGCTACCCATTGGTTGGCGGGTTCAGCCCTTGTCATCAATTGCATCAATACGGACCGGGCCGTTTGGCTCCTCATTGCACGAAAGCGATTACGTGGAGGATGGCACACCAATCATCACTGTGGAACATTTGAGTGAACGGGGAATCGTTCACAAAGGACTGCCCATGGTGTCCGACGAAAATCGATTGCGTTTGGCAGCATACGAACTTCGGACGAGTGACATCGTCTTTAGCAGAGTAGGTTCAATTGACCGTAGCTCACTGGTGACCGAGAGGGAAGATGGTTGGCTGTTTTCAGGGCGATTATTGAGAGTTAGGACTTCAGACAGTTCCTATGCACCTTATCTCAATTACCACTTTGAAGACGAACTATTCAAGAGACAGGTCCGAAGCGTTGCGGTAGGTCAGACGATGGCCTCGCTAAATACTGAGATACTGGGCAATGTCTCAGTAATTTTGCCGCCCCTATCTGAACAGCGCGCGATTGCCGCGGCTCTATCTGACGTTGACGGCCTGCTTGACTCCCTCGACGCACTCATCGCCAAGAAGCAGATGGTGAAGCAAGCCGCTATGCAGCATCTACTCACTGGAAGGACACGGCTACCGGAATTTATCGGGGAATACTCCGACTATTCTACTAGTCCTACGGTGAACACTTTCGAGGAAGGTAGCATGAGCAGACTGAGGTCTGCCGACGCATCAGCACCGGAAGGATGGAAAGCGGTACGCCTTGGGGACATCGTAACCTCCCATCAAGGCGGCACACCGTCAAGAATGCGTGGAGAATATTGGGGCGGCGATATTCCATTTGTGACTGCTGCTGACTTGACTGAGTTTCGCATCGGTGTGAGTAATTCCCGATCTTTCCTTACATCTGAGGGGCTTAACTCAGGTGGCACTGCAGTTTGTGAGCCCGGTAAAATACTGCTTGCAACCAGAACGCGGGTTGGGCAGGTAGCGATCGCAGATGTTTTAATGGGAGCAAGTCAAGATATTACCGTTCTTTCACCAATCCGCTGGGTTGATCCGACGTATTTGTACTCTACGTTAGTGCGATGTGCTCCTCAATTGCAGAACAACACACGGGGAACTACCATCCAAGGAGTTACTCAATTTGATGTAAACTCTCTCCCGATACTATTACCCACATTGAACGAACAACGCGCCATCGCCACGGTGCTATCTGACATGGACTCAGAAATCGAAGCACTAGAGCGGCGCAGGAACAAGACGGAGGCCGTTAAGCAGGCTATGATGCAGGAGTTGCTGAATGGGCGGATTCGGCTGGTCGAGGCAGGGTAGATTTCAATGGTAGGTCTATACGAGAAAAGTACACAGCAGAACGTTGTAGAGTTCTTTCAGGATGCATTGGGCTACGATTATCTGGGAAACTGGCACAGGCGAGCGGGCAATGCCAACATTGAGAAGGAGCTTCTAACCGATTGGCTGAGGCGACGAGGTGACGCGAACCTCATCTCCAAGGTGATCCAGGAACTGGATCGTGCGACTGCTGTGGGTGGCGCAAGGACTCTGTACGAAGCCAACCGAGAAGTCTATGAGTTGCTGCGATACGGCGTACAAGTGCAGCCCGATGTCGGTGAGAATAACATCACCGTCTGGCTAATAGACTGGAACAATCCTGAGGCTAACGACTTCGCCATAGCAGAAGAAGTAACGGTAAACGGCCCCAACGATCGCCGGCCGGACATCGTTTTGTATGTGAACGGCATCGCGCTGGGCGTTCTGGAACTGAAACGTTCTACCGTCTCTGTGAGCGAGGGTATTCGGCAGAATATCAGCAGCCAGCGGCGCGAATTCATACGGCCGTTCTTCTCCACTGTGCAGCTACTGATGGCGGGTAACCCAACCGAGGGCCTCCGCTACTCAGTAGTCGAAGCTCCAGAGCGCAAGTGGGTTCGCTGGAAAGAGGATACTTCACATCCTTTAGATGATGGCAGCCCGCTGTTGTGTGAGCTCTGGCAACTTTGTCGTAAAGACCGACTATTGGATATCACTCACGACTTCATTGCCTTCGATTCCGGTGAGAGGAAGATTGCGCGCCATAACCAGTATTTCGGCGTACACGCCGCTCAGGAGCGGCTAAAGCGGCGCGAGGGCGGAATAATCTGGCATACCCAGGGCAGCGGCAAGAGCCTTACGATGGTGTGGCTCGCGCGCTGGATTCGCGAGAATATCAGGAATTCACGAGTGCTGGTGATCACCGACCGCACAGAGCTTGATACGCAGATTGAGGACGTGTTTGAGGGAGTGAACGAGAACATACACCGCGCTGAGAGCGGGGCTGACTTGCTAGATGCGCTGAATGACGGTAGTAAGTGGCTCCTCGCATCGCTCATCCACAAGTTCGGCGCAACGGAAGATGCGGATATGGACGCATATGTTGAAGATATTCAACGACACACCGCGAGCCAGGTTTCCACGCCCGGCGAATTCTTCGTATTCGTGGACGAATGCCACCGCACGCAGTCGGGGATATTGCATGACGCTATGAAGTCGCTGCTGCCAGAGGCCACGTTTATTGGGTTCACGGGAACACCATTGCTTAAGGCTGACAAGCCTCGCAGTATCGAGACTTTCGGTACCTACATACACACATACAAATACGACGAAGCGGTCAGGGACGGTGTGGTACTGGACCTGCGCTATGAGGCGCGGGACATTGACCAGGATCTCACATCTCAGTCAAGAATCGACGAATGGTTTGAGGCAAAGACACGCGGATTGACCGACATTGCGAAGGCAGCCCTCAAGAGTCGTTGGGGCAATATGCAAAGCCTTCACAGCTCGCGAGACCGACTGCAAAAAATCGTTGACGACATCTCTCTTGACATGGCTACGAGAGACAGACTTCAAAGCGGGCAAGGTAACGCTATGCTGGTATGCAACAGCATTTACTCCGCCTGCCGTGTCTATGAGATGTTCGAACGCACTGAGCTAGCAGGCAGATGCGCCATAGTTACATCATACAATCCTTCGCCCTCGTCAATCAGAACCGAAGATACTGGCGAAGGCCAGACCGAAAACCTCCTACAGTACGAAGTCTATCGCAGAATGCTCGCAGAATACTTCGACGAACCGGCAAACACCGCGATGCATAAGGTGGACGTATTCGAACGGGACATGAAGCAACTGTTTGTTGACGAACCCGCTCGAATGAAGTTATTGATAGTCGTGGACAAGCTGCTCACCGGCTTCGATGCCCCTCCTGCCACCTACTTGTACATAGATAAGATCATGCGTGACCACGGCCTGTTTCAGGCGATATGCCGCGTCAACCGTATTGACACGGATGACAAAGAGTATGGGTTCATAATTGATTACAGAGACCTGTTCAAGTCGCTGCAAGGGGCTATTCGTGACTATACCGGAGGCGCGTTTTCCGATTTAGACTCTGATGACGTTCAGGGGCTGCTTAAGGACCGTCTGAGTCAGGGCAAAGAGCGATTGGAGGATATTCGTGAGAGGATAAAGGCGCTCTGCGAGCCCGTTGAGCCGCCACGCGATACCGCCGCCTACATTCGGTACTTTTGTGACGATGGAGACCAGGCTGCTCGAAAGCGGCTTGCCCTATATGCATTGATGTCATCCTTCATTCGTGCATACGCCAGTATCGCCAACGAGATGAAGCAGGCGGGTTACTCCCCAGAGGAATCATCGACGATAACAGGAGAGGTAGCTTACTACGAAAATGTGCGGCGTGAGGTGAAACTCGCCAGCGGAGACTATATAGATCTCAAAGTGTACGAACCCGCAATGCGCCAT
>DAOULF010000080.1:0-8124 GCA_034420555.1 Dehalococcoidia bacterium
TGCGGCATCGGCGCGGGCCAGGGACTCGGCGTTGTTTTCGAGCCAGCGGCCCGATGTGGGATCATAGAAGCGCAGACGGCCTTCTTCCCAGCGCAGGTCAAGATTCAGCAGCGGACTGCGGGCGCGGGGCAAGCCGTCCGGGTCCTCCATCATCTCGAAGCGGCGGTATTCGTCATCAACAAGGTATTCGCCGATCAGGGGCTCGCCGTAATGTTCGCCGCCCGTTGGATCATAGCGCCAGTACTCCAGCGCTCCCAGACGCGCGTACAGGTCGCGCTTGGGTCCTAGATCGTTATCTGCTGTGCTGGGTGAGCCAATCTCCAGAACGAAGTCCGGGAACTTGCCAGCCTCCCAAACTCGATAAGTCCTGTGGAGTTCCAGCAGCGCCGGTCTCCCAATTCCGAACACGACGTAGTAGTCGGGGGCCACGCTGAGACTCGGATCGCCCTCCACGTAGTAGATGATGGTGTTGCCGCTCACCAGCACGTCCAAACTTTCAAGGAACGCTTTGAGGGTATCCAGAACATCCACGAAATAGGGTTCCTGTTCCAAGCCGTCAGGCAATGGCAGACCGTCCGTTTCTGGATAGAAGATTTCGTCTTTGGAATGTGTCGTGATGGAGAGTTTCGTAGTCATAGCGTTCGCTCCTGCGGATATTCTATCGAAAACGCGAGAGGGCGCAAAGCGGCGTATAGAGGGGAGACGATTTCAAAAGGCTCTAGGACCCTGCTCACTGTTGTGAAGTGGCAGACTTCCAAGCTGGCCACCCTCACCCTCAAGGGAGAGGGGACTTCTGAAATCTTCTTAGCCGAGGCGCCAGGTTGTGCCTTCGGGGTTGTCTTCCAGGGACACCCCAAGCTCGGTGAGGCGGTCGCGGATGTTGTCTGCGAGCTGGAACTGGCGCGCCGCGCGGAGTTCAGCGCGCACGTCCACGAGGGTCTGAATGAAGGGCGCTGCTTCCGCGCTGTCGGCTTGTGGCTCTTCCAGAGTGAGACCCAGGACACCGGCGAGTTCACGCAGGGTATCCTGTGCTTCCGATATGTTCTCGCCGCGCTCGCGTCCGCGATTGATTTCGCGCACGAGATCGAACAACGCCGCTAACGCCCTGGGAGTGTTGAGGTCGTCGTCCATCGCCTCGATGAAACGCTCTCTGAACCCTGCGGCGTCAAGCCGGGGGCCGTCTTCGGAGGGGACACTGACCGCCTGCCTCAGTCTCTGGATCGCGCGTTCCTGGGAGCGGACGCTTTCCTCGCTGTAGAACAGGGGAGAGCGGTAGTGCGAGCTGAGGAAGAAGAGCCTGAGCGCCTGGGGGTCGTAGGCGTCGAGAGCCTCCGGCAGGGAGATGATATTTCCCAGGGACTTGCTCATCTTCTCCGACCCGAGGCGAAGCATCCCGTTGTGCAGCCAGAATCTGGAGAAGGGAACTTGATCGGTGTACGACTCAGACTGAGCTATCTCATTCTCGTGGTGAGGAAAGACAAGATCTTCGCCGCCGCCGTGAATGTCAATCGTCTCTCCGAGGTACTTGATTGACATTGCGCTGCATTCTATGTGCCAGCCCGGTCGCCCTTTCCCCCATGGACTGTCCCATGCCGGTTCGCCTGGTTTCTGAGACTTCCACAGAGCGAAGTCCAGGACGTCTTCTTTTCTTTCGTCTATTTCTATCCGGGCCCCGGATAGCAGATCGTCAACACTTCTGTGGCTCAGCTTGCCGTAGTCCTCATCGCGTCTCACCCTGAAATACACGTCGCCTTCCACATCGTAGGCATAGCCCTTGTCAATGAGACTCTGGATTATCTCGACTATCTTGCCGATCTCGCGGGTCGCCCTCGGATATTCGTGGGCGGGCGCGACGTTCAGTTCGCTCATTGCGTTGACGTATTCGTCAATATTGGCTTCCGCCAGTTCTGACACGGGTATCTTGCTTTCGTTCGCCGCCGCTATCATCTTGTCGTCAATGTCGGTGAAATTCTGGATGTGGCGGACTTTGAATCCCCTGAATTCAAGATAGCGACGCACTGCGTCGAAAGTAACGGCGGACATGGCGTGCCCTATGTGCGAGGACGAGTAGGGGGTGATTCCGCACACATACATACGGACCAGTCCGTTCGGCGAATCGAAGTCGTTAACCTGTCCTCTAAGAGTGTCGTACAGTTTCATTTCTTGGTTATCGTGGCGATTGCCATGCAACAAATACCTTCACCGCGGCCTACGAAGCCGAGATGATCGGCGGTGGTTGCCTTTAAGCTGATTGATTCGACGCCCAACTTCAGCGCAGCGGCCAACTCGGCGCGCATATCGGCAATAAATGGCCTGAGCATGGGACGTTCGGCGAGTATTGTAGCATCAATGTAATCCACTCGCCAATCCAGTCGAGCTAGTATGGACGCGGTTTCGGACAGGAGTTTTGTGCTGCGAATGCCGTCATATTTGGGGTCGCCGGGTGGGAAGTGGGCGCCAATGTCCCCAAGATTGGCCGCTCCGAGGCAAGCGTCAATTATCGCGTGAGTCAGGGCGTCCCCGTCGCTGTGGCCATCCAATCCGTGGCTGTGTGGAATTGCCATGCCTCCAAGTACGAGATCGCGCCCCTCGACGAGGGGATGGATGTCCACGCCTATGCCGGTGCGGTAAGTCAATCCGACTGCTCCGCGCGCCTTGAGCGCAGAATCGCTTCGGCGATGTGCAGGTCTTCCGGCGTCGTTACTTTTATGTTGTCGTATGATCCCATGAACAGATGCACAGGATGTCCGATGGCCTCGATCATGGCTGCATCGTCGGTAACGTCGTGATCTACCAGGGAATGGGCTTCCATGATCAGGTCGTAGGCGAACGCCTGCGGTGTCTGGGCGGCCCACAGCGAGTCTCTGGCCGGCGTATCCGACACTGTCATGTCGGGATAAGCCACCTTTATCGTATCCTTGACAGGTACGGCGGCGGTGGCGGCGGCCGATTTCGAGGCTGTCGAGACTGCGCGTTCTATCACTGACTCGTCGACAAATGGGCGCGCGCCATCATGTACGAGTACGATGTCGCTCCCGTTCAGCTTTCGCAATGCGTTCAGCACGGAGTCTTGCCTGCGCGCTCCGCCTTCTACGACGCTTTCGACCTTCTCCAACCCAAGATTTCTAACCAGACTTTGCACATCCCCCAGGTTCTGGGCTGAGGTTGCTATTACTATCGTGTGAACCAATGGCGATTCATTGAAGGCCATCACGGAGTGCGCAAGAAGGGGCAGGCTTCCGAGTGGCGCGAACAACTTGTCCAGCCCGCCCATTCGCCGACTTTCTCCCGCCGCGACGATGGCGACGCCGACCTTGGAAGTCGCTCTCAGGGGCTCGTGCAGTGATGGGCTCGCCAACGCCGGTCAGTCCTTCGCGGGCTGGGCGAAGATTATACGACCCGCGGCGGTCTGCAATATGCGCGTCGCGGTAACATTCAGCTCGGTATCGAGGTAGCGAGCGCCGGATTCGACGACGACCATAGTGCCATCTTCGAGGAAGCCCACACCCTGACCGGCTTCCGTACCTTCCTGGATTATCCTGAGCCGCATATTCTCGCCCGGAATCACTACGGGACGCAGCGAACCGGCAAGCTCGTTGACGTTGAGAACGGTTATGCCGTCAATCTGGGCGACGCGGTTCAGATTGAAGTCGGTGGTTACGATGGAGGCTCCCATGTCTTTGGCCAGGCCCACCAGTTTCGCGTCCACGTCCCTGGCCCTGGGATAGTCTATTTCGAGCACCTCGGTATGAACTTTGCCGTCCATGCGTATCTGGTTCAGGATTTCCAGACCTCTCCGGCCCCGGGCCCGCCTCACGGAATCGCCGGAGTCCGCCACGTGTCGAAGTTCGTTGAGGACAAAGCGGGGAATGACGAGCGTGCCTTGCAGGAATCCGGTTTGAGACACGGACGCTATCCGCCCGTCTATAATCGCGCTCGTGTCAATCAGCATGATGCCGGCCTGGTTGCCTGTCGGGTGTGGAGTATCTCCATTGAGGGAATGGGGCGGGTGTCCGGATACGAATCTCTGAAACAGGTCGCGGGATGGGGAGAACATTATCATTCCACCCAGATATGCCAGCAGCAGACTCAGCACGATTGGGAAGGTCACGCCGGGCCATCCGGGTATCCGCCAGAGAAGCACGGAGAAGAGCAAGGCGACCAGAAGCCCCATCATAACGCCTACTATTCCCGACAGCATTCTGGAAGTGGGAATAGAGTGAGTTTGTTCCGCGACGCTCGAATAGATCCGGCCCAGAACGAAGGGAGTCAGGATCAGGCCGATGAGCCCACCTGAGACAGCGAGCCCAAAGGCCCAGAGCACAAAACGCTCCGGTCCCCAAATGTCTGTTATATATCCGCCGAGGCCCCATCCGGCAGTGGCCAGGAAAGCGCCCCCAACGATACGGGAAACAATGTCCGCGACCATTTTCGAGTTTCTTCCACTGTCCCGAGAAATCCTTCTCACTCTAAGCCTGAGGATATGGGTTTCTCGATTCTATGTTCAGAGTCTCTCTGGGGAAGGGAGGGGCGCAACCCTTTCCACCCAGACTAGCTTGGCAAAACGTCACATGCTACTGTAATTTCGACAGGCGCAAAATTCTTCATAGCACACTTTAGCTATTATACAGTACACGGCGTAGAATTGCATTGCTGTATGGGCTCATCATTGATTGATATACGAAATTAAATGTCATTCGTATTTCATCTGTCTGCGATATTGCGTCCAGGGTTACCTTGGCTTATGTTAATTTAGGACCCCGATTGCGGCAGGGGGATGCAAGATTGTGTTGAAAGGGTATCGTGTTACGCAGTCGTAAAAGGCGGATTCTGGCGGCCATCCTGCTTGTGATGGCTATCCTTGCCGTATCCCTGTTCGTCACCGCTCAGGGCCGCACAGCGGTCAAGACTGCCCTGTTTATTCCACAGGTGCTGCCCACTATTCCGGTCAAGCCGCAGGAGTGGTTCACCGGGACGTCCCGATTGGAAGAAGTCAGCTATCCGACCGAGAACGGTTTCGGAGTCGCCGACTTGTACACGCCGTCAGGGGACGGCACACACGGCGCCGTGCTGCTGTTCCTGGGTGTAAATCCGGCGGGCAGGGATGACCCGAGGGTGGTCAGACTGGCCGAAGGACTGGCCCAAGCTGGAGTAATCGTGTTGATTCCCTGGTCGCAGGAAATGACGCGGAAGAAGGTATCCGCCAGTGAGATAGAGTCACTTGTCTATGCTTATGAGTTCCTGCTGGATAACGACAGGGTTGACCCGGAAAGATCGGGAATGGGCGGGTTCTGCGTGGGAGCGTCGTTCGCGACCGTCGCGGCCCAGGACGCGAGGATCAGGGACCAGGTAAAATTCGTCAACTTCTTTGGAGGCTATTTCGATGCCAAGGACCTGACCGTCTCGGTTACTTCGGCAAGTCGCTTTTACGGGGATGTTGTCGAGCCCTGGACACCGGACAGACTGAGCGTCGAAGTGGTGAGCACCCACTTAATTGATGGACTGCCTGACTCCGGTGAACGCGCGTTGCTGGAGAGGGTCTTCATCGAGAAAGACGCCGTTCTCGACGACGGGATATTGGCGACGATGTCCACAGAGGCCCAAGCGGTTCACCGGCTGCTGTCGGGTGTCAGCCGATCTGAGGCCGATGAGTTGGTCTCCGGTCTGCCTGATGAGATGAGGATCGAGCTGGCCTCCATTTCGCCGGCCACGAGGCTACAGGATCTTAACGCCCGGATGCTGATGATGCACGACCGGCAGGATAAGCTCGTCCCTTCAGAAGAGTCTCGCCGTCTTGCCGACGCCCTCTCGGAAAGAGGGGGCGTGTAGCACACCGAGTTTTCGCTGTTCCAGCACGTTGATCCGACCCGTCCGGTAAGCCCTCCCGTCTATGCGAGGGAGTTGTTCAAACTGTATCTGCATATGTATACCGTTCTACGAGAGCTGGACTGATAAATGCGGGTAGCCGTGAACGGAGCGGTTGCTATAAACTTCATTCTGGCACATTCATAAAGTCAGAAATGAAGAAGAGGAGAGATACTCATGGGGTATGAGTTCAATCATGTGCATTTGAAGGCGCCGGATCCCCGCAAGACTGCGGAGTGGTATGCAACCGCGTTCGACTTTACGATAGTGAGCGATATTGTGAGGCCATACGGCGACCAGTTCGTGGTCACGAGGACGCCGGATGGGGTGACAGTCAATATCTCCGGGGCACGGACGGGTGAGGAGATGGACGAGGGCAATGCCGACGTTCACTGGGGACTGGAGCATATAGGCATAACTATTGACGACATGGACGCTGAGCTGGAACGTCTGACCGGCATGGGCGCCGTCCTGAAAGAGGGGCCGATTGATGTCCCGAATGGTCCGAGGATCGCGTTTATCGCGGGCCCGGACGATACGCGCATAGAATTGCTCCAACTGCCCGGATAAGAACGGATTCATCGCCAAGTCAAGAGTTAGGGAGTGAGAGATGCCCAGAAGAGTCTTCTTCCCGAATCCCGAAAACAAGCCATCGGGATTCTCGCCTGCAACGCGGGCCGGGAATATGGTTTTCGTGTCCGGCCAGGTGTCGGTTGACGCCGAGGGAAACCTGGTCGGCGAAGGCGACGCGCACGCGCAGTCCGTACAGTGTCTAAGCAACGTGGAGGACGCTCTGAAAGCCGCCGGAGCGACCCGCGCCGATGTTACCAAGATAACCACGTTTCTTGTGAACTCTGAAGACTATCCGGCCTATGCCGAGGCAAGGCTGGATTTCTTTGGGAATCCCGGCCCCGCTTCGAGTACGGTCTTCATAAGCGGTCTCGTGAGTCCCGGGTACCTGGTTGAAATCGAAGCTATAGCCGTCATTTGAGCCCGGAGAGCAAGACACATGGCCGAGGACTGCGTATTCTGCAAGATAAGAGACGGCGAAATCCCGTCGGATATTCTGCATCGGGATGAGTATTGCTTCGTCATACGGGACATCAATCCTGTGGCCCCGACTCACCTGCTCGTCATTCCGCTGGAGCACTTCGAGCGCCTGGCCGAGCTGGAGTCGGACTTCGACCGGACAGTCTCGGCGATGCTCTCCGCCGCGAGGGACATGGCAAGCGCCGAGGGAGTGTCAGACAGCGGTTATCGGCTGATGTTGAACCAGGGCAGAGACGGCGGACAGGAGGTCCCACACCTCCATTTGCATGTGATGGGTGGCCGTCGCCTTGGCGGATTCGGTATTCCAAGTGACTGACCTTCCTGACGCAATTGACGCTCGACTGAAGATACTGCCCCCTGGACTGAAAGACCATATCGAGCGTTCTCGGGAAGTATCCCAGGAACTTGCGATACGACACAACGTGGATGCCCGGCTGGCCGACATGGGGACGGCTGCCCATGACCTGGCGAGGTCGCTAGGCCGCGACAGAATGCTGATGGAAGCGGAGATATTGGGGCTGCCCCTTGGGTTAGTGGAAAAGCACGAACCCATTCTTCTGCATGGGCCGATTGCCGCGCGGTGGCTCTGTGACGACAGCGATGAGCTTGATGAAGCCGTTCTTGAGTCGGTCGCATGGCACACCACCGGACGACCGGGCATGAGCGAGGTTGCAAAGGTCGTGTTCCTTGCCGACAAGCTCGACCCCCGCAAGGTGGAGCGATTCCCGTATCTAAAGAAAGTAGCGGCTGAATCGAAGGTCAGTCTTGACCTTGCCATCCTTGAGTATCTGGACCAGACGATTGAATACTTCATGCGCAATGGCAACCTCATCCATCCCGCTTCAATTGATCTCAGAAACCAGTTGTTGATTTCCACAAGGGCATGAATTCGCACTCCCTCGAAAGAGACCTGGTCGGGCTACTTGGGCGCGGCGCGGTTTCTTCTGACGAGGCTGACCTCCGACGTTACGGTGGCGACGCTCTCGGGACATTCAGGGCGTTCCGCGCATCAGGACGGCTGGACGCGCGCGCCAGCACGGTCGTCTGGCCGCAGAACGCTGAGGACATCTCGAAGTTCCTTGCTTACGCCTCCCGGCAATCCGTACCTGTTGTGCCGTATGGCGGCGGGACAGGAGTCATGGGCGCTGCGATGCCTCTCGATTCTGCCATCATTCTCAACCTGGGCCGAATGAATCGAGTGGTCAGGGT
>DAOULF010000081.1:0-19066 GCA_034420555.1 Dehalococcoidia bacterium
CTGGTGACCGACAGGTAGGCAACAGGTGATTAGAACACCAGAAATCCACCTGTTAATCACCTGCGTTAGCTTTGGGGGAAATTTTTCAACTCTCCGATTTTCGGCCAGCATAACTTAGTATTTATGTATGTCGAGGTTCAGAATCATGGTCGGACGCCCTTCACTATTAGTTTCTATGTTCGTATTATAGCGTATGCAGCGCACGAATGTGTAGTCCTATGAGAAACTGGGGGAGACTTTGCAAAGGATCTGCGGGGCGGGAAAAGATTTCAGAAGTCTCCTATCCCTCGATGGGCTGAGAGGGGTATGTATTTGCCCTCACCCTAACCCTCTCCCAAAGGGAGAGGGGACTTTCTGTTGACATTCATAGCTGACTTACTGATTTGCCTACCCTTGTGAGCCTTCGATGGTAGAGGGCTAGGGTGAGGGTGATTCCATCTACCGACCAGATTGATACAGCATCCACGGCAGACACATAGAGAGACACCGACGGCCATCCTATATAATCTCTCAGTAAGGAGAGCATATGCCCAGAATCAACACGGACAACCTCACACAAACTCTGATAGAATTTGCCAGGCGCATCGTGGCGGTGAGCTGAAACAGGAGCACAGTTGCGCGTCTGACATTCCAGTTAACCAGTTTCAGTTCCATGGCTCATACCTTGTGACAAGTTACGGGGACGATCTGTCAAGAATACGTCCCCGATTTTAATACGCTAATTGTTTTAGCCGATAGACTAGCGCGCTTCGCTGTCCGCCTCGAATCCGGCGGGGCGATGGGCGCCGTCGCAGAAGGGCTTGGTCTCGCTGTGGCCGCAGCGGCACAGAGCTATGACGTCGTCGTCCACGCTGTACTTGTTTCCCTGGGCGTCAACTACTTCGAAATTGCCCTGTATCAGGTACGGACCGTTCAGGCGGGGAGTGATGGTTACGTCTGCCATTATGAAAAAACCTCCGGGCTGGTGATGTGTTCTGGATGTCGTTTCCGGTTGCTCATCCGGCCAGGCGTTGCCTGACCGCGTTGGTGAAAACCGGAACAACCTCTCTCCAGTCACCAACTATACCACAGTCGGCGGCCCTGAATATGGGCGAACGCGCGCTGTTGTTGATCGCTATTATCGTGCCTGAACGCTGTATGCCAACCGTGTGATTGAACGGGCCGCGCAGGGCTACCGCTATATACAGTTCGGGGGCGACCGACTTGCCCGAAATCCCTATCTGGTACTGGCGAGGAAGCCATCCGGCGTCCGCAACGTCCCTTGTCGTGCCGATGGACGCGCCCAGCGCGTCGGCTAGTTCACGGATCGGTCCCATGTTTTCAGGACCGCCTATTCCCATGCCTACCGAAACCACTCGCGTAGCTCTTTCCAGTTCCGCGCCCTCAGCGGATTCGTCGGATACGTTCCGGATAACACGCACGCGAGAGGGCGTGGCGTCCGCCGTTTCCAGCCTGTTCACCACCGGCTCTATCGAATAGTCCGGCTTACAGGACGACAGAATGCCCGCTCGAATAGTTGCCATATTGGGCAGCGTCCTGGACAGGATCGGAGCGACTATGCTGCCCCCGAACGCAGGCTTCAACTGCGACAGCCTGCCCTCGTCGTCTATCTCTATGCCGACGCAGTCGCCGGTCAGACCCAATCCCAGCCTTCCGGCTACCCTGGCGGCCAAGTCGCGTCCGTTCGCAGTCGAGGGGAGCAGAACCGCATACGGCGAGCGTTCCCGTATCGCTGCCGTGAGTATCGCGGTGTGCGCCTCGGTGTCATACAAATCCAGGTTTGGCGAGTCCGCGACGTGTACGGTGTCGGCTCCATGAGCGGTGAGTTCTCTTATATGGGATTCATTCCCGCTTCCGATGAGTATCGCTTCCACATTCGTTCCGAGAGTCGGGGCGAGTTCCCTGGCGCGTCCCAGCAGTTCCAACGTCACCGGTCGGACGGCGCCGCCCATGATCTCCGCCGCGACCCAGACAGAGCCGCAGTCTCCGCGCTCCGTTCTTGGACCTCGGAACGTGGACAGCTGCCGGGATGATGAGTCGTCGTCGAAAACGCCTCGCTCGTCCAGGAACTCCATCACCTGCGACACGGCGTCTTCCGGTGTCGCGTCCCTTATGACTATCCCCGTCCTCCCCGATTCGACCGCGAATATATCGTTCACCCATGTCGGCGAGCCGTTCTCGCCAAACTGAGACGCGTCGCCGGACAGATCTGCGGCTGTTAATTCCCAAATTGTCTTGTGTCGTGCCTCCTCCATGTCTTCGCGTCGGGGGTAGGTCTCTTCGGCAATGCCGTCGGTGACGCTAATCAGAGCCGGAAAGTCGCACTGGATTTCCTGGTGGCCTTCGTCGTTCAACCGGATTGCGGTCAGAGAATTTCCATCCTGGGCAACGTCCAGCCTGGAGACGGCCGTTATCTGTGGGATTCCGAGCATCTCGGCTATCTCCGGGCCGACCTGTCCGGTCTCGGAGTCGGCGCTGTTGCGTCCGCAGATGATCAGGTCGCACTCCTCGCGCTCAAGGGCGAGGGACAACGCTCGCGCCGTGGCGAGAGTGTCCGACCCGGCGAACGCGCGGTCGTTGAGGTGTATCGCGTAGTCCGCGCCCATGGCCATTGCCTGCACCAGCGCTTCCGACGCCTGGGGCGGCCCCATGGTCAGGACAACTACCTCCGCGTCGTGCTCGGCCTTGAGCCGGGCGGCGAGCGATATACCTAGGACATCGTATGGGTTCACCTCGTTCGGAACGCCCTCTCGCACCATGCGCCGCGTCTCGTTGTCGAAGCGGAGCATCGAAACTACGGGAACCTGTTTGATGCACACCGCGATCTTCATGCGCGTTCCTTACTCCGTCTTGTCCAACATCGGTCAGCCGTTCTCGAAGGCGGCGAACCTCCGTACCAGGTTCGCCGTCTCGAATTATACACCAATAGACCTCCGCTCGTTCTGGCTGGCCCGCGGTACGCAGGTTACTCGTTTCAACCCTCCGTCGCCTATTGCGCCATCCTCACTCCTCCGAGAAGTTGAACAGGTAGGTCGTCGACAAGTGCGCGCGAACGGGCTCCTCGATCCTGTCTTTCGGATGAACAATCCAGTGGTCCTGGATTAAGCAGAGACCGCCATTTCAGTTCCTTGCTATTGCGTCGAGTCTATACCGGCATCAGGAGAGTGCTGCCTATGAGAACAAGCAACCCGGCCGTCCCTCCCAAGGCGACCAGTATCACTCCGACCACCCAAACCCAGTGGGACTCCTTAGCCCGTCTGTTTCGCATCAGTATGGTTCCCGCCACCACCAGAGCCAAGCAGGGTAGTTCGAACAACAGGATAACCAGGACCAACGATGCCATCAGGAATCCTCCCGTAGTGTTCCAAGAGTTTAGTAACTGTATGTGCTAGTGCCATCTCCATACTGGCTCTTGTCTATTGTCGGGTAAACGTGTCTTATGCACCCACTAACCTTGTCTGTCTCTATGCAAAGTCTGAAGTGTCTTGGCTCCCAGACTATTCTACTAGAGGCTCTTTGCTCACGACCTCGACCAGTCGGTACTGTCCTCTCTTCATAACTACCCTGAGTCTGTACACGTATCCTTCTTCGTATTCGAATCCCTCGACCTTGCGGTAGGTGACCATGCCGTTTATCACTAGCGACTCCCTGGTTTCAGGGCCAACGGTCACCAGCAAATCTCCGGGTGGCTCCTTGGTCACGACATGACGAGGCGGTGGGCTGTGTTTGGTCAGGTACAAGTAGATGGCTAAAGTGAGAGCTGTGCAGCTAAGCACGATTGCCAACATCAACAGTGCTGTATCCATTATGCCTCCTACATAGCATGGCTTTGGCGATGAATCCGGAGCCACGAGGTTCAGAACAACCGTTGGCGCTACCGATAGGCGCAGAGGACCTCGATGATGGGACTAACGTTGTAGCCGTACGTGACGTCCCCATTTGGCCATGTCATCTCGGCGTTGAGTCTACCGTAGTACTTTGACGTAGTGTTGGCGACACACGGCCCGTCAGCGCTCACTTCTGCATAGTTGGTCGCTGGGTAGGTCTTCCACCCGGAGTCGCCGATTTCGTCCCATACGCAGAGAATCCAAAGGCAATTCTGCTTCCACAACTTCATGCGGACTGAAAGGACCTCCATGAGTTGATCACAGTTTACTTCGCCTGCCACGTTTATCTTGTCCTCTTCCGGGTGCGCGTGGTGCGAGTAGTGAGGGTGATCTACATCGATATAGCAAGTCCAGACTTCATCGCTAGTGCTTTTTGTCGCTGTAGCGCCTACTTCTATACCATTCCCAGAGTGTGTAAAAACTCTTCTAGGCTCATCCTGAGAGTCTCCTGTGTCGGGCCCCTCTGCACTAACCACTCCCCCCAAAGGAACGTTACCGCAATCACTACCAGTACTCCTATCGCACGAATCTGTATATTCATAATTGCCTCCTATGGCTTGTGATACACAGACCATACAGAGCGCGTGTGATATTCCTGTGATAATCAGAGGGTTTGCTGTAACGATCTTGTGTCACTTTCCACATTTCGGCCCACATGGGCCGTTTTCAGGACTTTGTAGTAGAATCCAGACCTGAGACGGGAAGGACGGTTCGGAGGCAGTCCGATGAACGAGCTTGAAAGCTTGAGACGCGAGAACGCGGCGCTGCGCGAGCGGCTGGAACTCGCCGAGACGGACAGGCAGCGCATGGAGGCGCTGGTCAGAGAGTCGCCCGTGGGGATGTTGGTAATAGACGCGGAAACTCGTGCGATTGTACTGGTCAACGACGAAGTCGAGCGCATCATCGGCATACCCAACACGCTGGGCAGCAGTCTCGACCTCTATCACCAGATCACCCTCTACCGGCGGATGGACGGGCGCGAGTACGCTGCCGAGGAACGTCCGCTGGCCAGGCTCCTGAACGGCGGAGAGCCCGCGCGCGCCGAGGAGATCCTGTTCGTCCGCCCGGACGGAGAGACCGTCGTGGTTCTCATCAACACAACGCCCATCTACTCCGAAGACGGACGGATAGAGTCCGTGGTCGCCGTCATCCAGGACATGACGCGGATAGAAGCGGGCACGTTCTCAGTCACTCCCGAACCCGTTGACCTCATATACCTGCTTGACGATGCGAGGAACGCTTTCCTGCGCGGCGGCGGACGCAATCCTGTCGAGATGGATGTCGCGCTCGATATCCCGCCCGTCTCCGCGGACAGGCAGCGCGTCGTCCAGACGCTGAACAACCTGATCTCCAACGCATCCAGGCACTCCGACGGCTCCTCCCCCGTCAGGATAAGCGCGTCGCCGAACGAGGACGGCCTGTTCGCCACAATCTCCGTCGCCGACGAGGGCATGGGCATAGCCGCCGACCGCCTTCCTCATATATTCAGTAAATTCTCCGGAGTGGAAGGCGGCGGCGAGCGCGACGACACCGGGCTTGGACTCGCCATCTGCAAGGGCATAGTCGAGGCGCACGGAGGACGCATCTGGGCCGCGAGCGACGGACTCGGACGCGGCGCGCGCTTCACCTTCACCCTTCCGCTGTCCGTAGAGGCCGGGACCCGCGCGTCAGACCACAGGTCCGCGTCTCCGACAGCCGGGTCGGGCGAGCCTGCGCGCATCCTGGCGGTGGACGACGATCCGAATTTGCTCAGGTACGTTCGGAGCGTACTGTCGGACGCCGGATACTCCGTGAGAGTTACGGGCAACCCCGACAGGGTTTTCGAACTGCTGGAGACGGAGCCGATTCAGCTCGTTCTGCTGGACTTAATTCTGGACGGCGTGAACGGCTTTGATCTTATGAAGCGTATCCGCGAGATGTCCGAAGTTCCCGTCATCTTCGTTTCCGGGCGCGAGGAGGAGACATACATAGTAAACGCTCTCAACATGGGAGCGGACGACTACATAGTCAAGCCGTTCTCCCCGCCCCAACTGCTGGCCCGCATAGAAGCGTCGCTTCGCAAGCCGCAGAGGCTCGCGCAGAACGGCGCGAGAGAACCCTACCGGCTGGGCGACCTGGCGATTGACTATGCCCGCCGCGAGGTTACGCTGGCAGGATCTCCGGTACGGCTGACCGCGACTGAGTACAAGATGCTGTCCGAGCTTTCCGCCAATGCAGGCCGTGTCCTGACCCACGGGCAGTTGATAGAGCGAGTCTGGGGGCATGGCTATTCCGGCGGGACGGACCTGACGCGCAACTTCGTTGGCAGGCTGCGCCGCAAGCTGGGAGACGACGCGATAAGTCCGAGGTATATCTCTACTGTGACGGGGGTGGGCTACCGGATGGGGGAGGGGTAGCCTGAAACGAAAGAGGAGGTCAATGCAAATACGCATTGACCTCCTGTCTATGCCGCAGTAGTTGTGTTGACTGCCTCTTCTGATGAATTCACTATTCAGGCTGTTGTGTCGGTCACCCGGCGAAATTTGCCCACCTATTCGCCATGGACGCGGCCAGTACCAGAACCGAAACTATGAGACTGGCGGTGGATACGGTCGCTAAGCCCGGAAACGCACTGAGACTGACTATGAACACCACCATGTTGAGCATAACCCAAATCGAGGCAATCTTCACCAGATAGACAGCGATGTACTGTCTTCTGCCATTTGCGAAGACAAGCGCTACACATATCGCAACCAGACCGATCACCACTATGAATCCAATAGCTGCGATGATCTCCGTAACCAGATTGTTGTCCATGAAATTGCGGGCAGCGTGGAGGGTGAGCAAGCTGGCAAAGATGATCTGTGGGCTGGCCACTGCGACTGTGAGTGCGCATACGGTGAATCCAAGCTTCACTGGAAAACCTCCAGGAGATTTCGATGATTATTGATCGTCGGCCAAATGCTCCTGACCACCCTGGCATTCAAAGTGGGCCCCTGGCACCGCATTTCTAGGATATGATTCGCACTCTGCAGTGTATTGGAGCCAACCTGTACCTGTGAATTTCCCCCACTGTCTATGGGCACATCGGCCTGTACCAAAGACACACTTAAAGTTGTGAAACTCTCCTTCTGTCTTGACCCATACCTTAGTGTTAGGTGTCCATCCCCACCAAGTCTTGCAACTATCCATCCTCCAACCGGATGGCGCAAACCAGCCGCAGCGTCCATCGGCATCATGTGGGTCATATATATATGATGACCCTCTAAGCCAGAACTTCACCTCGCCATACGCCGAGGCGAGGTCAATTTCCGCAAAATCATTCCATTCTGATTTCGCCCAGCCCCGTATCTTAACCGTATTGTCTCCATTGGCGCCGCTTGCTGTTTGCGAAGCATCCCTATTCGGTGATTGAGTTGTATTTGTACTTGCGGGAATCCACTCGGCCGTGGTGAGTTCAAGCTGGCATTGAGCATTTACAGTCAATCCCATAACAGCTTGTCCATTGTCTGAGGCTTGGACTGACAACCTGAAACGGGGTAACTGGCAATAGGTAGTAGGTGCAGACTCTCCATCGGAGCCTGAAGCCACAGTTCCGGATACTATGGTTCCTTGGCCAATGACGGATCCTTCACTCACATCAATGGTGCGTCCGCCTATGTTAGCCTGAAACTGTGGAGTGGGGTTGTCCGCTCGCGCCGTGTCTCCGATGGAGAAGACAGCCACGAGCATTGCTACCATCAGCAAAATCGCTATAAATCGCTTTGTCATTTCGCGCCTCCTATGGATTGTGATACACAGACCATACAGAGAGCGTGTGACTTTCTTATGAAAATCGGGGGGTTTGCTGTAACAATCTTGTGTCACTTTCGGCATTCCGCCTCATATAAGCCGTTCGAACAGACGGATGGCATAATTCGGGATGAGGCGCGAGGCCGCGTACTCACCCACGACCAGTTACTTCAGCGCGTCTGGGGATATGACCACTCCGGTGAGACGAACCTGACACGCAATATGGTGCGAAGCCTGCGCCGCAAGCTGGACGACGACGCCCGAAACCCGAAGTACATCTTCACCGAGACCGGTATCGGCTACCGCATGGCCGCGCCATAGTCCTGAGACATAGAACTTTACCCGTATCTCCCCAGACAATCCCCCTTTACAAACCCTCCGAACATCTGTACACTACCTCTCACGAACATATATTCCCGCCAGCCAACCGCTGACAACCGAAAATTGATAATTCATAACTGAAAATTGACAACAGACACCGACAACCTATCGCCACAAGAGCGACTCGCCCAGATAGTCCTCGAAGAAACCGACGGCGGACGAAAAATCGTCCGCTTCTTCAGGCAGGTCGTCGAAGGTGAACTCAACCACGAGGGCTTCCAGCCCAACCACCGCATGGACTCCGCCAAAGAACTCGTCAAGATCGGCCTCACCGAGTTCCAGGACTACATAGACGCCAACGCCTCGCCCCCAAAGCGACGCAAGACCAGGCGACAGTCCTCGGACCTCAACGAAATCTCCCCCGAGATTCTGCAAGCCCGCGAAGAACTCGCGCAGTACGCAAGAGAACTCACACAGGATGGCAGGTCCGTCATCAAGATGTACTCGGAAGTGATGGACGGCCTCAGAAACGACGAGGACTTCAAGCCACACCACCGCATAGCCGCTGGCAAGGAACTGCTGCTGCGCGGATTCGGCCCTGCATCCTCATGGCCCGGACCATCCCCAGCCGACTCCCGGATCACAGTCCATCAACCCAATCAAGCAGGTCACAGTTCAGACCACGCCCCCGAGCCGCAGCCACAGCCTGAGCCTCATCCCGCTATACTTCTGACTCCCACTGTCTCGGAGTACCTCTCCGAGGCGGTCGAAGCCTACGAGGAGCAGAGTCCTCTCAGACAGCTTCTGCCCCAGGACATCCTGGACATAGTGGACGGCGACGACCCCCTGGACGAATGTCCCTGCGCCATAGCCGAGGCTGAGGACAGAGACATCCCCTGTCCCGAGAACGAAGAATGTCCCTACTACGGCATCGAATTTCCTGAGTTCAGCGAAGAGGACAAAGAGCGGATCAAGGAACAGGCCCTGCGCGGTCTCAGGATGCGCGCCGAGTTGCTGGGATACCCCAACCCCTCCGAAGACGACCCCTGACCGCCGGCATCCCAAAGCAGAATACGCTTCCTCATTCACACCGAGGCTAAGCCTGGACTTGCCAAATAATTAGTGTTGACACACTCATTTAATTAGGCCATACTAACCGAGCCGTTATGCACAGGCATACAAAATCGGTTCTGGAGGACTAATTAGATGACTTCGCGTATGTTCAGGCCCTTGACGCTGATTATCGCGCTGGCCGTAGTAGGTCTGACAATTGCCGCGTGCCAGTCACAAGGCGACGACGAAAGCGTCACCTCTGCCGTCAGCCAGGCGAACCAGTCAGCCCGGGAAGCCGCGGCAGCGGCCCAGGCTGCCGCGGACGCGGCTCAGAAGGCGAGCGTGGCGGCGCTGGACACTACGGCGGCGACCGCCGCTGAGGAGGCCAAGCTGGCTGCCAAAGACGCTGCGACCGCAGCAGTGGCGGCTGCATCCGCTGCGCGGGAGGCGAGCGACGCCGCTAAGCAGGTCGCCGATTCCGCCATGATGACCGCTTCCACCGAAACGATGACCGGAGACCCCGGAAGCCTCGTTGTCTATTCAGGCCGCAGCGAGTCACTCGTAGGACCCATAATAGAGCAGTTCACCGAAGCTACCGGGGTTGACGTTCAGGTCAAGTACGGCAGTACCTTTGAGATAGCAGCCACCCTTCTTGAGGAAGGACAGAACTCCCCGGCGGACGTATTCTTCGCCCAGGACCCGGGCGGACTCGGCGCGGTCTCCGAAATGCTGTCCACTCTTCCGGGGGATGTCGTGCTGAAGGTTCCCGAATGGGCCAGGTCGCCGGACGGCACCTGGGTCGGAATCTCAGGCCGGGCGCGTGTGATCGTTTACAGCACGGAACTGGTGAGTGAAGACGAACTTCCCACCTCGGTCAAGGACCTGACCGATCCCAGGTGGAAGGGCAGGATAGGCTGGCCTCCGACCAACGCCTCCTTCCGCACGATGGTGACCGCCATGCGCCTGATGTGGGGCGAGGACGAGACCCGCCAGTGGCTGCTGGATATGCAGGCCAACCAGCCTGACATATTCCCCAAGAACACTCCGATAGTGGCCGCCGCCGGCGCCGGGGAGGTTGAGGTCGGTCTGGTGAATCACTACTACCTGCACAGGTTCATACAGGAGGAGGGCGACGACTTCGCCGCGCGTAACCTGTTCCTGAAGAACGGCGGCCCGGACAGCCTGGTAATGGTAGCCGGGGCCGGAATACTGAACACCGGCGAGAACCGGGAGAATGCCGAGGCGTTTATGCGGTTCATGCTCTCCAAGGTCGCCCAGCAATACTTCGCGGGCCAGACGTTCGAGTACCCTCTTGTCGAGGGAGTAAAGACGCACCGCCTGCTTCCGCCAATAGATACGCTCAATGGCCCCGACATAGACCTCAGCCAGCTTTCGGACCTTCAGGGTACGGACGCGCTGCTGAGAGAAACCGGAGTCATCCCCTAGTCTGTCGAGGGGTGAGAAAGCGCCAGCGCTCAGGATGTCAACTCTCTCCAACCTTGCTTGGTCTTCGGGGTCTGCTCGCCCCTCGGCTCTACTGGTAGCGCCTGCCCTCATGGTGGGCGCCGCCATGGCGCTCCCACTGGCCTATCTGCTAATCAGGAGCGTTGGCGCTTCCTCTGAAGCCTGGGAACTGCTTTTCAGGCTTCGCACCGCTCAGATACTCGGACGCTCGGCGCTGCTTGTGGCCGTGGTCGTGGGCGGAACGCTTGCGCTCGGGGTTCCACTTGCATGGCTCACCACCCGGACAGACCTGCCCATGCGTCGTCTGCTGGCGGTTCTCACCGCGCTTCCTCTCGTCATACCCACATACGTCGGAGCATTCCTGATTATCTCCGCCCTGGGACCGCGCGGCCTTGTCCAGGGTATGCTGGAACCCCTGGGCGTCTCGCGCCTGCCTGAGATATACGGACTTCCGGGCGCAGCCGGAACCCTGATATTCCTGAGCTATCCGTACGTCCTGCTGACAGTCAGCGCAGCTTTGAGACGGATGGACCCCAGCCTCGACGAATCGGCTCGCCTGCTTGGGCATGGGCCCGCGAGCGCATTCTTCAGGCTGACCCTGCCCCAACTGAGGCCGGCTATGTCCGCCGGAGGGCTGCTGGTCGCGCTCTACACGGTCAGCGATTTCGGCGCGGTATCGCTGATGCGCTACGAATCGTTCACCTGGGCAATATACCAGCAGTACCAGGGAACCTTCGACAGATCTGTCGCGGCGGTGCTGTCGCTTGGCCTGGTATCGCTCGCCGCGATGGTCCTGCTGGTGGAGAGCGTCACCCGCGGCAATCGTCGCTACTACAGGTCGTCTTCAGGGTCGGAGCGCTCTCTAACGATACAAAGACTCGGCAGGATGCGCTGGCCTTGCGCCATATTCTGCTGGGTCGTCGTTCTGCTGGCGCTCGGCCTGCCGGTGGCCGTGCTGGCCTACTGGCTCATCAACGGCATCTCTAACGGCGAGCCTCTGCTCCTGCTATGGCAGGCGACTCGCAACGCCGTCGTCGTATCGTTCCTCGCTGCCGTCGTCGCCGCGCTGTTTGCCATCCCTGTGGCCGCGCTTTCGGTCCGACATCCCGGTTACTTTTCCACGTTCGTGGACAAGATCAGCCACACCGGGTACGCGCTGCCCGGAATCGTCGTAGCGCTGGCGCTTGTGTTTTTCGGCAGTAAGGTCGCAACCCCGCTTTACCAGACGATCTGGCTGCTTGTGTTCGCCTATGTCGTCCTCTTCCTGCCCGCCGCGCTTGGCGCCGTTCGTTCCTCCCTGGTCCAGATAAGCCCGCGCCTCGAAGAGTCGGCAAGAGTTCTCGGTAGGGGCCAGTTACGTGTTATGCTCTCAATCACCGGACCTCTCATGAGGCCCGGACTGGTGATGGGTGGAGCGTTGGTATTCCTGGTAACGATGAAAGAGCTTCCCGCGACTCTGATACTGGGCCCGCTGGGGTTCAAGACCCTGGCGACCGCGGTTTGGTCGGCCTCCTCGGAAGCGTTCTTCGCCCAGGCAGCCGCGCCGGCTCTGACGCTCATTCTGAGTTCGTCTCTTCCCATGGCCGTACTTATGTTGAGGGAGCGAAGCAGATAAGGCATGGAAACTCCGGTTATCCGGAGCCGCGCACTGACGAAGCGATTCGGAGAGACTCTCGCGGTTGACTCCGTTGACCTCGATGTCTGGCCCGGCGAGATCGTCTCGATTCTGGGCACCAGCGGCTGCGGCAAGACGACACTGCTGAGGCTTATCGCCGGATTCGAGACGCCAACGTCCGGTTCCGTCCACATACTGGGAACCGAGATGTCAGGCGCGTCCCGATTCGCTCCTCCGAACGACCGCGGCATTGGCATGGTCGTGCAGGAATACGCGCTGTTCCCGCACATGACGGTGGAGCGCAATATAGCCTTCGGCCTCCAAGCCCTCGACGACTCGCGCCGCGCCGCGCGGGTGGCGGAGGTCCTGGAACTGGTACGCCTCGTCGGATATGGACGCCGATACCCGTATGAACTCTCCGGCGGTCAGCAGCAGCGGGTCGCCCTGGCGCGGACGCTGGCTCCGAATCCCGCCGCCGCGCTTCTGGATGAGCCGTTCAGCAACCTGGACTCCTCGATGAGGCAGAGGCTCAGGTCGGAGGTCGAGGGTATCCTGCGCTCTCATAGAATGTCGGCCATCTTCGTAACCCACGACCGCGAGGAGGCGTTCGCTATGGCCGACAGGGTGGGGGTGATGGTGGACGGACGGCTACTCCAGATAGGCGCGCCGGACCAGGTTTACCACTTTCCCGCGAGCCCTGAGATAGCCGGACTGACCGGCGCCTGCGATTTCATTCCAGGAATAGTCAGGGGCGACGGCGGCGTGGATACTCCCGTCGGCGTTCTGCAATGCATCGCCTCGGATGGACTCGCGCCCGGCCAGGCCGTCAGCGTCCTTCTTCACCCGGACGACCTCGAGTTGGCGCTGGACGCGGAGGGACAGGGGATCGTGGCGTCACGCGAGTTCAGGGGCGACGAGGTAATCCTGAATGTCCTTCTCGACTCCGGCGATTCGGTCAGGTCGAGAAGACGCTCGTATTCCAGGATGCCCGCCGGGGCCGGGGTGAGAGTAGTCCCCGTTAGGCCAATTCCCTTCGCGGCATATCCGCGCTAGAACGTAAGCGACACCTTCAGCGCTCCGTCGCCCCTGGCGTCCGCCAGGTCGAACGCCTCCTGCACCCGCGAGATAGGGTACTGGTGGGTGACGAAAGGCTCCATGTCTATCTCGCCGCTCTGGATGAAGTCCACCGCAAGCTGGAAGGCGGGCAGACCTGGCTCGTCCTGGGCGCCGAAAACGGTGTGAATGTCGAGCCTCTGCCGGAAGAATGTGTCCCAGTCGAACGGGACGCGCTCCATCGTGGGCGGCAGACCGAAGACGGCGATCTGGCCCAGCGGCTTCACCATCTTGAGGGACTGGTTGAGCGTCTCTACGCTGCCGACGGCCTCGATGACGAGATCTGCGCCCTCGCCGTTGGTGAGGTCGAGAACGGCGTCGGTGGCGCGCTGGCCGGTGACGTCAATCATGTCGTCAACGCCCATGCGCCGGGCGTGTTCCAGTCTTTCGGGCACAGGCTCGACGGCTATGATGCGGTGCGCGCCTATGCGCCTGAGCATGAAGTCGTGGAACAGTCCGACCGAACCCTGTCCGACCACTGCGACGGTCTTGCCGACGAGCGAGGGGAGTTTCCGGCAGCCGAATACGACGGTGCCAAGCTGCTGCGCCATGAGAAGATGGGCGAGCGGGACGTCGGCGGGTAGGCGGAGCAGGAACTTGGGGTCTATGAGCTGGTAGCCCGCGAAGGTCCTGGAACTCCAGATGTTGGGCGCGGTCAGTACCACCTCGCCCTCCTGGAAGCCGGTGTCGCTGCCGTCAACCACCACGCCAACGCCCTCGTGTCCCGGGTATCCGTGCGGCAGGGGCCACTCATACACGTTCCATCCCATGTAGCAGATGTGAAGGTCGCTGCCGCAGATAGAGGCCAGTTCGGTCCTGACCAGGACCATCCCGGGTTCGGGTTCGGGTATTGGCACTTCGTCGCAACGAAGCTGCTTGAGTCCTGTCGCAATCGCGGCGGGCATAGTGGGCATGGGTGTATTACCTCCGGTGTTTGTCGTGCGGGCGGGATTATAGCAGAGCGACCAAGATATAGTAGGCCCTCGGCGATTCAGGACGAGATAATGTTCAACCCTTGCATCCGCTCGAAATGTCTGCGATTGTTCGTCAGCAGCGTCAATCCGTGTCGCTTCGCTGTGGCTCCGATCATAATGTCAAAATCCCCTATGATTGCGCCGGCGGCCCTCAGCCTGCCTCGCTCAATGGCGAATATACGACATATCTCATCATCCACATCTACTATTTCTATGCCTTGAAGGAAATTTCGCAACTCGCGCTCATCATCTTCGGGCCTTCTGGAATAGAACACACCCTCATATAGTTCGGCCAGCGATATAATGCTTATCCCAATCCCTTCCGGGTCTAGTTCCTCGACACGTCTGACCACCCGTTCAATCTGATTCAGATAGTCAATTGCCCAGTTCGTATCCAGCAGATACTGCATATCGCTTACTCGCCCAACCTGATCCTGCGTTCCGGATGGCGATAATCATCAAGATACTTTTTGACTTCTTCCCAACCGTCCAACCCCTTTTGTCTTTCCGCTTCCGATTTGAACTGATTCGCCCATTCCTCATACGTCGGATCCAGATTAGTATTGATGGTTACGAACACCTCCTGACCTTCCTGAAGCTCTAACCTCTCCATAGGCTTGAGCGTACCGTTAGTGTATTTAGCCTTTATCGTCTTAACCATCTCCAGCCCCTTCTATAAACTTGTTCTGGACGTTGCTCCCTCAATACGTCGCGCGGCCGCCGGTGATGTCGAACACGGCACCGGTGCTGAAGGAACATTCCTCGGAGGCGAGCCAGGCGACCAGGGCAGCTATCTCCTCGATCTCGCCGGTGCGTCCCATTGGGATGCGCTCCACCATGTATGAGATCTGTTCCGGGGTGAACTCGTCCAGGATGCGGGTCTGGACTACGGCTGGGGTGACGCAGTTGACGCGCACTCCTGTCTGCGCCAACTCCTTCCCGACGGACTTGGTGAGTCCGATGACGGCGGCCTTCGTGGCGGAGTAGGGGACCATCTGGGGATTGCCCTCCTTGCCCGCGACCGACGCTATGTTGACCACGCGACCGTAGTCCCGCTCCAGCATGTGCGGAACGACGGTGTGGGTAAACGAGAACACGCCGCGCAGGTTCGTCCTGTAAACGCGGTCCATCTCCTCGACGGGCAGTTCCCAGATGTTGCCGTTGATCCCACCGATGCCTGCGTTGTTCACCAGAATGTCAATCCTGCCCCATTGGTCAAGGGCCTGCTGGCAGGCGCGTTCAGCCGTGTCTGCCTCCGCTACGTCGCCGATGGTCAGCGCGGTCTCGATGCCGCGCGCGCTGAGTTCGCTGGCGGCCTGCTCGCTGAGAGAGCCGTCGAAGTCAACCATGGCGATTCGCGCGCCCTCGCTACCCAGCCTGCGGGCTATGCCGTAGCCTATGCCCGTCGCGGCTCCTGTAACTATGGCTACCTGATCGTCGAAACGCGCCAATTTGCGCCTCCTCTGAATTGAATTCCTAGAGCGCCGCTTCAGCCCTGAGGTCCTTGAGCGACTGAGAGAACGCCTCGATGGTGCGGTCTATCACGTCCTCGTCGTGAGCCGCAGACACCAGGAATGCCCGTCCGCCCATCATGTCAACGCCGTTGACCAGCATCGCCCGCCTGATGGCGCGGGTCTTCTCTGTCGGCATGGTGTCGTATATCTCCTGGTAGGGCATGTTGCACAGATCGCGGTCGCAACTGCACTCCGCGCCCAGGTTCACGTGGATGATGGATGCTATGCCGTGCGCGTGTCCGGTCACCTCGTTCTGGATGAACACCTCGTTCAGGCCGTCTCTCAGCCTCAGCGCCATTGCGTCCGCCCGCGCGTTCACTTCGCCGGTGGCGATGGCTTCCAGCATGGCTACTCCGGCGGCAACTGTAACCGGCTGCGCGTTGTAGGTGCCGCCCTGCGGGACTCTCAGGACGGAGTCCCATTCGGGGTCGTCCCTGAACGCCATCAGTTCCATGATGTCGGCTCTGCCCCCGACGGCGGCCCCGGGCTGTCCGCCGGCCACTATCTTGGCCATCGTCGTCAGGTCGGGCTCGAGGTCCCAGCGCGCCTGCGCTCCGCCCGGAGACAGGCGGAAGCCGGTGATCACCTCGTCCATTATGAATATGACGTTGTGTTTCGCGGTGACATCTCGAACGTCCTGAAGGAAATCGGGGTTCATCAGTGGGAAGGTGCCGTAGTGCGCGCCGTTGCACTCCACTATCACGGCGGCCACGTCATCGTTCTCGGTGAGTATTCTGTCCAGCGCCGCCGCGTCCACAGGAGAGACTATCACGGTGTCTATGATCTCGCGGGGGACGCCGCCGAGCGCCTGCCCGGACTCGGGTGTTACGTAGTCGTGCCAGCCGTGGAAGTGCTCGTGGAACTTCACGATCTTGGTCTTGCCCGTGTAGGCGCGCGCCAGCCTGAGCGCCAGGTAGGTGGACTCGGTGCCGGACGCGGTGAACCGCACGCGCTCCATGTTCGGCATAAGACGCTTGACCGCTTCCGCATACCTGATTTCGTGGGTGGTCGCGCCGCCCAGGTGAGTTCCGCGAGTCGCCTGCGCTGCCACCGCGCTCGTTACGGCGGACGGGTTGTGTCCCATGAGCAGGCTTCCGTTGCCCATCACGTAGTCAATGAGTTCGTTGCCGTCCACGTCGAACTTGAATGGGCCGTCGCCGTGCTCGATATAGACCGCGAACGGAGACGTGAAGCGTGTCTGGTGGGTGATGCCGCCAGCGAACAACTCGCGTCCGCGCCTGTGCCAGTCTTCGGAAGCCGCGAACTTCTCTCCGAAACGCTCTTCTATCGTTGTCATTCAATTCCTCCTTTGGATGACTAACGGGTTGGTCGGATTATATTTGAAAATGCGCTGGCTTAGTGAAGCGGGCAGACCGCGAACGCCGCCTGCTGGAAGAATGTTCTGTCAGGCGCCCGCTCGTTGCTTCCGGCAAGGTTGCCCGAAGCCAGGTTCGAGGCATACATCTGCTCGCTGGCGTATGTGTTGGACGAGATGGCGTATGCGCTGGTGAACAGCAGCAGCAGCACGATTATGGCCAGGGATATCGGGAATACTATTGGAAGTTCTCGCATTTCCAAACACCTCGCTATCTGTGTTTCAGATACTCTTCCAGATGCTTCCTCAGCAATACGCGTCCCCTGTGCAGACGCGACTTGAGCGCCGGTACGCTTATCCCGACGACCTCGGCGGCCTCGGCGTTGGAAAGCTCCTCCATGTCTCGGAGCACGACGGCGGCCTTCAAGTCATCGGGCAGCATCTCTATTCCGTCTCGCATCCTGTCTCCAAGTTCAGAATCGCGGGCTGCCCTGAACGGCGCGTCGCTCCAGTCGGGTATTACCAGGTCGTCGAGGCCGGTCTGCGTCAGGGTGCGCGCCTTCTTCTCCTTGCGCAGCCTCATCAGCGCGGCGTTCACCGTTATCCTGTAAAGCCAGGTGGTTACCTTGGACTCGCCCCTGAACCGTTCGAACGCCCTGTAAGCGGAAATGAACGCTTCCTGCGCGACATCCTCGGCGTCCTGCGGATTTCCCATCATGCGGAAAGCCACATTGTACACGAAGCTAGAGTGTTCCTCGACGATCCGGTCGAAGTCCGCTGTCGCGCTCGGCTCTTCTATTCGGTTTTGGGCTTGTTCTGCCACAATACGACGGTTCGGTCCGCGCGGCGCTCCACTATTAGCCATTCACACCTGTTGATAGTGTGAAAAAGGCATGGTCCGGTCTGCCCGATATTGGTAAATATCCGAAATACAGGTGAAGGCTCAGCCTTCCTGAACCCTTTTGCCTTGCGGCGCATCCAATTGTAACTAAGCCTATGTATTTGCGAAACCCTGTTGACGCAAAGGGAGCCTTCAATTACATTTGGATAGCTTTCCGGCGTGGAGTGTTAGGTTTGCGGTTCTTCAACCTGTTCAAGAGAAAAGAGGCTGACTGCCCTGAAGTGCGGGCGGCGTCCTCGGACTTCCTAGATGGCGATATGCGCCGCAGGGAGCGAGCCAGGATAGCCGCTCACCTGGAAAAGTGCGCGCCTTGCAGGGCTTTCGTGAACACGATGCGTGCCACGATTGATTTGCTGCGCTCTACGCCCGCGCCCGAACCGCCGGAGGGATTCGAGCAGCGAATCAGGGATAGTCTGCGCGGCGTGGGATCTTAGGGACGCTCAAGTCCTCTGGGGCAGAAGTTCGGGAAGCGAGCGGATGATGCGGTCAGGACGTATCTCGGAGCCTTCAGGCAGACCCTTGCCAGACGGATCATGCCAGATGGAGGTTATCCCAAGGCGCTGAGGCGCGGCCACTTCCCATTCCAGATTGTCGCCCACGATCCAGGCGTCGGACGGCGTTGCGCCCAACTCTTCCAGCGCGTGTAGATAGACGCGCTCGTCCGGCTTGCCGACGCCGAACTCTTCCTCCACGAGAATGCAGTCGAAGTACGGTTCCAGGTTGAAACGATTGATCTTGCCGCGCTGGGATGCCTTATTGCCATTTGTGAGCAGCGCAAGGGGAACGCCCGCGTCGTTCAGCGCATTCAGTGTTTCCAGCGCGCCCGGGAATACGTGGACGCGTCGTTCGTGTTCCTCGATGTATAGTTCGGAGATCGCGTTCGCCAGACGCGGAGCGTAAATGCCCATGCGGCTGAATGCGCCCCGGACCATTTCGTACCGGACGTTGATCGTATTCATCCGTCCGAGCTTGTGCCTTTCGGGATCGGACCAGAACCACTCTCTGTAAGAGTTAATGCCCTCGACCAGTTGCTCCGCCGTCCAGCCGGGCAGGTCGCCGACGTGAATCTCGCACACGTGCAGCCAGGTATCCATCGAGACCGCGCCGAAGGCGACGATTGTGTCGTCCAAGTCGAAGA
>DAOULF010000082.1:0-13116 GCA_034420555.1 Dehalococcoidia bacterium
TTCGGGTTCGTTGGGCAGCCTACCGAACATTATCTCGTCCACCCCGGCTTCAAAGAGTTCGCCGACGCGCTCTACCACGTACCCTGCAGGTCCGGCGACAGTACCCGGACCTATCGCCTCTACGAAATCCCTGGCTTCAGATTCGTTGTCAGTGAGTCTCATAGGCATGAGTACGGTATGCCTTATCTCTTGTGGGTCGCGTCCGACTCGCTCGCAGTGGCGGTTCAGGATTTCCGCCTTGCGCTTGTAGAGCTCCAGGGACATTCCGCCGTGCCCCCTGGCCGCGAAGCCATCCACGTTGAACACGTCGCCATACATTGCGAGCGTTCTCAACGTGCGCCTTTCACCCATCCCGCCGACCATTATGGGAATGTGCGGTTTCTGGTAGGAGCCGGGGGACAAGACTGCATTGTCCAGACTGTAATAACGTCCTTTGTACGTGACAGGTGAATCGGACGTGAACAGCATCTTCAGTAGCGCGCAGGCTTCTTCCAGCCGGTCGGAGCGCTCTCTGACGGCAGGAAATTCCCAGCCATAGGCTTCATGCTCACGCTGGAACCAGCCCGCGCCTATGGCCAGGGTGAACCTACCATGCGAGATGTGGTCAATAGTACCGGCCATCTTCGCCACCAGACCGGGATTACGGTAGGTATTGCCGAGCACGAGGTGTCCCAACTTAAGCCTGTTGGTGATGGACGCAACCGCCGCCATCGAAGTGTAGCCCTCGTAGGCGGTCTCGGACTCGCTTGCGCCCGGCCTGTTTGGAGGAACAAAGTGGTCGGCGTGATAGACACTGTGCCAGCGACCCGCCTCCATCGTCTCGACCACAGCGCGAATGTCGTCCCAGCTTGTCAGGTAACAACTAACCTGAGCTCCGATTTTCATGTGATTCTCCTTGAGAATTTCCGCCTCAGACGCCTCGCAAGACCATGAGGTTTCGAGAGACAAATGTTTAGAGATTCGCGGTAAAGCTATGTTTCATGCACCGATTCGTTTTGCAGGGCGACAGACCTAGCCAGTCGGTACTCCAGATCGAGACCGCTGGACAGGCTCATGTCGAGGCCGTCGGCAACCGCCCTCTTGATTGCCGCGGACAGCGCGGGCGGTATCTTCGACAGGCTCTCGGCGAGTTCTAGCGACACTTCTTCCAGTCTGTCCCGTTCCACCACCCGGTGTACGAGACCCAGTTTCAGCGCTGACCGCGCATCCATGACTTCGTTCGCCAGTAGGACCTTCATCGCCGGCCCTTGTCCAATTGTTCTGGGAAGCGTCTGGCTGCCTCCGGCGGCCGGCACCATGCCCAGAGCCGTCTCCGGCATTCTGAATACCGCGTCCTTGGCGGCGACGCGCAGGTCGCACAGACAGGCTATCTCCACTCCCGAACCAATCACGTATCCGTGCAGCGCGGCCACAAGCGGTTTCTGGACGGAGCCAAACAGCCCCCAGAGATCGCGTTCCCAGCGCACCTGTCGAGCGATCACCTGGGACGGAGCCGTGCCGAACTCGGTCAGGTCGGCGCCCGCGCAAAAGCCTCTTTCTCCGGCGCCGGAGATCAAGACCGAGTGAACGTCAGGATCGTCACGCACCGCCTCGAGAGCGGCAAAGAGATCATCCCGCATCTGCACATTGAAGGCGTTTATGACACCCGGCCTGTTGAGTACAAGCCTCCCCACCGCGCCCTCCTTATGAAATAGTACGGTGGGTTCGTCAGACATTATCGCCCCCGGTAGGTCGGGTTGCGTCTTTCGAGGAAGGACGATATTCCCTCGCTCCTGTCCTGGGTGGACTGGAGCAGGAAGCTGAGATCGGCCTCGAGGCGCAGGCCCTGGTCTAATGTCCCGTCCATCCCGTTCAACACGGCTTCCTTGAGGTAACGCAGCGCGATTGGGCCGTGTCCCACAATGAGAGAGGCGAGCTCCATAGCTCGCTCGGATGCCTTTCCCTGATCAACCACCTCATTCACCAGCCCAATTTCCAACGCCTCGGAAGCAGCAACTCGCCTGCCCGTCAGCAGCATATCAATAGCCCTCGAACGTCCTATGAGCCTGGGCAGGCGCTGAGTTCCCCCGTCCCACGGCATTGCGCCATCGAGTACCTGTGTCATAGCGAAAGTGGAGTCGCTGTCCGCGATGCGCAGGTCGCAGGCGAGGGCAATCTCCAGCCCCTGGTCCTGAACTCTGCCCTGGACCGCGCATACTACCGGCTTCTCTATATCCGAAAGCATCTGGGCAACGCTAACCTGACCTGACAGAGTATCGGCGCTCAGCGCAGCCTCGCTCACTTCAGGCGACGCGCCCAGGCAGAAGTCATTGCCGTCCGAGCGCAAGACTACGACCCAGGCATCGTCGCGCTGACGAGTTTCAGTCGCAGCTTCACTAAGAGAGTACACAGATTCGAGTCCGACCAATCCACCGGGTTCCGAAGGCGCGATGGTAATGGTAGCGATATGGTCAGACATTTCGAGTTGCACAGTCATAGGCGTAAACTGCCTCTCCGAACCGCCATGTACGACGTAATGAAAAGTGAGACTACCTGAGCTGAATGACAACCTGGCGGGAGTCGCCAACCCCGTCGCTCTCGGTGGTGACCTGGGGATGGTCGGACAGCGCGAGGTGAACTATCCTGCGCTCGTTGGGAGGCATCGGTTCCAGCGCAATATCTCGTCCGGTATCGGCGACACGACCGGCTACCCGATGGGCCATGTTGGTCAGGGACTGGTGGCGTCGCTCCTGGTAGCCTTCCACGTCAACCATGACATTGACGCGCTCGCCAATCCTGTGGCTCACGATGTACTTGACCATGAACTGAATCGTATTAAGGGTCTCGCCCTTCCGCCCTATCAGGAGACCGGCGTCGTCGCCTTCTATCTCGAAGACAGGGCCTTCCAGGGACTCGTTGTACAACTGCTTGAGCGTAAGGGTGGCATCCACGTCCATCATCGAAAGCAGCGATTGCAGCACTTCCGAGGTGATGGTTACGCTGTCGGGCGGATCATCGTCGAGAAGTGTAACTCGGACGACTGCGGGTTCTGCGCCTATGCCGAGGATTCCCGATTTCCCTCGACTAACGACGGCGATTTCTACGTCGCTGCGTTCGGCGTCTAGCTCCTTTAGCGCGATTTCTATTGCTTCTTCTACCGTTTTGGCGGACATCTCTATCTCTTGCATCGTTCGTCTCCTCGACGGAAGGAACAGGCGCAGGGACAAGAGCGGCCGCGGCCTCAGCGGCCTCGGTGTCGTCCTCTCCACGCCTGAACTTGAAAAGATTCATTATGGGGTCCCAACCGGTGACAAAGCCCTGTATCACCACGCCAACCACGTTGGACACGACCCAGTAAACGGCCAGGCCGCTAGGGAAGTTCAGCGTGAAGAATCCGAACATCACCGGCATCATCCACAGCATCATCCTGTTAGTGGAAGCCTGGCGCTCGTCGGCCGTCGGCATAGTGGTCATCTTCTGCATGACCCACATCGAGACGCCGACCAGGACCGGCATCACGAAGGGCGTGGGATCTGGAAGCGCCAGATCCATCCAGAGGAATTTGCTGTTGATGGGAATGACGCTATGGACGCTGGGCAGCCATACATAGAGGTGCCTCGACAGCCCGACGAGGCTTTCGGGATTGGAGGGAACCGTCTGGATGATGGCCTGGTAAAGCCCAATCCAGATTGGGAACTGTATGAACATAGGGCCTAGGCAGCCGAGAGGATTGACGCCATGCTCGCGATAGAGCTGCATCGTCTCCTGAGATGCCTTCTGCCTGTCGTTCTTGTTGCGCTCCTGTATCTCCTTCATCAGGGGCTGGAGCGCGCTCATAGCCTTGATCTGCCTGCTCTGCTTTACGGTCAGTGGGACGAGCGCGAGCCGCACCAGCAGCGTAAAGGCAATGATGGCTATCCCGAAGTTCAGGAACGACCACGAATAGAGCAACACCAGCCCGTTTATCATGGGCTGGATGATAATCAGATTCCAAGTGTCAATTATAACGCTGAGAAATTCCAAGCCGCGCCTCTACTTCAACATGCCTTTGCCCTGTCCCGGGGATGAGGGTCTTCCTCGTCGGTCTTGTACACCCATTCCTCGTCGGGATTTCCGTTGGGCTTTATTCTCAAGGCCATTATAGTGTGGTCGGTTGCAGCGAAGTATATCAGGTCGCCCGACACCTCGAGCGAAGTTCGGATGTCCGCGCCTATTCTGCAAGCGGCCTGTTCCGTCCCGTTCTTTTCGATAAGGGCGATTTTCGAGTTGTCCCCGTCCGCCACCGGAATTGCGACAAGGTCGTTAATTACGACTGGCGTGCCAACCAGTTGACCATCGGTAGCGTATGTCCACATCAGGTCGCCCGTGTTGGCGTCCAGCGCGTATAGAACGCCGTCGAGAGACGGCGCGTACACTACGCCGTCCTGCACGAGGGGCGCCGCCCAGTACCATCGCGTTGCGTCGGGGAACATCCACTTCAGACTGCCGGTGTCGGCGTCCAGCGCGTACAGGTTGCTGTCGAACCCGCCGAAGATCACCGAGTTCTGATAGACGGCCACTCCCGACGCGACCGCGCCTCCCAGCCGGTAGCTCCACTTCTCGCTGCCATCATCCACGTTCACCGCATAGACTTTATGATCGAGTGTTCCGAAGTACGCGACGCCATCCACGACCACCGGAGAAGACCATATAGGCCCCGATCCGTTGTATTCCCAGATCGGATCGCCCTGCTCGATGTCCACTGCATACAGGACATTCTCGGACCTGTCCGAGGAGCCTGCCGCGCCCGTGCCCACGATTGCCAGGTTACCGGCAATGTAAGGCCCGCCAACTATCCTGCCGGCCAGGCGTTCCTGCCACAGCGGGCTGCCGTCCGTCTTGTTATAGGCATAGAGAACGCCGTCATATCCGCCCACGAGCACCAGGTCGTCGGTGACGGCCGGAGAGCCGTAGAGACCCTTGTCAGCATCCTCCTGCGTTGGGAGTTCTCTTCTCCATTCGGTGTCGCCCGTGTCTTTGCTGACCGCCAGCACCTCACCCTGCATGGTTCCTATGTAGAGTGTGTCGTTGCTGACGGCGCCGGCGGACCATCCCTCGGGCCGCCTTACGGCGTTGCACCCAACCAGAACCGCCACGGCGGCCAGAAGCAGAATGAACAAGGCCGCCTTAGAGCCTCGCCCGGTCATTACATTCGTCATTTAAGGATATTCCGTAAGTGGGATGCCGTAGTGAGGGCATCCATGTGAATTTTTCTATATAGAGTATGGACTATGGAACGGGGTCATATCCACTGCTGCCGAGCGGGTTGCAGCGTCCAAGCCGTTTCAGGGTCAGCCACGATCCGCGAAGGAAGCCATACCTTGAAATGGCCTCATACGAGTAGTTGGAACAACTGGGAGTATGCCTGCACAGTCCGGGCAGATATGGAGAAATCGCCAGTTGATAGAACTTTATGGCTGCCAGAGCGGGACTTCGCATTGGCGCATCTCTTCCTGCCGCGTCTTATCCGGCTTTCGGTTCCAGGACACCGGAGCGGGCGAGCAGCCTGTCCAATGAGCGTTTCAGCGCCCAGTAGTCCGCCGTCCGCGCACCCTGGCGAGCAATGACCACGATATCCCAACCTTCCTGCACGGACGCCCTGATCGCCGCCGACTTCAATCTCCTCTTTATCTTGTTACGAGTGACAGCGTTCCCCAGACGCTTGCTGACGGAAAAGCCGAATCGGGTCGCGCCCGAATCATTGGCGCGAGCTATCAGCACCAGCCTTCTGTCAACCCGGCTCTTGCCGAGACGCCTGGCCAATGCGAAGTCGCTGGACTTTCTCAGACGGCGCGCCCGCTGCATAGGTTTCGGAGTGGCTCACTGCTAAGGGCAGAATACGCGATTCGTGGTAAATCGGGCGGAAATTGTTGTGATTGATCAAACGCTCAGCTTATGCCGGCCCTTGAACATTCTCCTCTTGAGAACGTTCCGGCCCGCTTTGGTACGCATTCGTGTTCTGAAGCCGTGCACCCTGGCACGTCGCCTCTTCTTCGGCTGATAAGTTCTCTTGGGCATCTAATAAACCTCTCAAACACGGGAATTATAGTGATTGGCTGAAATCAGTGTCAATTTGATCAAGCGCCTAACCTATCTCCGGCGCCCGGACGTATCTAATTCCTGGGCCTTAGCTGGCCCCTGAGGAACACTTTCAGCACGCCCTCATTCGCCGCGCTCGAAAGCCTGCGCTCGACGTTGCCGTCTTTGCCAATGAAGAACGTGGTCGGAAGCGAGACTACACCGTAGTCTCTGGCAATCTCGCCGGTTTCATCCAAGCCATTGGGATATGTAACCCCCACACCCTCCGCAAACGCGCGGACGTTTTCCAGCGTATCTGAGATCGCCACGCCGAGAAAGACCACATCCTGCTCCTCGTACTCCTGGCTCATCCGCTCGAAGAAGGGCATTTCCCACCGGCACGGCGGACACCAGGACGCCCAGAAATTCAGCACCACGACTTTGCCCTCGAAGTCGGACAACTTTATCGTCTCGCCGCCAAAGGTCTCGATTTCAAAGTCTATGGCCTTCCCGGTTTCCCTCGTCGCGCGGGGCTGAATCCTCACCGGCGTGGGCGCGGGCAGAGCGGTACTTGTGGGAGCAGGTTTCGCGGTCGCGGTAGGAACGGGTGTCGGCGAAGGAGTCGCGGTAGGAACCGGAGTGGGTTCCGGCGCTGGCGTGGAAGTGGGAGCCGCTGTGGCAGTCGGCAACGGCGATGCCGTCTGTCCACAGGCAGCGTTCGCAAGGGCGACCGCAACTATTACGACTGGAATAACGAGAGACTTCATCCTCCGATTATAGTCTATCTATGGAACTAAGACGAATTCCTGATCTTTTGCCTTCCCTCTTCAATTGATAGAATGGACCAACATTGCACCTTCATAGGAATCCGAGAGTGAAACCCGACCATGACGACACCCTTCCCTCCTTTCTGAGGTGGTCGGACTATCTGACTGGGAAGACGTGTACGCTCAGGGTCGAACCGGAGGACATCAGAACGCCGGTCAGGCTGCTGGTGTCGGAATATCTGGCCGTCGGAGACGCCGGCCGGCTGGTTTCAGACCGTCGTCTGCTGCCAGACTCTTTAGACTTGTTCCAGGCGTTGCAGGACATCACACTCACACTGTCGGACGGCGGAACGCCCGGCGCTCTGATCCCCGGCACGGTTCTCAGGAATGGGCCTCGTGAATTAAACCCAGACCAGGGCGCGCCGTATGAAGTCGTCCTGCTTGGCGACTCGTATGTCCATCTGCTGGAAGTATCCATAGACCGCAACGATACTGGATACACCAGAAACTGGACAGGCTTCAATCGCAGGCGATGGGACCGCAACAGCGACCGGTTCGAGCGGTTCATCGAAAGCGCGACGGACTCCGGGCATGAGTCCGAACTCGATTTTCTCCGCCTGGTGGCACAAGAGATATGGAACAGCCCATTCGAGAACTACTCCCGCTTCACCGGACGAAGAATACCCTACAAGACCGCCGATGAGACTCTTCTGAACATAATCGAAGGCCGCGGGGCAATCTGCTCTGAGAAAGTGCAGGCGCTCAAGTTCATCACCGATATGCGCGGACTGAAGTCGAATTACGTCTTCGCAGGACCGGACGCCTTGGGCAGACTTCCCAGCGACGACCTCCGACGCTTGCTGGAAACGTTCGATTTCAGGGGGTCGCGGCGCATAATGCGATTCTGGCAGCATCTGGCGCTTGAATACGTGATCGAAGATCAGCGCATACTCGTTGACGCTACCAACGGCAACATACCGTTTCTGTTCCTGGGCGGGCCGGAGTGTGACGCGCTCCTGGACCCTGACTTTCCAAGACCGCTGCCCGTGAGGATGGGAACATATTCGGAAAACTTCTACTACCACCGCGCTCCGGGCGACCTTGCGCTGGACTTGTGCTACGCCATGGAAAATTACATACCGGAGATTGACCTGGTGCAGGTATTCGATAACGAACTCGGCCTTGTGATAACGCCCGAATTTCTGGTCGCTCCGGTCCCATACAAGACGGACGAGGAATTCCAGGAGATGAACGCGCTCTACGAGCGGCTCGCCGCTCCCGCCGCTCTGGAAGTGGAAGTGCGTTCCGACTGGCGTTTGGACGGCCCCCTGGGAGAGTCCTTCTGCGCGCGTGAACCCGATGCAGCGGACGCCATTCTCGATTCTCACGGCCACCTGCTGGAACGCTACGACCTGTTCGAGGGCTTCGGCCACGAGATGGGCCTGGCAATCGTGAAATTGTAGAGACAGCCGTGAATCGTCCGCCGAACGAACAGCGCCGGCTCGAACTTCTCGCATCCGCCGTGGACGCCGCGCGACAGACCCGCTTCTGGCGTCGGAAGCTGGGAAACGGGCCGATCAACTCGCTTTCCGAATTCGAGCGGCTTCCCATAGTGAAGGTGCGCGAATACCGGAGACAGAGGTTTGCCGACCTGGTGACAGACCCCGAAGAGATTGACTGGATACCGGGCCCATGGCTGGGTCAGTCTCCCGACCGCGCGCCCGTCGCCGAAGGCGCGACCGAAGCGCGGCTGAGAGTCAGAATACTGCGTGAGGCTCTCTCGCCGGCCGTTCCCAAAGACGTTGATGAGCCAAGCGCGGTGATAGCGTCCACGTTCGACAATCGCTACTTCGGAGCGGAGATGTGCGCCGTATTCGTTCGCATGGGCATACCGGCCCATCTGGTCAGCGACAGCGGCACGGACCGGTTCAGCGAACTCCTGAACAAATTCGAGCCCGACATAGTAGCGCTGCTGTCCGACAGGCTCGACCCTGCTGATCTGCCGACCTCGGTTCGGAGCGTAGTCACCGTTGGGGCAAGAACTGTCCCGGACGGCATCCCCTTTCTGGATCTGTACGTCTGCAACGAGTTCGGAGTCCTTGGCGGTAGGACCGACGGTGGAGAGTACAGGTTGGCCCATGACGCCTTCTATTTCGAGACATCCCCAGAAGGCTCTCTGGTTGTGACCCCGTATTTCTCCCGTGTCCAACCCATCGTCAGGCTGGATACGGGAGACAGTATTCGCATAACCGCTCCGACCGATATGTGATAGATTTATCCCCATGAATGCCGCACAGTTCGACCGTCTGATGCGCTCTCAGGCCAACCAGGCGCTGAGCGTTCCAAGCTCTCCCGCATACGTGTACTCCGAAACCGTATTGCGAGCGTTGGCGCGGCAGGCCGCCCTCATCGCGGAAAGGGCGGGCTGCGAACTGCTCTACACGCTCAAGGCTTGCGCGCTGGCCCCTGTTCTCGAAACGCTCGCGGGCCACGTACACGGATTCGCCGCGAGTTCCGTATTCGAGGCCCGACTTGCCGACAGTGCCAGGCGTCCCGGCCAATCCCTGCACTGCTACTCTCCGGCGTATTCCCCCGACGACGCTGAATCCACACTAGCCTTAGCGGACTATATGTCCCTGAATTCCATATTTCAGTTCGATCTCGCGTCGGTGCTGAATTCCGGGACCACTTCACTGGGTCTCAGGATAAACCCCGAACTGTCCTTCGCACCCGACCCCAGGTACGACCCTGCCCGGCCGGGTTCCAAACTTGGCGTACCCTTGTCCGGCCTCGAGTATGTCGCTCGTTTGCCCGGCGGCCTGGAGGGGGTGCATATCCACAACAACTGCGAGTCGGATGATTTATCTCAACTGGCTCAGAGCGCAGAGGCGCTATCGGATACACTCAAGCGCATTGACGATCTGCGCTGGCTGAATCTGGGCGGTGGATACTACCTCGGTCCGGAGATGGATACTTCACCACTTGAGCAAGTGGTGGGCAGACTCCGTTCTGACTACGGTGTCAAGGTGTTCATCGAGCCCGGCACGGCCCTGGCGCAGCAGGCGGGATTCCTGGTAACTGAGGCTTTGGACGTATTCCCTAACGACGGGACGGACATCGTAGTTCTGGATACCTCCACAAGCCACATGCCGGAAGTCTTCGAGTATCAGTACACTCCGGCTGTCAGCCGCCCCGAGGCGGACGAGGGCAACCCGACCAGACTCGTTGGTCGCACTTGTCTCGCGGGAGACATATTTGGCGACTACCACTTCCAAGACCCCGTCAGAATTGGAGACCGCATCGCAATCATGGAAGCGGGGGCCTACTCACACTCTCGCGCCGTTCCCTTCAACGGAATACCGATCCCCGGCGTCTATATCCTGAGAGAAGACGGGACTTTCGACCTGGTTTCAAATTACGGCTACGACGACTTCGCCAGCAGGAACGGAGCAATGCCAATTGCTGCTTACTGAAAGACAGGTATCCATCGGGCCCGGCCCAAACACCTTTAAGGCAATCCGCTCCGATGTCGCCGGGTTTCTAACACCAGACGAAGTACCAGTGCGTTTCGCCGTCACCAACTCCGACGACGGCCCATACGACTGCGAAATAGGCGTGATTGCGGGCGAACATCCCCACAGCGTCTCGCCGCTGTTCAATTTCAGGCGTCGGACCCATGATTCCCAGGAGCGATTCAATGTAGCGTTCATGGTTCCGACCGGAATAGGAGCGGAGATAGGTGGACACTCAGGAGACGCCACCCCCGCGGCGATCCTCTTCGCGCATATAGCCGACACTCTCATTACTCACCCCAACGTCGTCAACGCCTCGGACATCAACGAACTGCCCTCCAACGGCCTGTACGTCGAGGGCAGCGTCCTGACCCGGCTGATGATGGGAACGGTCGGACTGCGGCCCGTGAGAGCGAACCGGGTCCTGGTCGCGCTGGACGGGAGCTACAACGAGCGCTATGCCAAGTACACCGTGAACGCGGTCAACGCCGCCCGCGCCACTTATGGACTGAACTGCCCCGGAATAGTAAATGTCGAGCCGCCCATGAAGGTGGTCGGGAGTTACACCAACACTGGACGCGCCTCCGGTTACGTGGAGGGCGTCGCCGGACTGCTCAAAACCCTCATAGAGCGGCGCGACAGCTACGACGCCGTGGCGCTGGCGTCCGTGGTCGAGGTTCCCGCGCACTACCACTACGACTACTTCACCAGCGGCGGCGAGATGGTAAACCCCTGGGGCGGCGTCGAGGCCCTTCTCACCCACGCCGTATCCGCCATACTGAACATACCCACAGCCCACGCGCCCATGATGGAGTCCGACGACATAGCCGCCGTGGACCCGGGTATCGTGGACTCGCGGATGGCCGCCGAGATAATATCCATCACCTTCCTCCAGTCCGTTCTGAAGGGTCTTCAGCGCGCGCCCGCTATCGTGACGGACGAATCCCGGTTCCACGATTCCGACGTCATCACCGCCGAAGACATATCCTGTCTGGTGATTCCCGATGGATGCCTCGGTCTCCCCACGCTCGCGGCGCTGAGGCAGGACATACCCGTCATTGCCGTCAGGGAGAACCGCAGCCTGATGCGAAACGATCTCGAACGGCTGCCCTGGAAACCCGCACGCTTCTACATGGCAGAAAACTACTGGGAAGCCGCCGGAATAGCCGCCGCGCTCAAGGCCGGACTCGATCCCCACTCCCTCCGCCGCCCGCTCAATACCCTGCGCTCCTACCAATGACAAATCCCCTTCCCCCTCGATGGGATCACAAGGGTATGCAAACGTACAAACCGATCCGCCAAAATCCCTTCCCCCTCGATGGGGGAAGGCTAGGATGGGGGTGAAGCCCCAAATGCAAACGCGCTCATTTACCTCTCAATCCATCCACCCCATAACTCCGCCATCCGCCGAAGAACTCTCGGCCCTGCGCGGTACGATGCTCCACTGCCTCCGCCACTTCCCCACCTACCGACGTATCTTCCAAGACGCAGGGATAACCCACGACCACATCGAATCCGGCGACCCGCTAAAAGTCCTCAGTAGCCTCCCCGTCATCGGCGCGGACGAACTGCACAGGATCAGCATGGAAGCGGTCGGCGCGGTTAACACAATCGTTGACACCGAGACATCCTCCGGAACGACGAGCGGCGGAAAGATCAGGTTCATCTCATACGAAGACGACGCGACTGAGCATAGATTTCTGGCCGACCTGCTAAGAACCTGCGGCATCGGACCACACGACAGGGTGGCCTGTCTGGATACCGACCCCGCTGCCGTTATGATCTCCTTCCCCCGCGCCTGCGAACTCGTCCCGACGGACGAGTCCTACTGCGTCAGCACTGGCGCCGGATTCGAGAGATCGCTCCATCTGCTCAGCCGGCTCGAACCCACCGCTCTGGTCAGCGTACCTTCGATTATTGAAAAGACCCTGGACGCCGCGCTGGAATCGCCCTCACCAATTCCCAGAGCTATACGCAGGGTGATCTACATTGGCGAGGGCATGGACACCGCGCTCAGAAAGCGCATCCAGGCGACACTCGGTGCGGAGGTGTTCTCCTACTACGGCTCCAGCGAGACTTCCGCGCTGGGAATCGAGTGCGCCGCCCACGCCGGAATCCACCTGTTCGGCTCCCGAACTCTCTTCGAGTTAGAGAGAGAACAGGACGCCCCGGACCGTGGTGAGTTGATAGTCACCACCCTCGTCCAGAGAGCGCTGCCCCTGCTCAGGTACAGGCTTGGCGACCTTGTCAGGTTGAGACCCGGCGCCTGCGGCTGCGGACTCGACGATCCACGCATAGACGTACTTGGCCGCTCGGAGATGTTCGCCTCCATCCTCGGATCGAAGATTCACCACCACTCCATACACGAAAGCCTGACACGGGCGGGCCTCAGCGGGCCTCTCCAGATAGTCCTGGAAAATGAGCGTGGGACAGAGCGGATGAAACTGAGGGTAGCGGACCGCAACTCTCACATCGAAGCCCGTCTGCTGGCTGCCCTGCTCACAGATCACCAGGACGTTGAGTTCCTGCACGACAGCGGCCTTCTCGACATGCGCGTGGAATTCCGGCCCGCCGCCGACCTGCTCCGGGACAGAAAGGCCAACAGGATCACCGACCTGAGATAATTGCAAAAGTCCGTTTTGTCACACTATCGTCATCCGTATGTTGAAAATCCCCTCTCCCTCAGGGCTCACAAGGGTAGGCAAAAGTCCCTTCCCCCTTGATGGGGGAAGGTTAGGATGGGGGTGACTCCGCCAATCCAACTTCAATGCCTACCCCTCTCAGCTCCCTCTGGGAGAGGG
>DAOULF010000083.1:0-35074 GCA_034420555.1 Dehalococcoidia bacterium
GAACCTGTATCAGTTTGGTCGGTAGGGAAGTCACCCCCATCCTAACCTTCCCCCATCAAGGGGGAAGGGAATTTTCTTGCCACAGGCAACACCGACTAAATTGGTACAGCATCCTCTCTGCGAGAGAGATTGCGGCAAATCGCCGCCCGGTGATAGAGTACCTTCATGCCGACAATCCGCCCGACCGCGAGATGTGACATGGCCACCACCGATACACTGACCACAAGACCCAAGCCCGCAGACACCTTCGTCCTGCCGGACACGCCTCGACGAGAGCCTGACGAGATGACCAGTTTCGACTCCCTTCACTCACTCGGCAACTCTCACCACATCATCCGGCACATCGGAAACGAGGCGACCACGCTGGTGTTCACGGACAAGTACATCTCCCTGAATCCGATTCTGGGTCCGGATGACCTGAGAAGGAATCCCGACCTGGCCGTCGCGCTCAACGCGGACCGCGATGCCTTCATTCGGAGCAACGGCTACATCATCAGCGAGCAGGGCAAGCCGCCGGACTTCGCGCTTGAGATAGCGTCCAGGAGCACGGCGCACGTTGACGTGGGCCAGAAGCGCGTGGACTACGCGGTCATGGAGATACCGGAGTACTGGCGATTCGACGAGACAGGGGAGTTTTACGGCGCGAGGCTTGCGGGGGACAGGCTGGTGGATGGCAGTTACGAGCCGCTTCCTATCGTGGAATTGTCCGAGGGTGTGCTGGAGGGTTACATCTCGGTGTTGGATCTGAATATTCGCTGGGAGCATGGAGGGTTGGGATGGTACGATCCGGCGACAGGGCTTCACATCCCCACGTTCGATAGTGAACGCGAACGCGCCGACAACGAACGCGCCGCACGACAAGCCGCCGAGTCCCGTGCCGACAACGAACGCACCGCACGACAAGCCGCCGAGACCCGTGCCGACAACGAACGCGCCCGCGTCCGTGAGTTAGAAGCCGAGATCAGACGACTCCGCGACTCCTGAATTGACGTCCTACGTCCCAGAGCTTACTATCCCAGCGGTATCATATCAGCGTTACGTACAGGAGGCAGGGAGTGAAGTACGACTATATCGTGATCGGAGCGGGGTCGGCGGGTGCGATCATCGCCACCAGGCTCTCGGAAGACCCCAATACCTCGGTGCTCCTGCTGGAGGCGGGCCCGGACTACCCAGACATCGAAAGCCTGCCGGAGGAAGTCAAGTACGGCTACAAGTCCACCAAGCCCATCTGGGACAGCGAGCACAACTGGCAGTACACGGCCAGGGGCGCCGGAGATAACGAGATCGAGATTCCCAGGGGCAAGGTGACCGGCGGGTCCAGCGCAATAAACGGGCAGGTCTTCCTGCGCGGCATTCCAGAGGACTACGACGACTGGGCGAAGTGGGGCAACGACGAGTGGAGCTTCCAGAAGCTGGTGCCCTACTTCAACATGGTCGAAACGGACACCACATACCAGGACGACCCGGGCGACTTCCATGGCTCCAGCGGACCCATCATCTGCCACAGGTTCCCGCAGGAAGAGTGGCAGGAAGGTAATAACGCCTGGTTCGAGGCGTGGCGGGACAACGGGCATCCGCACTGTGAAGACCACAACGCGCCCGGCACCGCCGGAGTAGGGCCCATACCGCTGAACAATCCGGAGGGCATACGCTGGTCCACGTCCATAGGATACCTCGGACTCTCGCGCCACCGTCTCAACCTGACAATCAGGGCCAACGTGACGGTCAAGAGGATACTGTTCGAGACTGGCGGGGAACGTCCCAGGGCGACGGGCGTGGAGGCGGTCTCCGACGATGAGACCTTCGTCGTCGAGGCCGAAGAGATCATCCTCAGCGCGGGCGCCATCGGATCGCCACAGATACTGATGCTTTCAGGGGTTGGGCCAGCCGACCACTTGAGGGAGCATGGGATTGAGACCCTCATAGACTCGCCGGGCGTCGGCCAGAATCTGGCTGACCATCCCCTCCTCTGGCTGCTGTGGGCCACGAAGCCGGAGGTGGAACTGAAACGCTTCGTGCCCAACGGGCAGCTACTGGTGAGGTACACGGCTGAGGGGTCTGCCATAGATAACGACATGATAGTCTATCTGTCCGCAGGGAGCGGCAAGGGGCGCAACATGGGCGGCAAGCACGGCGACCTGGTGGGACTGGGCGCCGGACTCGGGCTGAACCTGGCGCTGTCCAAGGGCGAGCTCCGGCTGCGGTCCAACGACTACAGGGACCACCCCTATCTCGACTACAACCTGCTCGACCACGAGGAGGACCTGCGCAGGTACAGGGATGGCGTTCGCATGGTAGTCGGCCTGGAGGAGCATCCGGCGATGGCCGCCATGATCGAAGAGAGGGTCTATCCCGAGGACTCCGACCTGGAATCTGACGAGGCGCTGGACCTGTGGATGAAGAGGTACGTGGGGACCGGTCACCACATCTCATGCACAGCCAAGATGGGGCCAAGCTCAGACCCGATGGCCGTAGTGGACCAGTACGGCAAGGTCTATGGAGCGGACGGTCTGCGGGTCGCGGACGCCTCGATCATGCCGGAGTGCGTTCGCGCCAATATCAACGTCACCGTCCTGATGATGGGCGAGCGCGTCGCGGACTTCATCAAGCAGGGGAAGTAGAGACCGCTATTCCCGTCCGATGTGGGAGGCCCTATCGCGTCGCTCGATGATCTGGTCGCGCTTCACTGAGTATTTTGGAGGAGTATCGAATTGGCTACGGACAGACTGACCGACAAGATATACGGGTGCCTTCTGGGAGGTCTCATTGGCGACGCAATGGGCGCGCCCACTGAGGGAATGCACTACAGGCAGATCATCGAAGAGTTTGGGCCTGAAGGCGTTACAGACTTCGAAGGGGTTGGCACCGACGACACCGCTATCAGGGGCCAGTTGATAGATGCCATATTCAAGAGCGACGGTCATCCGACGGTGGACCACTTCGCCCAGTCGTTCAGAGACTTCAGGGACCAGAACAGGCATCTGTGGTTCATACCTGTGCGGAACGCTTTTCACAAGTTCGACCAGGGAGTGGAACTGCCGGCCTACGCCGGGTGGGGGAATATGCAGAGTTCCTCGACGGCCATGGCCATATCTCCAATGGGAATCATAAACGCCTGCGATCCGCGCCAGGCGGCGCTGGAGACGATGGACGTGGCGTCGTTCATCCACAATGGGCCGTCGGGCTACTGCCGCGACGCGGCCTGCGCTATGGCGGCGTCGGTGGCGGCAGCCTTCGACGCAGGCGCAACGGTGGAGACCGTAGTGGATGCCGCTACCCGGTATCTGCTACCCGTAAGCTCTGCCGAGATAAGGCATACCATCGCCGCCGCCCTGGACCTGGCTGCCGAGACCGGCTCATACGAACTGTTCCGCGAGAGTTACTATGAACGGTTCCAGCGGACCGTGCTGGCGGACTCAATGGAGACTATCCCCGCGACCCTGGCGATACTGACCCTGGCAGAGGGCGACCCTGAGCGCGCGATAACGTGGGGCGCCAACTTTGGGAGGGACGCCGACACAATCGCCACGATGATTGGGGGCGTAGTGGGCGCGCTGCACGGCGCGTCCGGCCTCCCTTCCGAGTGGGTCGCCAAGGTTGAAGCAAACCCTGACGTCACCTACGGAGATGACTCCCGGCGGCTGGCGCAGGTAGTCCGCAGACGCATGGAAGAGTCGCGGGGGAGACTGGCGGCGCTGGAGTCGCTGGGGTAGAAGCTATCTCATACACATCAACGCCCAGTGGAAACCGTGTGTTTTCACCCTCACCCCAACCCTCTCCCTGAGGGAGAGGGGGCTGTTGATTGAAGTTCATAGATGAACACGGATTTACCTACCCTTATGAGCGGGTAGAGACCCGAGACACACCTAGCCCGTTCTCCACTGCTCGGCGTCGTCTTCGGGTTTGTACCCGATCAGCTCGCGCGAGTTGGAGATGTCCCAGAAGCGCCAGGTGTTGTTGGAGACGCCGTAGAAGATAGCGAACCTGACGGTATCAGGGGCGTCTATGCACCTGCGGACCAACTGCACCAGGTCCGGGTGGGAGAGCAGGGTCGCGAACTGTCTCGGGGCCTGCGGCCTGCCCTCGCGGTTCAACGTCCCGATCCTTAGGCAGATGACCGACAGGCCGAAGTGGTCGGAGTAGTAGCGTCCCGCCGCCTCTCCGAATGCCTTGCCTATTCCATAAGGCCCGTCCGGTCGTATCGGCATATCCACCGTTACACGGGGGAAAGTCGCCGGGTCCAGCCCATCGTATCTGCCCGCGACGATGGAGGCGTAAGGCTCGTCCTCCTCGTAGTTGCCGGTCGCGTGATTGGAACTGGCGAAGATCACACGCTTCGCCCCGGCGCGTCGCGCGGCCTCTAGCGCGTTGTACGTCGAAGGCAGGTTGTTGCGATAGACGACGTCCCAAGGACTATCCTGGTCAGGCACGCTGGCGAGATCAATAACCGTGTCCACGCCTTCGTAGGCGGGCAGCACGGCGTCGAGATCGGACGTGTCGGCAACCAAGCTGGTAAATCCGTCCACCGGCCTGATGTCCACGCCGGTCACGTTGTACGAGTCCTTCAGGCCGTCCCGGAGCAGGCCGCCTATGAGTCCGGCAGCCCCTGTTATCAGTACATTCTTTCTGTCAGGCATATTGCTCTCCCGTGAACCTGCAATCAACTGTAATCAGTCCGGCAGCGCCGATTATAGTTGAAGCAAGCGCGCGGGGCTACGACGTTTTCATATTGGAACTTATCCATTTACAGGGGTTTTAGTCAGTTGTAAGATTGTGGAACTTGGAGGAACTGGTTTTAGCTCCCCCATCTGTGTTTATCCGCAACTCACCATCAATTTATAACCATCTGCAATAGATTCAGGGACGCGCGCCAGGCGCCATGAACCGGATACTCGACAAGCTGAGCTGGCTGGTCACGGTCCGCCCATACATTACGCTCACCGTTCTCCTCATCGTTACCGTTGTGCTGGGCGCGGGGGCTACGCTGCGCCCCCCACTGACGGAGGGGGCGGACGTGGCATTTCTTCCCCCGGGACACATCATCGCCGACGCGACACGCGAAATAGATGAGTTCTTCGGGGAATCCAATGAGGTCAGTGTCGTAACGCTCATCTTCCGCGGGGACACGCTCACGCCGGGCGGCCTTTCGCAGATGAATGGCCTGATAGACGAGATTGTCAACCACCCAGGCGTGGGTCAGCTACTGGCGCCTGTTGATCCGGTCATCGCCCCCGTGCATCTGATCAATTCCGTACTCCAGGTGGAGAGCCTGGAGTCGGTCACGCAGGCGGAGATTGATTCCGCCCGCAGCGTCCCGCAGATTCAGGCGCCCCTGGCCGCGATGACAGGGACAGACACGGACGGTACACAGGTCGCTATCGCCAACATCCGCCTGAGCGATACCGGCGACGAGAGAGTCCAGGACGCCGAACGGAGGATCAACGAGCTTGCGGTAGCGGATCAGGGTCCGCTGCGCGTGAGCAGTCTGTCGCCGGTGATCTTCGAGGACGAGTACAGGCAAGCCACGGAGTCCGGGATGGCGCCGCTAATAGGGCTGGCCCTGCTTCTGATCGCGGCGCTGCTCCTGCTCTTCACGCGGGCCCTCTCGGATATGCTGCTGACGCTGGCGGGACTCGTCCTGGCGCTGACCTGGATCGTGGGAGCGGAGGGTTGGCTCGGTCCGAACGGGCTGGGTTTGATAGGTCCGCCAAGCTCGCTCACTTCGATGGTGCCTGTCGTCATCATCAGCCTCACGGTGGACTACGCTATCCAGGCGGTCTCACATTATCGCGAGCAGCGAATTGCCGGCGCGCGGGTTGTGGAGGCGGTACGCAGGGGTCTGAGCAATGTTACGATCCCTCTGACACTGGCCGCCGTTACCACTATGGTCAGCCTACTGGTGTCGTTATTCTCTCCGGTCGGGGTGATCGGCGACTTCGGTGTCGTTGCGGGGCTGGGCGTTGGAATGAGCCTGATAGTGATGCTGACACTGATCCCGGCCGGTCGGACGATCATTGACCGGCGGCGCGAAGCGCGGGGTACGCTGGCTGATCCTCGTCCTATCTCCAACGCGCTGCCCGGTATCACGTCGTCGGCGGAGTTGCTCGGGAGATGGATTACGCGCTGGCCCGCGCCCTTCCTCGTCGTCGTGATAGCGGCAACGATTGGGCTCGGATTCGCTGCCACGGGGCTGAAATTCGAGTTCAGCATCCGCGACATCCTGCCCCGTGGCGGGAGCGTGATGGAGGATATGAATACCCTCGATGCGGCTGTCGGCGGCTCGACGGAAGTCGCCACGATCCTGGTGAAGTCTGAAGTCACAAAGAGCCGGACGCTTCTGAATCTCCACGACCTTACGGCCGGCTTCGAGGACGAACTGCGCCGCCCCCCGGCGGCGGCCGGGCCGATCCAGGGATCGTATGAAGAGCTCGTTCGCGACTGGACGGAAGACTCCGGGGAACCCGGCGACAAGTACGACCCTGAACTTGCGGAACTCTTCAGCGCAGCCTCTCCCGGAGTGGAACTCGATCCTGAACTGATGCAGGAGTTCATGGATAAACTCGTCGCGAGAGAGCCTGAGCTGGCGCGCTTCCTGATCAACGACCCGGAAGGCATGGATGTCATGCTGCTCCAGTTCCCAAGCTACCTTGACGATCCTGAGCAGACGAGGGTGCTCCAGGAGGACATCGAAGAGTTGTGGCTGGGCGACGACAGCGCTATCACAGCGCTGTCGGAAAGCATCGTCGCAGTCGCGGTCACAGACCAGATTACGGACCGGCAGACGGAGGCAATCAGCACCACTATCGCGGTGGCCCTGGGCCTCCTCTCCATCTTCTTCTGGGTGACGCTGCGGCAGCCAGCGCTGGGGTTCATTGCGGTAGGCCCAATCGTACTCGTACTCGTCAGCGTGCTGGGTACGATGGCGCTGCTGGACATTCCCTATACGCTGATCACCTCGATCATCACGGCGCTTTCAATCGGCATTGGAGTGGACTACACCATCCACGTGATTCATCGCTACCGAGAAGAGTTCACCCGCCTACGGGATCCGGAGAAAGCGGCAATCCAGACCCTGGCCACCACCGGTTCGGCGCTGCTGGGCTCCGCGCTGACGACGGCGTTCGGATTCGGAGTGCTGATAGCCTCGCCGCTGCTCGCGTCCCAGCAGTTCGGCATCACGGCGACTATCACTATCCTCTACTCCCTGATAGTCTCCATCGTGGTAGTTCTGCCCGCGATGGTGGTCTGGGGCGCATACCAGAACATGCGGCTGCGCTCCATGGTGGAACGCATGTGGAACGAGGTGGATGTCGCTATCGAGGAAGTGGACCGGCGCTATTAGAGCCGCCTTAAGACTCCTCGGACAGTTCCTTCCGTCCTCCGTACATGCCGTATCCGATGATGATCAGGCAGACTCCTTGAATGTAGAGGACTATGGTGTTTACCAGCAGCAGCGCCTGGAGCCCCACGTCGGGAGCGCTCATTGCAAAGAGGAAGTTGACCAGCCCCACCAGTCCGCTTGCAACCAGGATGTAGCAAGCAACTTTGAAGATGTCCATCGAGGCAAACCGCCCGGATAGCCCAAGGCCGAACATGCTGGACGCCAGCGGGGCCAGCGCGACAAATGCCAGCGTGACCGCCGTCATGTCTATATGCACGGCCAGAGCCGCGACCTCGAAATCCGCCGCCGACTGAGACCCGTCGGTAGCCAGTCTGCCACGCTGCATCAGGTGGATTTCGAAGTGCCTCATCCCGGTGGCTATGATGAGGATGCTCCACTCGATCAGGGTGGCGATGATGCCGAACTGTAGGAGCCTGCCTCCCAGCCCGGCTTGCCTGCTCGCCAGAGGGTAGAGACACAGGAAGCCGAAGGACATCAGCAGCAGTGAAATGAGCGTAAAGAACGTCATCCACTGCGCAAGGACCGCCGAATCGCCCAGGGCGTCCAGCGCCGTGGGAAAGTCGGTCTGGTCCACCGGGTTGATGAAAGTGTACCCCGGCATAAACAGTGGAGCCACGAAGGCCAGAACCACACCGACCATCAATGCAACGCCTGCGTATCTGATTGTCATCACTACCTCCTTTCGAACTCTTATGGACCGTACTGTCGGGGAATCACCGATCACCGTTCCGGTTAGCGTGTAGAAAGCATACACACGAGGGCGGTAGCCAACAAGAGCCCGAACCGGCTCGCACTTGGAGGAGGAAATGAGGAAGACGTGGCGTGTCAGACGGTCAGTTCGCGCCTGCGCTCTGCGATGCGGAACTTCAGCTTCTTGCTCGGCTTCAACGAGGGCAGTGGGTTGAACTTCAGCTTGTCTTTATAGGATGCCGGGGACACCTCAAGCGTAAAGTGATGCGCTACCATCAGCAGGTTGACGGCCAGTTGCAGTTCCATCCACCGGAACCCCAGGCACATGTGCGTACCCAGTCCGTATGGCGCGTATCCGGGACTGACGTGTTCATTGCGTGGGGGCAGATAGCGGTCAATATCGAACTTGAAAGGGTCGGGAAAGACGTCGCTCATATAGTGCGAGGCTGTCTGTGCGATGACTACTTGCGACCCCACCGGCAACTCGTAGTCCTCGACGACACAAGTATTCATCACGTGCCGTATGGACATAGGGACGATGGGGTACATACGCAGGCACTCCATCAGGAAGCGGTGGGTGACGTCAATCGCGGACAGGTTGAAATCGGCGGCTTCCGGATCGCCGTCGTCGAACAGCGCGTCGGCTTCGGCCCGGATTTTCTCGAGCATTTCCGGCTGCGACGCCATGGCATACAGGGCGAAGCTGAAGGCGTCGCCGAGGTAGGCGCTGGCTACCAGCGCCACGGTAAAGGCGAATCGCAGATTAGATTCGGGCATAAACTGCGGATCGCTCGCGTGCAGGCTCAGATAGTCATCCACCAGGTCCGGGTACGCTCCGGCTCGCTGGGCGGGAGTGTGAACGCCCTGGACTCGTTCAAGCAGGGTTTCGATCAATTTTTCGCGGCGCTTCATGCCGGGGGTCTTCAGCATGAACTTGGGCAGTACCTTTATGATGTGAACGCTGAGCGCCCGTTCCTTGAACTTCAACAGGTCGTCTATGATGTCCTGAGATTCAACCCCGACTATGAGTGGCGAAACCTGAGCGTTTATCATTCTCCGGCTCATGTCCGTCGCGGGGTATGAGTCTCCGACCTTCCAATGCGCCATGTGCTTCCGCGCATGATCATAGAGTTTGTCCATCTGCCCCGCCAGCCTGTTACGGGAATAGGCCGCCGACAAGGACTTACGCAGCCGGAAATGGTCGGCGCCGTCCAGGGAAGGCAATACCCCGGACGCGCCATAGACTTTCTCGAACTCGCTGAAATAGTCTCTGGCCCTCAGGTGCATACGTCCATTTCGTTGAGTCCAGTGATTGGTATCGGGGCCGGCCAGGAAAATCATGGGATCTCTGAATGGCGGTCGAAGCTGGAACACCGGGCCGTACCGTTCCGCCAGGTCCGCGAAGAGCGCGGGAATGTTCCCGTCGCGGACATGCGGATTGAACAGCATACGACTCAGGGAGATCGTCGGTATTGTCTTGGACAGGGACGAGCGGCGAAGAAGCGGGCTGCCCAGATTATTGGAAACCGCCTCGGCGATGGAGCGGCCGATTATATCCATATTGCAGATGAATCCGATGCGCTCCTCCGCCACCTCGTCGAGTTGAAATATGAAGCGAAAGACGTCGCACGTATTGATGAGACAGATGATGATGACGTCTCTCGGGGCCGGAATCTCGTCGTCGAAGATTTGCATGGCGATGCGCGCCTTGACGAACTGGGCCCTGCTGCCTTCCACGGAGGCTCCAAACATTTCCGTCTGCCCCATGGCGCGAGACAGCGTCCAGAAATCGCCGTCGTGATATTCCAGTATCTTCAGGGCAACCAGGCGGTCCAGAATCGAATCAATGATGGACTCCGCACGGGGAGCGAGACGTTCGATCCAATACTGGGCGTTCCGCTGCGCCGGTTCGTCCGAGATCTCCTTCAGGATGATGTCCAGCGCGGGGTCGCCCGTTTCGGAGCCGTCTATCAGGAACAGGGTCTCAAGGTCCGTGTCAATGCGAGACAGCAGTGAAAGTTCCGCGAGCACGGCGCCCACGACGACGCAGTTCAAAGTCCAGCCGGGCACCTGGTAAAAGTACCCGTTCTCTTCGTTGAGAAGCATCAGGATGAGCTCTTCAGGCAAACTCAGCGCCTGATTCGTTGCGTTGTCTGTCGAGAGATTCATCATTTCCAACCTCCGCCAGTCCTCAACATATCCCAAGTCCAACCGGGCTTAAAGGGGTTTGCGAGCCAGGAAGCAGTATAGCGGAGTGAAGATGCCCACCCTGCCGCCCGCCACATAAGCGTCTGCGGTCCTGTCCAAAAGCCGGACGACCTCCGCGGATCCCTTCGGAAACAGCCGCAGAGCTTCGGCCAGTTTCGATCCCGCGATGACCGCTTTGCGGCCCAATGGAGTCCTGCGCAAGGCGTTCCCCAACGTCCCATGGCGACTCTCCATGGGTTGATACCAAGGCGTGGATGGTCCTTTCTGGACGTCTCGGTCCATCCCTTCTATCACCTGGAATCCCACCGCTTCGAGCGCATGATTCACTTCCCCGAACGTCGCGATGTCGTTCAGCGCAATGCCGCGCATGAGCTCGCGCTTGATTGCGCTATGCTGGCTGTTGTTTGCATCGAACTTGTCCGTCAAACACATTTCCTGACCCCAAAACAGGGCTCCGGGTTTCAGCGTTCGGTATATTTCCGCGAACGCGCGCTGCTTGTCTGACGCATGGCACGTTGACTCTATGGCGTACCCCCGGTCGAACGTGTCGTCTTCGATGGCGCTCATATCCATGAAGCTGCACGCCTCGTAATCTACCATGTGGTCGAGTCCCGCCTCAGCGTTCAGCCTTTTCGCCTCTTCTAGCTGGATTTCATTGATGTTGATTCCGACAACGCGCACACCAGCCTCGCGGACGACGCGGCGCATCGGGCCGCCGATCCCACAACCAACATCTATCACTGTCATACCCTGCCGCAGATCCAGCTTGGAGATCATCAACCTCTGATGTCGGACTTTGGATTCCTCCAGGCTCTCATGGGGCGTGAGGGGCGCGAAATGCAGGGATTCGCCCCAGCCCCATACCATGAACCCACTGCAAAGGTCGTAGTAGTCTTTCACCGTTTCGGTGTGGTCGTACCCGCTCGCGCCATCTGTCTCCGGTGTCGCCCGTTCTATCCAGCCGTCAAAGTGTTGCGCGCGACGTTTGACGTCCAATCCTCTGTACGCGTTACTCAGCTCTCTGGATAGTTTGCCTAGCTGCATTTCGCGTCACTCCCTCCCGGCTTTTCGTATGCGGCGAAGCCTGCGTCAATGCGCCAATGATGGAGTGGAAGGTTCTCCCGAGACAGTGAACCTGTATCAGCTTGGTCGGTAGGGGAGCCACCCCCATCCTAACCTTCCCACATCAAGGGGGAAGGGAATTCTCTCGCCACTGGTAGCGCCGACTAAATTGGTACAGCATCCGAGACAGTCGTCAGTCTTGCTCCGTGTACATAGTCCTGCTAGACTTCGGCCCAAATGAGCTAACCAAACTCTAGCACACTGGGCGAGGGAAGAGTACATACCGACCCGGGTCAGAGTCGGGGCGCGATTCGAGTTCCGACAAGGAAGCGGTCAACACGGGATTCCGGACTAGAGGCGCTGAACGATGGTAACCCGACGTAGAGAGCCCGAGAACCTTCCGCTGCCTTCTCCGTTTCCCGAAGGATGGTACTTCGTCGCAACCCGTCAGACCGTTCAGAAGACTAATCTTCTCCAAAAGACATGGATGGGCGAGAACGTAGTCATCTGGTGTGACCAAAACGGGCAAATCTGCGTCGCCGAAGCCGTCTGCCCGCATCTGGGCGCCGACCTGGGACCTGCCGCCGGGGGATGTATCCGCGACGACCGTCTTGTCTGCCCCTTCCATGGCTACGAGTTCGATGCAACGGGCCAGTGCGTCGCAACTCCCTTTGCCGACCCACCCAGGACGGCAAAATTGAGGGTCTTCGAGACGAGCGAAGTTCTCGGCCTGATCTTCGCCTGGTGGGGGATAGGCGGGCGTGAACCGCAGTGGAGCCTTCCCGCAGACCCGCCGGACCAGGGCGACTGGAGCGACTTCGAGATCAATACCCTCCGCTTTCCCGGCCATCCCCAGGAGACGACGGAGAACTCGGTAGATCTAGCCCACCTGCGCTATGTGCATGGCTACGACAACGTGGACCCCGTGGTGGAAGTGTCGGTGGACGGCGCCTGTCTCGAGTGTAGCTTCAACTTCAAGAGAACCCGAAAGATCGCCGGGGCCGTGAGCCTCACCTTTGACGTCTCGGCCAACGCCCGTATCTTCGGGCTGGGATACTCCTTCGTGGAAATCCGCGAGCGCTCTATCGGGATGGACCTACGCCTGTGGGTTCTGGCGACGCCGGTGGACGGCACGCTCATAGACCTGTCGCTGGTCTCTCAGGTGCGGGAGATACGCAATCCGAAGCGGAAGATCCTGGGCCTGGGCTTTCTCCCGCCGGGATTGCGCGCTCTCATTATGAACAAGTTCATAGCTGCCCAGCAGAAGGATGACGTTCTGCAAGACGTGATCATCTGGAGACACAAGCAGTACCGATCACGCCCGCGCCTCTGCCGTTCCGACGGCAAGATCATGCCTTTCAGGTACTACTGCGCCCAGTTCTATCCGGATTCACCGTAGATTGTAGGAATAGTGTCCGTCGCCGGATTCTAAATCCCACTCCGAGAACCAGCGATTTATGTACGGGAGGATGTCCTCTGAGAGCCGCGCCGCCCTTGCCTCCCTGTCGGTCAACTCGCGTGAGAGGGACTCCTTCAGCCGCGCCGCCACCTCCGACTTGTCCGCCTTCAGGAACTTCTTATCCCTGAGTAGGACCTCCCCATCCACCATTACGGTGTTCACGTCCAGACCCTTGCCGCGATAGATCAGCGCGTCAACGACGTCGGTGTCCGGGTGAAGGTACGGCTCCTCGATGCGCTCCATGTCTATCAGCACGAGGTCGGCGCGCTTCCCGCGCTCGATGGCGCCCACTTCGTCGAAGAACGTCACCCTGGCCGCGTTGGACGTGGCGAGACGGAATATGTCGTGGGACGTGGGGTGCGGAGAAGCGACGCCCGGCTCACGGTGTATCTTCTGCGCCACCCGCATCTCCTGGAGAATATCGTTATCGTCATTGATGCCCGCCTCGTCTATGCCCAGCGCCACGTTTACGCCGCGCTCCAGCAGCCTGTTGACGGGCGCGACCCCGCTCTTGAGCCTCAGATTCGAGCTTGGGTTGGTGCAGATGGCGGTTCCGGTCTCGGACAGGATATCCAGGTCGGACTCGGACAGCCAGACGCCGTGGGCGCACGACACCTCCGGCCCCAGTATTCCGAGCTCGGCGAGGTGGGCGAGCGGTGTCTTGTTCCAGTGGCGCGTTCCGTACATACGCTGGTAGATGGTCTCCTGCAAGTGTACGTGGAATCCGGTCTCCAGACGCCGCGCCAGGTCGCTCATGGCGGTCAGCATATCGTCCGAGCACCAGTGTACGTTGTGCGGACTCACGAATATGTTGGTCCGCGGCCCGCTTCTGCGGGAGTGAAGTTCGGCTGTAGCAGACAGGTACCCCTCCAAGCTCGTGGGCCTGATGTTGATGCGCTCCCGCGCCCGGTCCGCCAATTCTGAGGGCAGCGTTGACAGGAATCGCTCGTCGTCTTCATAGACAAGGTGGTTCCGGTCGCGCGTGAACATCGAAAAGGCGACTCTCATTCCGCTCGCGTCGTAGGCGTCCAATACCTGGGACGCAGCGTCATACAGGCCCATTTCCGGCGGCAGCCTCGCGGCCATGTGATTGTGCTGGACGGTCGTGATCCCGGACTCGATCATCTGGATCGCGCACCACAGCGTATCCAGGTACGGGTCAACCTCTCTCAGCGCCCACCGCGCGACTATCCACGTCTCCAGGGGCATATCCAGCGATCCCAACTGAAACGGCGTGAGACCCACGTGATGGTGCGCGTTTATCAGCCCGGGTATTACGACATGGCGGGAGGAGCCTATCACCTCATCCGGCTGATAGCGTCCGAGCAACTCGTCGTACCTGCCCACTTCGGCTATCTCGCCGTCCCGGACAACTACGGCTCCGTCGGCGACCACCTCAGTCGAATCCCGGCCCGTGATCCCGCATACGACCTGCCTGCCTCTGACAATCGTGGTATTCATACTCGCCTCTCAGAGTTTCAACAACTTCTGCACGCGCTGGTTGGCGGTGTCCAGGCCATAGATGCTGCCCTCGGAGTCTGTATAGACCTGGTGGGCGCCCTCGAAGGTACGGCCACGGGAAAGCAGTTCCCCGTCAAGGGTGTATATGCTGACACGGGGGATTTGATCGGTCACATAGACCACCTGGTTGGCATCAATGTGTACGCCCATCGGACACTTGAAGTCGGTCCATTCCGCCTGGAACTCGCCCTCCGGCGTGAACACCTGCACCCGGTTATTCTCGCGGTCGGCCACATAGACACGGCCGTCCTGGGACACGCTCACGCTGTGGGGTACCCTGAATTGGCCGGGACCGCTGCCCGGACTGCCAAAACTGCCTATGTATTCTCCGGCGGCGTTGAAGCGGTGAACGCTGGAGTTCCCGTAACCGTCCGCGACATATAGCTCCCCTGACGGCGCCACGCAGACGTCCGCCGGGTGGTTGAACGGAGCCTGCATCGCCGCGCGGCGCCGCGTTCCCAGCGACCGTTGCAGATTGCCGCCGGAGTCGTAGATCAGTACCTGGTGGGCGTCGCGGTCGGTGAGATAGACAGTGTCGTCGGGACCGATGTGGATGTGGTGGGCGTCCAGCGGGACACCATCTCTGCGCTCCCAGCCCTCCAGGAAATGCCCGTCGCGGTCGAACACCAGCACCGGAGGCCCAAGACGCTGGAACACGTACACCCTGTCCATCGAATCAACCGCCACGCCGCTGGGCTCCTGAAGAGCTGCGCCGTCCGGTCCCTGGGCCCATCCCGGCTGGTATTCATACCTGAAATCGCCCATACCTATGATTGGAGCCATAATGTCCTCCCGCTTGGCCGGATTCGCCCGCGTCAAGCGGCTGCCTCGGGCCTGTCTTCTTACTTATCGCTTCACCGCTGCCAGTTCGCATGGTATCAGATGACGATGAGGCAGTCCCGATGCCGGTTCCCCTGCTTGAACTTTCCCACAGGACTGTTACACTCTCACCCGCTGCGTTACAGTGACGGTTATCCGGAGACGGGGGAGATTGAGATGGCAACCGACATTCCACACGAACTACATGGCGACGAACTCCCGCAGAGAGCGACTCTGCGAACCGTATCCGTTGACTGCGAGCACGTCGAGAAGATGCTCCACAAGGGGACCCGCGAACAATTCGTGATCTATTGCGACGAACCTGAGAGGATGGGCGGAGAGAACGCCTACCCCGCTCCGCTTACCTACATCACCTCCGGGATTGGATTTTGACTGCTAACCCAGTTGAAGCGGTACGCTACAATGAGAAAACTTTCGATCAACGAGGCGCGCGTCCACGTCGAGATGGACTACTATCTGTCTGGCTCGGTGCTGGCGGGGACCGTCAAGAGCGGCGTCACCGAGGTACGCTCACGGTTCGAGGTAAGCTCCGACGAACCCGAGGAAGAGGTAGCCTATGTCATCAAACTCGCCAAGCAGGGCTGTTTCGCCGAGCGGCTGGTGGAAACGGCTGTGCCTATCAGGAGCGCACTTATACTGAATGGCAAGGAGGCGACCAGCTAGTACGTGCGCGCGAATTGATTCACTGGACTAATACCGGCTGGCAAGAGTGGGCAGATGTCCAATCAGATATGAATTTCAATCAACAGGCCCCTCTCCCCTCGGGAGAGGGCTGGGGTGAGGGTGAGATGCCTACCCCTCTTTAGACTACTACCTGGAGGTACTGACTTTGAGCAAGTTCTATGACGAAGCGTTGCTGCCCGATGAGATGCGTCGCAACTTCGATGTGTACGACAGGATTCGGGAGCTTGGAATTGAGTTGGGCAGTTTCAGCGAGGACGTAGTGTCGCTGGAAGGCGCCGGCATAGCGGGGGCGGTCGTGCATGAGAGCGGTCTCGTGTACCTGTCCGGCACCGGGGCAGGGATATATCCGATGAATGACGATGAAGAGCGAATCGAGCACGGATTCCAGGCGGCGCAGGAAGCCGCCGACGTACTGATTCGCAGGCTGCACTGGACGCTGAGCTGCGGCGACGAAGGCGATCTGAATGACGTCCTGTACACAGTGAAGGCGCTCGGAATGGTGGTCTCGCCGGGAGGCGGCGCGAGTGGAGCCGCTCCCGCAGTAACGAACGGCTTCTCGTTCAGATGGCACTCGGTCTTCGGCGGCCCCAGGAGCGACTACGCTGAAGGCGGCGTTGACCAGGGCGGGTTCGCTGGAATCCACGCCAGGAGCGCGGTGGGCGGCTTCGACGGCAAGTTCTCCATCGAGCCGGAGATCATCGTCGCCGTCCCGGCGGCGCTGACACAGCAGATCATCAGGAACAGGGGCTGGGTCTTCCCCCTGCCGCCAGCAATGCTGGACAAGGTGAAGTCCGCCCGGGGAGCGTGAACCCAAGTCTCGCAGTCCATTCAACTGATCCGGGTGTGGTCGAACCATCCCCGCGAATACGCCACTGTTGACACTCCACGAAGTCGGGAATAGATCACCGCTGATTTTTTTGGCGCGTTCGTCCTGCTGTCCGTGCTCGCCTTCAATTTCATGGGAGACGGCCTCAGAGACGCCGCCGACCCCTACTCGGTGGGCAACAACTAGCCAAACCTCCTTCCTCCATTTGGCCCGGCAATTCCCTGTTCAGCGCCGGGCCGCCTCCTGATCGTGCTCCGCCTCTCCGTGGAGCGCCTGATTGCTGCCTCGACTACGGTCTCCTGAACCCAATGTTACAGATGTGACTCATGAATTTAGCCGAATGAGTCACTATTGACGTTGGGTTTGAGCACATCCGGGCCGCACACTGTCTCCATGTTAGAGAGATGGAGGTTTCGACATGAAAACCAAGATTACTGTCCTGATAGCAATTTCCATAGTCGCGCTGTTTCTTGCGGCGACCGCATCGGCCTGCGGTTCTCAAGAATCAGCCGATATAGAGAGGATCGAGTCAACAATCGCTCAATCCGCTGCGTCCGCCCCTGCTCAACCCGCTCCCGCAATGCAGATTCGAGAAGTCATAAAAGAAGTAGAAGTCCCCGGTGAGACCGTCATCGTCGAGAAAGAAGTAGTGCGGGAAGTGGAAGTAGAGAAGGCCGTCGACCTCGCCCGACCCGCCGCGCCGGCGTCTCAGACGGTTCGCGGTGCCGATGACGGCCTGGCGCCCCAACCCGCCCAGCTCGCAACCCAGCGCCGAATCATCATCCGCACGGTCAATATGTCCATAGTCGTTGACCAAATCCAGGCCGCCATAGACGACATCGCCCGGATAGCGGACGAGGCTGGCGGCTGGATGGTCTCAAGCGACCACAGCCTCAAGCACGCCGGAAGTATCAGCATAAGGGTGCCAGCAACCGGCCTCGACTCCGTAGTCGAGACGCTGCGCGACCTCGCTACCGACGTCGAATCCGAGACCAACTCCAGCCAGGACGTCACCGACGAGTACTACGATCTCCAGTCCCGCCTCAAGAACCAGCGCGCCACCGAGGAAGCTCTCATCAAGCTGCTGGAAAAAGCCGAGCACGTCCAGTACGCGCTCGAGGTGCAGCGCGAACTCACCAACGTCCAGGAGAACATAGAGAGAATGCTTGGGCGCATCAAGCTGCTCGAAGAGACCTCCGCCTACTCGCTCATAACCGTTCGCCTGAGTCTCGCACCTGTCAGCATGAGTGTGGATGCCGGCCCCGACCAGTCCGTCGCGGCCTACAACCCGATCAGGTTCAAGGCTACCTTCACTCCGCCGGAGGGTATAGACGATCACAATATCGTCTGGGACTTCGGCGACGGATCCGAACCCGTGTACATCGGACGCACCGCGCCCACCACCGAGGAAGGCGAGCGCGTCACCGCCACCGTCACCCACTCCTACGACGATCCCAGGGACTCGCCCTTCATCGTCCAGGTCAAGATAGACAGCTACGGCGAAAGCGGAGTGGCCGAGGGAGAGGACACCCTAATAGTCAGCGTATCGGAGACCCCGGTGATAGAGGTGTTCGTCGAAGCCGGATCGTATAACGTTCTCCAGAACGAGGCGGCGGAGTTCACCGCTTCCTTCACCCGTCCGTCCGGACTCACCGATGTCCGCTACAAGTGGGACTTCGGAGACGCCTCGCCGCCCGAAGAAGGCCAACTAGCCGAGGGAATAACCCGTGTGGACGCCTCCCACGCCTACCCTGACTTCCGTTCCTGGCCCTACGATGTCGTGTTCACGGTAACCGCCGAGAGCGCAGTCGGCGAAATTGTCGCTTCCAACTCGGTCAGCGTTTATGTCGAAGAGGACCCCGGCCTGATAGTCGGAGGCTTCGATGTAGCCGACACCACCAAGACCGCGATCAGGACGCTCAGCCTGGTGTTCTCCGGTCTGACGACGGCAGCGATATGGCTCGGCATCTTCGCGATCATCTGGGTGCCGCTGGCCGTGGTCGTAGCCCTGATTATCCGCAGAAATCGCAGAATCAGGTCCGAACCCCCGACGGGCAACCCCAGCCCATCGGCCCCACAAGACGAACCGGCAGGCTGACTCTGAGGTTCTTCCCGGCCGCTTGTACCAATGAACCGGCGGCCGGGAACCTTATGAAGTCCGATCTCTGTACTGAGTGTCACATGAAGGCGCCGAGTGTGTGCAGGAAACTCCTCAGCTACTCACGGGCCTGAATGACGATACTGCCGCTGTCCTCGATTTCCACGTACAGGCTATGCCTGTCCAGCATCCGCATACCCACAAGCGGGGTGGTGTCGGCGGCGGCGGCCCTGGTATTTCGCAGATTGGTGTCCCATAGCACAGTAACGTCATAGATATCGAAAAAGGCTTCGCTGCCGTCGGCCAAGATAGCGCGACCTCGGTCACGATAGACCAAGCCCAACTCCGCCACCAAAGACGGGGGCAGGGTTAGGAAGCCATTGTAGCCAGTGTCTATCACAGCTTCGATTTCCCGTGAATGTCCCGACGGGCCTTGCACTGTAAGACGAACGACGGCTTCGTAGGCGGCGTTCACAACGCCCTGGATCACTGTGCGCTCCGCAGGGACCCACCCCCAAAGCTGTATAGCGCGCGATAGCCAACCCGCAGGCACCAGACGTCATAGGCGTCTGGCCGCTGGGCTTGCAGGCGGTCCGTGGCCGAGATCTCGTCCTCGCCGATAGCCCAGATTCCACTCTCTACGTCAATGGCGACGACCTCTCCGACGTGGTCAGATTCCACCTGCGCCCGGATGTCCCTCTCATATATCTCGTCGCCCAAGCGGGCCGTCTCCTTAGCGGGGCGGCTCGGCGGCGACGTGCGCCTGATGGGCTGTGTAGGCGCTGGTATCTCCGCGTTCCTCATACTTCCCTCTTTCAAGTTCGTAGTCATGCGCCCTGAATTCTAACATACGGCGTTACCAGGGGTTGGTTGCGTCCATCTCCCACTTGGCGATGTCCCTGACGACGATGGGCCCGTCCTCGCTGAATAGCCTGAAGCCCTTGCTGTCATCCCTGGTGGGATAGACCCTCTGGACGATGCAGACCCGCGAGTTGACGAACATCTCTATGATGGAGCGGTCAACGAATACGTCTATGTCCAGCCGCGCTCCTGTCTCAAGGGGGAACGGCACGATCTGCTCGCGGACGCCCTTGCTATGGTCCCGCATGTCACGGCCATAGAGCAGATTATCATTCTCGCTCGCCCTCTCAAAGTCCACCACGAACTGCTGACGCTCGGCGTCGTAGGTGATGACGGTCTCTTCCTCGTCTCCGGGCGAGCAGAACAGCCTGATGCCGAACCGGGAAGCGTCGCCTGGCTCGATGGTCAGTTTTATCTCCATGCAGTCCGAATCGAACCCCTCCAGCGTCATCTCCTCGCCCGCCGACAGGGTGATGTCGCCGTGCCGTCGCTCGTCGTAGCGCAGTGAACGCAGCTCTTCGACCGGATCAATGAGCAGGGTGTTGTCGCTGGCAGGCGTGAATTGCCAGGGCAGCGTCATGATGCCGTTCCAGCCGTACTTCTCCCAGTCGTGTCCCCGCGCCTCCCTGACCCAGCCCCAGAATATCCGCCTGCCCCTGTCGTCCAACAGCGTCTCGGGCCCCGCGACCATGGCGCCCAGGTGGCTCAACTGCCCGTTGATCTCGGGGTAAAACCGCTCGTCCTCGTACCGCCCGATGTAGTATTGCGCCTTGCCATAGGGACGGTGGGTGTGCATCAGAAGCATGTGCTTGTCCCCGAAGGGGAAGAAGTTGGAGCAGGCGCAGTCCTCGATCTCCTCCGTCCATTTTCTGTCGGACTTGTAGAATGGGCCGACGTACTCCCACTCTCTCAGATCGCTGGACTTGAAAAGGCTGGTGGAGTCCCCCTCATAGCCGGGACGGTGGTTCTTATTGCCGATCAGGGCGTAATAGACTTCGCCCTCCTTCCAGCCGCTGGGATCGAAGATTACACACTCCGGCAGCTTGCCGGAGGACATGGTCTCGTCGCCCTCTGGAGCCGGGTCCACAGGTATCACGGGGTTCTCGGCCAGGGGAACCCAGTTGTCCAGGTTGTCGTCGTGGCATTGGTAGATGCAGATGCCCCGCCTGGGCATATTGGTGATGATGGTTGGCACATCCGCGCCCTCCATCACGTCGCCGCTGTTGAAGTAGTCGCCCTTCTTGCCCTCCAGGGGCTCCCGCAGCGATGCCTTGTGGTAACGCCAGTGGAGGAGGTCCCTGCTGGAAATGTGCTGCCAGCTAGAGAAGTCACGCTCGCCCGGAGCGTTGGGTATCTTCTGGAGATAGCCAATGTGGTATCTGCCCTTCCAGAACACAGCGCCGTTGACGTCGTTCCAGCGACCCTCCGGCGGCGCGAAGTGATACCTCGGCCTGAACTTGTCCGCGACCAGTTTCTCCCGCATCTCGTAGGATTCCATCAGGTAGTCATCGAAGTCTCTCATCCACATCACTCCAGGAAGTTGTGTGAGGTAGGATACCACCATGAGGCAAATGAGGTGTCGAGCGCAGGAATACCCCGAAGAGTATGTTCCGTGGCGGAGGGGATGGGATTCGAACCCATGATACGCGATTAACGTATGCCTGTTTTCAAGACAGGTGCCTTCGTCCACTCGGCCACCCCTCCGTGTGTGAAGCCCTAGGATGGTGGGGACGCTTCCAGTGCCTTTAATTGTAATAGCAGCGGGCGTCGGCGGGCAACAGCGTTAAGGACCGCGGCAGGATAATCGGATCTTATTGGTCAAGCGCCCGGCGGAAGCGCTCTCCCCCCAGTCGAACATCCACGGAACGGAGATTTCGATTCTCCGAAATATTGCAACATAATGTATTAACTTGCGAACTCATCGGCCTAAGGGTAGAATCGGGACAATTACCCGTGCGGCGGCGGCGCTTTGAGGCCGCTCCACACCGGTTGCGGACTCGGGCTATTGGAGCGACGATTATGGGTAGCGAAGGCCGAGTAGTAGTAGTCTCTAACAGGGCCCCCTCTATACTCGCGCGTCCCAGCGCGGAGGAAAGGCGCAGCCTTCCAGTCGGAGGACTGGTGAGCAGTCTGCGTCCCTTCCTCGAAGCCTCCGGAGGCATCTGGATGGGCTGGGACGGGAAACCGAACGGCCAGGAAGGCGCCGTACCCGCCAGGACCACAGAGGTCGGGGGTATCCGGCTGGCCTCCATCTCCCTTTCCAAGGATGAAGTGAAGGGCTTCTACGACGACTTCTCGAACCAGACCCTCTGGCCGCTCCTTCATGGCTTTCCGCGTAAGACCGTAATCAACTACGACAGCTACCGGGTGTACCGCAGCGTAAACCGGAAGTACGCCCACGCGCTCATAGATATGCTGGAACCTGGCGACCTGGTGTGGGTCCACGACTACCACCTCATCCCCCTGGGCGGCGAGCTTCGCAGGCTGGGATGGACGGGCAGGCTTGGGTTCTTCCTCCACGTACCGTTCCCGCCTTCCGAGACCTTCAGCATCCTGCCCTGGGCCCGGGACCTGCTTACCCACCTCTTCGACTACAACCTCGTGGGCCTTCAGACTCGAAGATATGTCCGCAACCTTCAGGAGTCTCTGGGCGACGAGCTCGGCGCGGCGGTCATCGGCGACACCGCGCACCACCAGGACGGAACCCTGAAAGTGAGCTCATTCCCCGTCGGCGCCGACGTCGAAGCCTTCCAGGAGATGGCGCTGAGCCAAGCCCCGACCCCCGTCAGCCGCTTTCTGGAGGACTTCCCCAAAGACAGACAGCTTCTTATCGGGGTGGACAGACTTGACTATACGAAGGGGATAATACACCGGATGCAGGCCGTCGAGCGGCTGTTGGAGGACTACCCGGAAATGGTCGGTCGCGTCACCCTCGTCCAGATCTCGGCGCCCAGCCGGATCAACATCCCCGAGTACGCCGAGGAGCGCGAGCAGGTTGATTCACTCGCCGGCAGGATCAACGGCAGGTTCGGCGAGGCTGACTGGATGCCCATACGCCCGCTCCATCGCTCCCATCCCCAGCAGGACTTGACCCACCTCTACCGGGAGGCCGACGCCTGCCTCGTGACTCCCCTGCGGGACGGAATGAACCTGGTCGCCAAGGAGTTCATAGCCTCCCAGACCTCCGATCCCGGCGTCCTGGTGCTTTCCCGTTTCTGCGGCGCCGCGGAGTCCATGCGGGACGCCCTGATGATCAACCCTTATGACTTCGAGGGGACGGCTTCCACCATCCACCGCGCGCTGACCATGCCCCGGTCCGAGCGACAACAACGCTGGAAAGCGCTTTTCGAGAACGTAAGCGGTCACACCGCCCGCGACTGGTCTTACAGCTTCATTGCCGCCCTGGGCGACTCGTAAGCCATCCAGCGCAGGAACTCCTTCACCTCTCCCACCCCCGCCAGGCAGTAGTCCGCTTTCCTCAGCACATCTTCAGGCGTTTCCTCATCTACTACGGCTACCGCCGCTCCCTTCAGACCTGTTTCACCGGCCAGTTCGCGCATCGCATCGAAGGCGTCACAGTCCGTCACGTCATCCCCAATAAATATCGCCCCTGTCAACTCCAACTCTCGCGCCAACCGGACCACCTCAGTGCCTGTGTTCACGCTTGTCCTGGGTCCGATCTCCAGGACCATCTTGCCTTCCCTGGTCTCCAGACCACGCTCGACAGCCAGGGACTTCATCATTTGCAGCAACATAGATCGCGCCATTGTGGGATCAGGAACGTTCCGGTAATGCACCGCCACGCTCATACCCTTGTCCTCCAGGGATAGCCCCGAGACTCCAATACCCGCCACTCCCTTCTCGACATCTTCCATGAGGCCGTCCGCGACCCGTACCTCGCGCTCCGCTCGCTCTCCTCCGGCTTTCCACACCTCCAGCCCATGATTTCCGACATACGTCACACCATTCAGGCCGACCATATCCCGCAGAGTTCTCAGATCCCTCCCCGACACCACAGCAACCAGTTCCAACTTCCCGGACAACTCGCTCAGCGTGTCCCTCATCGCCGGAGACAGCACAGTGTCCCGAGGGTCATCGAATATGGGGGTGAGAGTCCCGTCGAAGTCGCTGAACAGCCCCACGCGGCCCGCTCCCAGGATTTGGAAGAAGGAGTCCAGGTTGTCCAGGACACGAGGCGGAAGAGTCATCGGTTATATCTGCCAGTTTTGAGGTGATGAGGGCATTGTAGCGCAGGGTAGGTGTCGCGGCTACGGGATGGTAGAATGGCGCAAATGCCATACACTTGACGTCGAGGAGGCATCATGTACGACTACGGACTGATTGGCGATATGTCCTCCGCGGCGCTGGTGGGTACCGACGGCTCCGTTGACTGGTGCTGCCTGCCCCGATTCGACTCGCCCAGCGTCTTCGCCTCCATCCTCGACGAGGACATCGGCGGCCGGTTCCGCATCCGGCCAAGCGGTGCGTATGCAGGTGCGCGCCAAGTTTACTTGCAGGATACCAATATATTGGAGACCACCTTCACGACCTCCTCGGGCGTCGTGAAGATTACCGACTTCATGCCCATCCAGGATAGCGACAGGGACGGCAAGCCAGATACGAATCCAGTCGTCCCCCCGGAGCTTCACCGCATCGTTACGTGCATAGACGGAAGCGTGGAAATGCGCTGCGACTACGAACCCCGCCACGATTACGCCCGCGCCGTGCCTGCGATTCGCCACCTCCGAAGCAACGGCAGCGGCACCGCGGTCGAGACTGAGGGCGGCGGGCAGACCATGATGCTGCTCAGCAGCGTCTCGCTGCCGGCAAGCGCCGACGGCGTAAGAGGGGAGTTCGCGCTGTCGCAGGGCGAGTCGGCGATCTTCGTACTGGCTTACGGCGGCGGCAGACCGGCAAACCTTGAACGGTATCGCACGCAGGAAAAGCTCCAACTAACCCGCAGATACTGGCAGGACCTCGTCGCGGGAATGAACTACGGCGGCCTATGGCGCGAGCAGGTGGTGCGGTCATTCCTGCTGCTGCACCTGATGATGTACCGTGGCACCGGGGCCATCGTCGCCGCGCCGACGACGAGCCTGCCGGAGACGCTCGGCGGTTCGCGGAACTGGGACTACCGCTACTCATGGCTGCGCGACACGAGCTTCACCGTAGATGTCCTCTACCGGCTCGGAGATGTGTACGGGGCGGACCACTACATCCACTGGCTGCTGGAGCAGTGCCAGTTGAATAGCCGCCGCACACGCATCCTGTATGGGATAACGCAGTCGTCGTCACTCGAGGAGGAGATACTCGGTCACCTGCGCGGCTACGAAGATTCCCGGCCCGTGCGCATAGGCAACGGCGCCGCCGACCACCTGCAACTGGACGTATTCGGCGAAGTCATCTCGACGATCCACTCGCTGCTGGTGCTGGACGGCGAGATACCGGAGGAGGCCTGGGATCTGGTCTGCTCCTTTGCCGAAGTGGTCATCAAGAACTGGCACAGGCGCGACCGCGGTGTCTGGGAGGTGCGCGGAGAACCACAGCGCTTCGTCTATTCGAAGGTGATGTGCTGGGCCGCTCTGGACACTGCTGCGTACATAGCAGCGGCGGTGGAGCAGAGACGGCTCTACCGACGCTGGGCGCAGGCGGCGTTCGTCATCAAGACGGAGATACTCGACCTCGGATGGAGCGAGTCGAAGCGGGCGTTCCGGCAACGGTACGGCAGCGACGCCCTGGACGCCTCCAACCTGGCGATCCCCTTCTTTGGCTTCATACCCCCCGAAGACCCGCGAGTGCGGCAGAACCTCGACGCCATCGAGCGGGAACTGACCGACGGGCCGCTGGTATGGCGCTACCTACCGGAAGAGACGGACGACGGCCTAGACGCGCAGCCGGAGGGCGCCTTTACGATGCTGAGCTTCTGGCTGATGGGCAACCAGATATACACGGGGCAAGCCGACAAGGCGTTCGACCTGTTCCATGAGATGATCACGCGGTGCTGCAACCACCTGGGCCTGTTCGCGGAGATGTTCGATCCCTCGACTAACCGCCAACTGGGTAACTTTCCGCAGGCGTACTCGCAAATCGGCCTTATTCACACGGCGCTGAACCTCTCCGGCTATATCACGGACACTCCAACTCGTCTCATTCGCCGGCGCGAACGGGGGTAGGCAATCACCCTCTGGGATAGGAGATTCTTAGGCTTCGAGGATTCGGGCGGCTATCAGCTTGGCCTCGTCCATGTCCTCGGCGAAGTCCTCTGTCGAAACGCTGTCGAATATGCCCAAAGAGCTGAGGGTCTCCTCCAGGTTGTCGGAGAGGCCGGACACGATGCACACCTTGTCCTGGTCGCGGACGATGGAGTTTATCAGGTCTTCCACAGCCATAGCCGCGCTGTCGTCCATGCCGGTCGTCTCGCTGAAGTCGAAGATGACTATCTCGTGGTCGGCAAGATCCGGGCTTATGACGCGCACTATCTCTCTGGCAGACGCTATCGAGTAGCTGCCGCGCAACGACAGCAGCCCCACGCGGGCGCGGAACGGGTCGAAGTCGGGATCGGCCATTGCGTCGGGGAAGATGACCATGTCCAGCAGGGGCGTGGAGATCGTCTGATTCAACTGTTGACTCTGGAATCGCAGCGCGTTGGCCATGCCGGAGACTATGAAACCGACCGCGATTGCGGATATGACGTCAACGACCAGCGAGAGAAGGGCGGTGAGCAGGGTAACAAGACCGATGTCGGGCGACAGCCTGGGAATACGCCGCAGGAAGCGGAAGTCCATCATGTCCCAGCCCACCTTTATGAGTATTCCGGCGAAGGCGGCGTGGGGAATATAGGCTATAGCCCTTCCCAGACCAAATAGAATAGCCAGCAGCACCACGGCGCAGACTATACCTGTGATCGCCGTCCTCCCTCCCGCTCGCGCCGCCAGCAGCGAGCACGGCGCGGACGCCGCTCCCGGCAGTCCACCCACGGCCCCGGTGAGTATATTGCCTATTCCAAGTCCGACGAGTTCCCGGTTGGGCTGGTGAGTTCTTCCGGTCAACGGGTCAATTATCAGGGCGGTGAGAAGGTTGTACATAGAGCTGAGAAAGGCCAGGATCAGCGCGGGCTGTATGGCGTCCAGGAGTATGCCGCCTTGTAGTACAGGCGCTTGGATCTCGGGAAGTCCAATAGGCGTATCCCCAATAGTCGGCGCTTGGCTGAATAAGAAAACGCCCGCGAGAGCCCCTGCAACGAGGGCCACAAGAGCGTCCGGTACGACCCGATGAAACCTGTCCGGCCATAGAATGAATACTGCCAGCGTTATGACGGATACAGCGAGCGCGTGGACATTGAGATTGAGAATAGCGTTCGGCCAGGATGCAATTACCTCGAACACTCCTATGCCGGGTTCGATAGGCGCGCCAAGAAACCAGAGCGTCTGGGTCATAAATATATATCCGCCAACGCCCACGAATACCCCCCGAACCACCGGGAAGGGCAGCCAGTTTGCGAACCTTCCGAGACGGAGAAGCCCAAAGGCTATCTGGAAGACGCCGGCCATCATCACTATGGTAAAGGCTTCGGCGAGGCTGTCGGCGTATGAGCTGATTATGACGGCGGTGAAGATGGTAATGAGGGCGCTTGGCCCCGAGATCATCGGGGCGGCCCCGCCGAGAGCGGCTGTGAAGAACCCGACCGCAATCGCGCCGTAGAACGCCGCCACCGGCCCAAGCCCGGACAGCGCTCCGAAACCGAGCGCAACCGGCACCATCATGACGGCGGACACAAGCCCGCCGAACATGTCACCCTTCAGGTTGACGACGCCATAGTTGGGCTGCCATCCTGTCAAACGTCTGACGGAGCGGATAATCATCATATCAACGCGGTTTTGAGGCTTCCCACAGCCTGTAGATGTGAATTACTCAGAGGACGCCATTAGTTCCCGGGCCTTGAGAAAGTCTTCGTATGATGCGCCGGAGTTGCCGAGCAGATGATGCACGACGCTACGGTGTCGGTAGGCAGGCCAGTACTCCGGGTCCAGTGCGATAGCGCGGTCGAAGTCGGCGAGCGCAAGTTCCAATTCCCCGGTCTCTGAACGGGCGAGTCCCCGATTGTGGAAGGCGTCGCGGTATTCGGAGTCCAGCTCTATCGCGGCGCTGGTGTTTTGCGCGGCGGTCTCGAAATCACCCAGACAAAGGTTGGCGACACCCAAGTTGTTGTGTGCCATCGCGTTTGTGGGGTCGAGCGTGACCACCTGCTGCATATCTTCACGGGCCTCGACGTACTGCCTCTTGTTGGATCGGGCGTTGCCGCGCCTGAAGTATGCGTGGGCGTCCGCAGGGTCTCTAACGATGGCCTCGGTCATATCCTCGATGATAGTGTCGAGGTCGGATGTGCCGGGTGGTGAACTCATATTATGATTACACAGGGCTGGCGGAGTGATCGGACAGCGCGTCCAGTACCTTTCGACTTAGAGTGTAACTTTCCTTGTCTGTCGGGAAGCGGTCGGATTGAACGTCACCGATATAGTCCGACGTAGCGCTTACTATGGCGTCGCCCAGGTTGGCGTACTTACGGGCGTGTTTTGGGGTGAAGTCCTGGTATAGTCCCATTAGATCGTGGAATACCTGCACCTGCCCGTCGCATCCGACGCCCGCGCCAATCCCGATGGTTGGGATGGCAACGCGCTCACTGATCATCCTGGCAAGCGGAGCGGGAACGCACTCCAGCACTATCGCGTAGGCTCCGGCTTCTTCCAATGCGCGCGCGTCCTCCATTAGCTGTACGGCGGCCTTCAGGCTCTTACCCTGAACGCGGTATCCGCCAAGCTGGTTGACCGACTGGGGCGTCAGCCCGATGTGGCCCATGACCGGGATGCCGCTCGCGACGATGCGGCTCACGGTCGGGGCCTGGTTCTGGCCGCCCTCGAGTTTCACAGACTGCGCGCCGCCCTCCTTGAGCAGACGTCCCGCGTTGCGCAGCGCGTCGAAGACCGAGGTGTGATAGCTCAGAAAGGGTAGGTCGCCTACTATATGGGCTCTTTCAGTTCCACGGACGACGGTCTTTATGTGGTGAATCATGTCGTCCATCGTGACGGGCACGGTGGAATCGTATCCGAGCACCACCTGGCCAAGGCTGTCGCCGACGAGTATCAGCGGAATGCCCGCTTTCTCTACCAGCGACGCGGAGGTGTAGTCGTAGGCGGTTATCATGGGGATCTTCTCCCCGTCCCGCTTCATCAGTTTCAGGTCTCGTATCGTTACACGCATTTCTGGTACCTCCTCTATCAGAGTGAAGTCCGTTCGTTTACCGATAGCTTTTGACGACCCCCGCTATCTCCTCCGCGAGTTCAGGTTTGAGCGCGCCTTTTTCCACGGCGAAAGGCAGACCGGCAAGAGCTAATTCGCAGTATAGCGGAAGATACTCCGGCGCGCTCGCTGTCAGCGCTTCCAGGTGCTTGCGAATCGTTCCCAGGTCTCCGCGCGGATATGGGCCTGCGACGGCCTGCGGCACCCCCTGGGCCTCCATGTTCCGGGCGACTGCGACCATCATCGGCATCAGCGCGTGGGTCCCCTCGTCGCGGCTGTGATCGAACTTGGGCCATACCGACGCGGCGACCGAGGCGAGGACCGAGAGCAGGTTGCCCATGAGAACGCCGGATATGTGGTACAGCACCTTGTCCTCCGGTCTGAGGAAGATGGGGTTGCCGCCTATGTCCAGCGCCATGCGCTCCAGGTAGTCATGCAGGTCGGAGCCTGCCTCTATACCGAAGGTCGTGCCCGGTATGTTCTCAACGCCTTCCTCGACGGACGAGAATGCCTGGAGCGGGTGGAACGCGCCGGCCGCCGCTCCGCTCTCGACCGCGCTCTGAAGCGGTTCGAGGCTGGCCGCGCCCGAACAGTGCGCCACGCCCTGCCCTTCCCTCCAACGCAGCGAGTCGCAGACCGGGCCTATCGCGTCGTCCGACGTGGTGATGAACACGAACCCCACCGAGTCAACCAGCTTCTGGAGACTCTGATAGGGGACGCAGCCCGGAATACGCGAGGCGAAAGTCTCAGCCGACGCGAATGTCCTGCTGGCGACGGCCACGACCGGATAGCCCGCGTCGTGCAGCGCGCCGGCCAGCGATCCGCCGACGGCGCCTGCGCCTATAAAGCCTATGGATGTGGATCTGTCGAAAGTTGTCATGTTCAGAACTACAACTTTTGTCTGTCTCAAGATTCAGCTAGGCAAGCGATGGGGAGCTATCGCGTCTAATAGTTTTCACTGGACAAGGGGCCGCCTTCCACCCCTACGCCAACATCGGCGTTCATAATCTCTATCTGTCGCGCACGTATGGCTTTGGCGAGTGGTTGCAGATGATAAGATGCGTCTAGCAAGCTGAAACCTACGACTTCATCGTATTTATTTCGGTAGATATACAGCCAATCACCAATAGTCTCGGCCTCACCCGAAGTGTCGCCCGTATGGATTTGCAGAATGTCAGCCCCTTCCAGATATTCAATTTGCACATCCGGCAAGCCATCAGACAGGTTGTTCATTCGGTTAGCCACGGTCTTCCTCCATATTCCTTTTCCAATCGTCTGTCGGGATAGGCAGTCAGAAGAACTAGATTGTCAACGCCATCCCTTTCGACGTCGCCGATTAACACTACTACTATCCATTGGTTGAACTCTGGGACCCTCCCGGTAATGATGGTTCTACGCTCACCTCTGAATGTTTCAACCTTTTGTTCATGGGGATTCTCTATTACCTGAATCACCCATTGAGGCTTCATTTCAGGGTGCCGAGCCCTCAAGTTTTCCTCAGTGCTTCTGTCTGCCTTGCGCAACTCCCCGAAACGACTCTGCAAACTGCTCTTTTCCTTCCTCTTAGCATCGAAGCTCCGACACCGCCTTCATGCCTCCGAGTCCGGTAGCCTTCCTGACCGCGCGGACTATGGCCCGGCTGGTACACAATGCGGCAGCGGCGCACAGGCGATTCACGTTGGCTTCCGCCTCATATCCGCCCGTCGCCAGCGCGAACATGGTATCACCGTCGCTCATAAGGTGCGCGGGACGGACGGCCATCGCAAGCCCGTCGTGGGAGACGTCGGCTAGCTTGTTCGCCTGCGACTTGGTGAGCGCGGCATTGGTGGCAACAACTCCAATCGTGGTGTTCTGTCCGGCGCGCGGAGAAGTCTCACCGAATCCAGGAGAGGTTATGACCTTCATGGAATCGAGCATCGTAACGCCGTCGCCGTCCAGCGGCCCGGCCACTATCTCCGAGGTCTCGGGGTCCACGACCCCACCCACGGCGTTCACCGCGACTATCGCGCCGACTACAAGGCCATCGCCCAGGTCGAGGGCAGACGTGCCGATTCCGCCCTTGAGACCCCTGTCGCGTCCGAGCAGCTTGGCGACCGTCGCGCCCGTTCCCGCTCCGACACTGCCCTCTTCCACAGCGCCGGAAGAGGCGGCAAGGCAGGCGGCCCGACCTTCGTCGGGGCCAGGTCGTACATCACCTCTTATAAGTCCAAGATCGAACAGGATTGCCCCGGACACTATCGGAATAGTAGCGTTTCCGAACTCGATGCCGACGCCCTTCTCCTCCAGGTAGCTCACGACGCCGGAAATCGCATTGAGACCGAATGCGCTGCCTCCACTCAGAACAACGGCATGAACCCGCTCCACCAGCGCGGTCGGAGCGAGCGAGTCGGTCCCAAGGGTGCCGGGCGCGGATCCGCGAACATCAACTCCACCCACCGCGCCATCCTCACACAGAATCACCGTGCAGCCGGTAGCACTATCAGAGTCTGTATAATGTCCGACGCGGACGCCCGGGACGTATGTTATGCCGATAGTGTTCAATACGCGCTCCAGGATGTGGTTATTGTCATTCTGATGCGAAAGTCGTCATGCTTCGGAGATTTCTTCTATGACAACTTTGCCACTCTCCAGAGCTTCGACGAATAGGGAACTTCCGTTAAGAAGAGACATCCCTATCAGCGGGACGCTTTCAGCCTGGTGTACGAGTATAGGCTGGTATCTATCGTGCCAGTGGATAACGGCGCCATAAATTTTGAATGTTCTCTCAGAACCGTCGGCCAAGTAAGCCGAGCGAGTGCCCATCAACCTTAGACGCAAGTCTTCAATGACTTCCTCCGCAAGTGTCAGGTATGAGGTAAATCCAGTATCTATGGCTGCCTCTACTGTGCGAGAGACACTATCCGACCCTGAGACTTCTACGGACACCCGTGGCTGAAGCAGAATCGTTCCGTCTCCAGATTCATTTGCTATCACCTCACCTGTCATCATTTCAGACAGGCGATCCTCTGGGTGATGGAATAAGGAGCAGGGTACCCAACTCGCTCGCCCCATGTTAGGGCGTCGGGGTTTTTCTCCATGAGACGCATGGTAGCAGTGAGGTCATCGTCCCCGATTTCGTAGTCGCCTGTATTGACGTCAATGACGACCATCTTGCCCCAATGATTGGCTTCCATATCGGAACGAAGTTCCTTGTACATGGCTCTACCCACGCGCTCTATGTCTTCGACTTGGATAGTCATGACATTCTCCATAGGTAATCCCGTATATCTTGAATGTTAGGTTAGTGAACTTTCCCTGTCAAACACCATCACCGTTTCCCGGATGGCGTCCAATGGTACACTCCGTAGTCCGTCCTCGAGGCAGTCTTCCAGGATGAGCGAGATGGCCTCTGACAGGCTTTCGAGGACTTCCTCTTTGGTTCTGCCCTGACCATTCGCGCCCGGTATCTCAGGACAGTACGCGATATACCAGTCGTCATCCTTCTCTATGATGGCGGTGAATTCGTTGCGCATCGTTGGCCTCCGTCTCACGGATCTATCAGAACTCCCGGATTCAGGATGGAGTTGGGGTCCAGGGACTTCTTGGCCGCTCGGAGGGCCTGCGCGAACAAGTCGGGACGCTCGCGGTCGTACCATGGGCGGTGAAGCCTGCCGACCGCGTGATGGTGAGTTATGGTCCCACCCGCCTCGATGATCGCGTCGGACGCCGCCTTCTTTATCGCGGCCTGCTGATCGGCGTAGTCGGCGCTCCTGTACGCGCCCGCGTATGTGTAATACGGTGCGGGGCCGTCGGGATAGACGTGGGTAAAGCGGCAGTTGAGCGAGCCGCCGCCGCACACGTCGTTCAGCGCGCGGCCCACTATGTCGCGCACGTGGTCGTCCAATGCGGGCCAGGCATCCCAGGTGACCGCTGTCTCGAACGTGCCGGTCACCAGCCCCAGCCCGGCAGTCAGCCCCTCGCCAATGTTGATGAAGGCGTTGCGCCACGCGCCGACCGCGCCGCTGTGTCCGGTGGGCCTGCCGCTCCCGTCGTCAATGACTATTTCATCGTCAGGGACACGGCCCCCCGACTCTCGCGCCATGCCCACCGCTGTCCTGATGTTCCAGTCCTGCGGCAGTTCCGCGGACTCGAATCCGATGATCAGCAGCGCGTGCGTACCATCCATACCCGCCGCGTCGCGGGACAGGTCGGGGTCGAGAAGGCGCAGGTTGGCGGGCCACAGCTTCGACTGCACGATCTTTCGGGCGGCCTCATAGCTCTGTTCCCAGGATGGGAAGGCAACGCCTGCGGTCGCTCGATAGACGGGGCGACGCTGAATCCGCATCCATGCCTCGGTTATGATACCCAGAATGCCCTCGCTGCCAATGGCAAGCCGGTTCGGGTCGGGGCCGGCTCCACTCGACGGCAGCCGCCTGCTCTCCCACCAGCCGGAAGGCGTGAGCATACGCACCGACTCGACGAACTCGTCAATGTGGGTGTGATTGGTGGCATAGTGTCCGCCTGACCGGGTTGCTATCCACCCTCCCAGCGTGGAGCCGGTGAAGCTCTGCGGGTAGTGCCTGAGAGTGTATCCATGCGTCCTCAATTGACCTTCGAGGTGTGGGCCGAAGACGCCGGCCTGTATGCGGGCGGCGCGCGATGTCTCGTCTATCTCCAGTACGCTGTCGAACTCATCCATGTCCAGGGTTACTACCGCCTCGGCCTCTGGCGGCGTCACTCCGCCCACCACGGACGAGCCTCCGCCGAACGGTATGAGCACGTATCCGTTCGAGTCGCACCACTCCAGGGTACGTTCGAGTTCGGAGTCGTCGCGCGGGTGAGCAACCACGTCTGGCGGGTTCGGGAAGTGTCCGAAGACGGCGGGAGCGCGGTCGTCCGCGCTGTACGAGTGGAGCGCTCGCTCATAGTTGTCGGTAAAACAGAACGAGGCGAGCGAATCAGGGACGCGAATACGCGGCTTTCTGAGCGCCAGGCCCTCCGCCCTCGGAATGGGAGGCGCGACTATCTCCGCGCCGAACCGCGCCGACAACTCGGCGGCGTGCGCGGACCTCTGGGCGTCAGTGGGTTCGTCGGATTGCAGTCCCCACGTCCAGAAACTACGTTTGGGCTTTGATCTTGCGCTCATGGCTCTCGGTTTCTAGTTCCTGATTTTCGGTGGGTGGATTGTAGCATAGGGGCGCAGGTTCGGAGTGTTAAGTCGAGTTGCCGCGGCGTAGGTCTCTAAATCGAATAGAGACGAAAAGCATCACCAGGACAAGCAGCGCGGGCGCGTAGAATCGGTCGGCGGCGCCCATCCCGAACGCGGGCATGACGCCGGATATGGACGCCCCCAGGAATACGCCCAGCGAGTACATCGCATAGAAGATACCGAAAGCCGTTCCCCTGCGTCCCCCGGCGGTCCGGGCGGCCACCGACGCGCTGAGAGAGGGAAACACCAGGCCGAACCCGACGCCGAATACGAGCATCGCGGGGAATACCGACACCGTGAGCCAGGAGTTCCCGGACAGCGCGAGCGTGAGATTGCTGACTCCGAGCAGCGCAAGTCCGGCCGCAATAGCCCTGGCGCGCGAACTGTCCTTGGCCGCGCGCTGCAACGGGCTTGCCATTATCGCCATTCCGGCGAGCGAGAACGTGGCGAAGGCTATGCCCGACATTCGAGGCGCGGCCCCGACGTCCTCCAGGGTTATGGGCAGCAGGTTGATCAGATAGCCTATCGCGAAGGTCATCGCGAGCACAGCAAGGTACACGCGAACCAGGCCCATATTCCTGATCAGCGAGAAGGATTCGTCGTTCGAGGCGGGCCTGCGGGCGTCGGACGACTCGGTCGCGGGGACGAACACGGCGAATGCGACCGCCGACACCAGCATCAGTGTTCCGCTGGTAGTGAACACCGCCGCGAATCCCGCGTCACCCCCCACCGCGTCCCGGATACCCACGGACAGCAATGGCCCCACGACCGCCGATGCGGAAATCAGCGCACCGCTGAGTCCCATCGAGCGAGTGTGCTGGTCGTCAGCGGTCCGGTCCGCCAGCATAGTGAACGCGCCTGGCGCGAGGGTTCCGGCGGCGAAGCCGTGAAGGACTCTCAGCGCCAGAAGTTGCGTGGGTGAGTCAACGACTCCATAG
>DAOULF010000084.1:0-20166 GCA_034420555.1 Dehalococcoidia bacterium
GATCGCGGCTTCGAGCCGCCGGCGGACTTCTTCGCCGTCGGATTGGCCGACGCCGGGCCGTTGTGGGCTCCGAAACGCGCCGGCGTTTTGGAGCCGTCGGGCTTGACGGACGCCGGGCGACGGCTGCGCCTGCGCTGCGAGGAGCGCGGCACGGTCCTGCTGGTCTTCGACACCCTTTCCGCGGCGTACTACAGCTATGGAGCGGAGCGAGCGTTCATGATGTCGTGGGACGCGTGGGCGGGGCGGACCGGGTGCGCCGTCCTTGCGATAGCCGATTCGCCGCTTGAGTCGTGGGACTGGGACGCGTCTAGCGGGTTCGCGCACATACTCGAAACCGAGATGATGGGCGGCGTTCTGGACCCTGAGCATCCTGAACGAGCGTGGGGGTCGTTGCGGTGGAGCGTGGCGAAGTCGGCTTTCGGCCGGGCGCCGGTTCCAATCCATCTGTCTAGGAAGGGCGGCGTCGCGCGTCAGACGTACCCGCCGAACATGTAGCGGGGGTTCGAGGCGGCTGCGAGCGCCCGTCTCGAACCGCCAGCGCGCGCACGCTCGATTTGAGAGCGTTCAGGTATCACACACCCCCACCCGCCCCGGGAAACGGGCTGGAGTGGGCGATTGTGGCGGTATGAGAAGAGAGGGAGGGAGGAAGGCGTGGCGCTGGAGCGTTTTGGGCTACGCCGCCTTGTTCGCGTTCATGGGTGTCGTGGCGGCGGCGGCGTTATACGCGCTGATTGAATTTGGCGGGCCGTATTATCACCCCTAGAGTCGGCGGAGCCGCATTGACGGCACAATGACAGCGCCGCGCGTTTCCGGGGGTTTTCGGACCTCCGGCGCGTTTCGCCGTCCGCCCGTCGCCGCGCCGCAGCTAGGGCGCGACGGCGCAGGACGGGTCCGGGGACGGACGGGTTCGAACATCCGCCGCGATCTCGCGCGTCCCAAGCCACGCGATATCGCCTGACAGACACCGGGCCGTCATAGACCGCGCCACTCCCAAGCCTGCGCCCCGAGTTTCCATTGAAAACTGACGCCCGAGCATGCTGCATTTGTCGCTTTCGCGCATCCGTGAAACGATATAGGCAAGCGAAGGGAGTAGCGATGGCGACGATGACCTTCAGACTCGCGCTAAATCGGATTAGCGGTTCGGTTTTCCGCGAGTCTACACTCTACAGGTCCAAAGGACTGGAGTCCATGATGCTCAAAGACGCGACCTCACTCAAGAACAGGGTAACTGGCGGATGTCTCCGCAAGACCTTGATAGTCGTCACTCTGTTCGCGGTGGCGGCTCTCACGCTCGCATGTGGCTCCTTGACGGCGGTGGAGTTGGCGGAGAAGTGGGTCAACGACAATGTTGATGCCGTCGGAGAGACCATCGCATCGGTCGTGATACGCGACAACGCCTTACTGCAAGAGCTCGGCGGCGAGTATATCGAGGACAGGATACACGGCGTGGTGAAGTGGACGTTCTCCCCGGCGCAAATCGTTGATGAAGAACTTCAGGAAGTTGTGGGTACGGCGTATGTGCCGTTCGAACCGGGAAACGGCTTGGCGAGTGGCTGCGCTCGCGTACAGTTGCCGTATCGGTTTTGATCGATGAGGCGAACCAAGCTGTATTAGAGGCGGAGCCGGATATACTGGGGGCGAACGTAGAGTGGAGCGCCAATCTCATCGGCTCCGCTGCGTGTGAGTAGGCAAGCATACGGAGAGCTCATACGACGGGTGGCTGCCGATTGCGTCGCCGCCGCTCGACATGGACGCGCGTGGACGCCTGCGAGGTGCGCAGAGCCGAAATGTACGCCGAGCCGTGGTTTGCGGCTGATGCGCGCAACCTGCGGGTGTGTCCACTGCGAGGCGAGTTCGCTCGGTATCCCGACCGCTGCTTGTGGCATATCGCGAACAGAGGCGGCCGGGCGCGCTGTGGCGCGGAGTCGACGGACCTGGCCGACCGCGAGAGTCCGGGGCGTCGGCTGACGGCGCGCATCACATTCTGGCGGCGCGAGCGAGCTCGAACTACTGCGGACTGTGCGTCAAGAGCTACGACCGGGACGCGACGGAGCGACAGGCGCGAGGCGCCGAAGAGGAGACTACGATATGAGCGACGCTCGCTGACGTTGACGGACAGACCTGCCGCACGCGCGGGGATATGCCTGGACAAGTACAACGCAATGGTCGCCCATCGCCCCGCTCGTTCGGGTATGCGCCCAAGCTGGAAGAGCGGATGCGAGCTTCCGCCAAAATTTAGGTACGTGAGGAAGTGAGCGCGAACAATCGCGCGCCTGTCGTGCGGTCTGCGGCCGACTCCGGGGATGAATGGTTCGAGGTTGACGTTATCCAAAATCTCTCGCTGTTCGGCGAGATCGGGAAGCGTCGCAGGTTGTCGTAAGGGCTCAGCGGATGTAAAATCCGAGGGAGGAGGTTCGACTTGCCAGCAGACGACTTGTCCTTCCGAGACCAGGCACATATCAGCGAAGTCCGCGACGCCCTCTGGAAGCGTCCGAATCCCCGTGCTTCCGTGATGGTCGGTAGCGGATTCAGCAGGAACGCAGAGAAGGTCAGTCCCAATGCCCCTCTCCCTCCACTATGGCATGACATTGCCCAAGAGATGTTCAACGAACTCGGCGAAGACCATGGTCTGTCAGTCAACGATCCATTAAGGTTGGCTCAAATATACGAGGCTAATCGTGGCCGGGACAGTCTGCACAACCTGCTTGTGCGGTTGATTCGAGATGACTACTTCCTCCCCGGAGAGGCACACTCGCGATTGTTGGCACTTCCATGGCGTGATGTGTTCACTACCAACTGGGATACCCTCCTGGAGCGAGCCCAGTCCGACGCAGTGGGACGAACCTACAGTGTCGTAGAAAGGGCGGAGCAACTTCCCGAAATGAGTCAGCCTCGTATTGTAAAGCTGCATGGCTCACTCCCTTCAACATTTCCACTCATCGTCACCGAGAACGATTATCGAACCTATCCAACGAGATGTGCGCCATTCGTGAATACCGTTCAGCAGACTCTAATGGAGACGGTGATCCTCCTCGTCGGGTTTTCCGGTAACGATCCTAACTTCCTCGAGTGGGCTGGATGGGTACAAGACCACCTCAGCGATTCAGCTCCAAGGGTTTATTTAGCAGGGTTGCTCGGGCTATCCCTCGAAGAACGCGCCTACTTGGGAAGCCGCAACATAACGCCTATCGACCTCAGCGCCCATCCCAACGTTCAGAATTGGCCCGAGGACCAACGGCACGAGTACGCTACCGAATGGTTGCTGTACACGCTGGAGGAGGGTGGGAGGTCATATGACCAGACCGCGTGGCCCTCTCCACAGGAGCTGGACAATATACCAATTCTCCAACATCTTCGCCCCATCGAATACAACACAATTGGTCTCCCCGTGGGTTACCCGCATATCGAAACCACTACAAGTTCTCCTGATTACAATAACGAGCCACTGGATAAAGTCAGGAGGGTAATCGAAGCCTGGGGGCATAACAGAAGACTTTACCCCGGATGGCTGGTGTTTCCGTCTGGACAGGAGCGGGCAGAACTGAAGCGGCGGAGCGGCGATTGGGAACCTCACATTCTGAAGGCGCTGCCTGAACTCGCTCCAGTCGAACGACTGTACGCGGTTCGTGAGATGTTGTGGATTAAGGGCATCCTGCTGGAACCCATGACCCCCGAGCTTGAAGTGGCAGCACAAGATGTACTGGTAGAGATTGACTGTGAGTCGCGCACTATTCAAGACTCGGACGAGACGCCGAAAGATTGGGACAACATCGGCGAGGCTTGGAGGACGATAGCATTCGCGCTCGTTACTGATGCAAGATTCAGTTGTGATCAAGTCCTGTTTGAGCGGCGGCTGGAATATCTGAGACCGTTCGGTGATGAGGTGCCGGAAGTGTCCCACTTCATTCGCCAGGAACGCTGCCTGTGGTCGCTATACGCTCTGGACCTGGATAGCCTTAGCGAGTTACTCGACGAATGGGAAGTCGAAGGCAGCGACCCTATGTGGATGCTCCGCAAAGCCGCTCTGCTGACTGAGATCCAGCGATATGAAGATTCGGGATCCTTGATACAGATGGCGCTTGATTCGATCAAGGGGGAATCCGAAGGGGCCGACCGCATTCTGTCGGCGTCGAAAGAGGGTTGGGCGATAGGTTCAACGCTATCCACAGGGACTAGACGCCCGGTGTTCAGCAGATGGGATGAACTCGCTTCCCTGAAATGTAATGCTTGGGATGAAGTGACCAGCATCCAGCGTACATTAGAAGGAAGCGTAAGGCAGAGGTCTGGTCCAGCGTATGATTTGGGAACGAGCACTGGCAGGAGTCTTCGGTGGTCGAGCGAATCGAACGCCAGTGTCGTCGCCGCGTATAGAGCAGTCAGACTGCCGGAGATAGCGGGGTTGCCCCCGGTCAACCCTCCAGACCCCGACTTCCCATTCCCCCACTCTGCCGCATCGCAAATTCTGGAACTCGCTGCGGGACCGCTGACTGAGGCAAACCCGGAGCTCGCGATGAGACTGGTTCTCCGTGTCTGCACCTATGACAAGAACGACACCCTGCAAAATGTTATGTCTCGTACACGAGTAGCCACATTGCCGGACGACATCCTAACGAGGGTTGCGGATGCATGTATCAGTGTGATCAATTACTCTCTGCCGCATGTCATCGCATCAGATGGAACCAGTGTGAACATTGAGCCAGTTCAGCGTTCGCGTGTCGCCATGGAGGTCTTGTCCCGACTGGTCTTGCGCCTCGCGCCCGAAAGGGTGAATGCCGTCCTGGATATTGGACTCGAGTGCTACCGGGCAGTTCCCCAGCACTTTTGGCTGGGACAGGCAGCTGGAAGTCTATTGAGACGAACGTGGGAAGCGCTTCCGAAGGACTACCGGACCAGCCGTGTGCTAGACCTAATGGCCGCGCCAATTGCGGGACTGCAAGACTTCCGGGTAGACACCAGTTGCCCGGACCCTGGGGACTTCATAACCGCCGACGATCTTCCCAGGGAGCGGCTATCGAGCGCAGAGTATCAGTACCGGGAGATTTTCGACTTGGTGTCAGGTGGATTGCGCGGCAGTGAAATTGCCCGTAGCCGCGCAACCACTAGGTTGCTTTGGCTGTCGCTCTCGGAGAGTCTCACTGAGGACGAGGAAGCAATTGTCGCGGACATCCTGTGGCGCAACTCTGATCCCGTCTGGGACAACTCATCTGGTCCTGGCTCAGCATTGGACTGGGTATATCTGATATTGCCCCAACTGGAACAGGGGCAGGCTGAGAGATCGTTCAGACGAAAGTGGCTGAGGTCCGGCCCGGAGAGCCAGGAAGCCGTATCGACACTCACCGGCGATATGTTTGAGCAGCTAGTGGCTGCCATTTCAGTATTACGTAACCGAGGGTGTTCCCTAGGGCTTTCCGTAGAAGACGAACAGGAGATAGCTGCTTATATTGAGGCGTTTGTCGAGAAGTTTTGCTCAGGTCGGGTATCTTTCAATCTAGGAGTCGCCTCTCAGATCGGACATTTGGGAACGCTGGCTTTAGAGATTACGATCCCTGAGCCCGTCGCAAGTGGGTTGCTTCAGAAGGTTGAATTCTTACTCGAGACGAGCAGTGCATTGCCTGGGTCCTTTGACTCACCCTTACAGAATGTACGAATTGCCATCGGGTATCGTCTCTTACCTGGTCTCATCAAGGCAATGCCTGACGATTCGGAGATGATGACAATTTTGCTGAGAATAGGCTTGGCATCCGACGAGGACTCAAAAGTTAGAAACGCGATGTCAGCGGTGAGAGACTGGGTGTCGGCGTCGGCGGAATGTAACATGCTCCCGGTGCCCAGTGCCCTCTTGTCGGACATCGGAGTCATCATTGCGTCCAGGCGTAGAGTTGGACTCGCTGATGCTCTATGGTGCGCCACGTGTATATTCGACAGAGGAACTCAAGAATCCCGTGCCACAATCAGCTCGATGGTGTTGATGGGACTCCGCCGCCTTGCAGAGGAGACGCAATACGGCGACTATCCTCTTGACGAGGACGTTCCCACCATAAGAGCGCTGTGTGTACAACTGGCAAGTACCATGGCGAAGTATGGCTTTGAGGAAGATCCTACGATCAGGAGTTGGGTGGAAATTGGGAGGAACGACCCGTTTCCTGAAGTCAGAAATATGACGGCGCATTCTGACTGAGCATAGGATTGCATCAAGAAATCCGAGAGTGAAAGAGGGCAGATTTTGATACTTGATGAAGTGTCCAGCGACGTATCGTCGCAGTTGACCGATCAGCTTGTGCGGGGTGTGCGGATCGAAACCCGAGACCGTGTGCCCGAGACCGGACCTGCAAATCAAGGGATGTGGTGGAGAATTACGAATGTTACCGCTGTTTTTGCCGACCTGAAGGGGTCCACCAAGATCAGCGCCGAGGAGAGCAGGAGGGATGCGGCGGTCGCATACACCCTCTTCACAAGGGCTATGTCGATAATCCTTGACAGGTTTGATGCACGGTATGTGGACATTCAGGGCGATGGTGTTTTCGGTCTGTTCAGCGGTCCCGGTTCCCGGTTCCTCGCTGCCGCCTGTGCGGTTACCATGAGGACCGAGGTCGAAAGGGTAGTGAACCCGCTGTTCAAGAGGGACACTTCGGCGGATTCGGAATTAACTGTCGGCATCGGGATTGACGAGGGAACGGTGTTGGTTCGACGTCTGGGACTCAGGAACGTAAAACTCAACGAGGTATGGGCGGGCAAGCCGGTAAACATGGCGGCCAAGCTGAGTTCAGTGGCGGATCACAACCAGGTCGTTGTATCCGACCGGGTCTTCGGCAAGTACCAACATGCATTGAGGACGCGCCAGCGCGCGCTGATATGGTCGTGTGGTTGCGACAACGGCCGGCGCGGTGAGGGGCTATCGGTCCCCCGTGGGCGCACGACGAACCTGTGGGAGGAGTCCCCTGCCCCGAACGATCTGGGACTGGACTTCTTCAGAATACATCGCCTGAATTCACCCTGGTGCAGGACACATGGCGCTGAGTTTTGCGAGGCGATGGTCTCCGGCAGGATACCTGGGAGTTAATCTTGGAGGAACGTCTGAAGACGCACCACGAATCCCTTTCCCGGTTGGTTGAGTTCACGAAGTCGGCGGATCACAAGGCGGCGCCGATTCTCGCTGTCCATATCGCCCTCGGAGGAACTCTCGCCGCAAGATTCGAGAACTTGCTGGCGCTTTTGGAGGGGCTTCCCAGCGATGTCGCCTCAATACTGCTTGCTGTCCTGATGGTTCTTTATGTGGGCTTCACGCTGACGTCCTTTTGGATGGCCGTCAGAGTGTTCTTCCCCATCACCAGTCCTCCCAGTGGGCATGGCGATTCTCTCATCTATTTCGAGGACATACAGGCGATGTCGCTGGAGGATTTTGTTGAGCGGGCGACACAGATGGACTCGGACGAGAACGAACGACAATTGCTCCAGCAGATTTACGCGGTATCGCACGTGGTCAGCGCCAAGATGAACCGCGTCAAGTGGGCATTCCGACTGAGCATCCCGTCAATCATTCTCTGGGCGGTTTTGATTGCGTGGGGCAATATCTGACTCTGTTACTTACTCTTAGGATGAAGGATACCATGTACGCCGTTTTTCCCATTGGTGAAATGGCTTGAGGACACGTAGGAGGTATGGATGGGACCGGAAGAGATAACGAAACCACCTACCGGGACTGGTGACGAGCAGGAGGCTGTGGAAAATGAAATCAGGGCCAAGTGGGAATCACTTAGACCCAGTTACAATGAGTGGGCAGCCAGAAGCGGGGAGAGTCTCGAATACTTCGACGGAATTGTTGACGCACAGGTGGAATCTGCCCGCGTAAAGTACCAGAAGATGAGAGCCTTCGCGGATCTGGAGGATTCTTCGTTCATGTGGGACAGACTGACCCCTGAAGATGGTGAGGCGCTTTTCGCCCTGCTGGAGAGCGATCCCGATGAGGCGGAGGTTCATCGCTTTCTTGAAGTAGACCCGCGATTCCTTATCCAGGTCCTGGCCACCGGGCATGGTCGCTATCAAATCTCCAAGCCGAGGTTCGGAGCGGAATTCATTCCCGACTTTCTGGTTGCAGAGATGAGCTCCATTGGAATTGAGTGGCATCTTGTGGAGATAGAGTCCCCCGGAAGCCCCGTCCACCGAAAGGATGGTCTTCCAACACAACAACTCAATCACGCCATAGGGCAGATTCGGGATTGGCGGAATTGGCTTATGAGCAACAGGGACTATGCCAGGCGGTCCAAAGAGGAAGGCGGTCTTGGACTTGTGGGAATCGACGCCAAAGCATCCGGCCTGGTCATAATCGGTAGAAGGAAGAATTTCACTCCTCGGTACAATGAGTTCCGGCGAACCATGATCGACAGAGAGAGGATAGTTATCCATAGCTACGACTGGTTGGTGGAGATAGCACGAAGCAACCGGAGTGGTTGGTTGAGAGATGACCTTCATTGACGTGTTATGATATTTCCCTCCAAGGCGATCTACCCAAGAGGGTAGGCTCGTGCATATTGCGGTTTTCCGAAAATCGGACATAGATTTGATTTTGTCCGATGGGGGATACGCTGTAATCTGGCCCATATATGTGGAATATCCAAATCGCTATTTTGGCGTGTCAGCCACAATCTGGCGGATTGGACGAGCTGGCGGATTGGACGAGGTTCTCAATCTAAGCCGAATGCTATCCCAATCCGTCGGCGTTGGGAAGCTCAGAGAAGCTGGATTTTGGCTTGAACGCGGTTCTACTGCGGTCTGGAGCGCATCGAGCGTCTTGGAAGGCAGTTCGCGCCACGCCCTACCTCCAACTCCTTGGTCGCGGCAGGACGCAGAGTTGCTTGATGCACCGGACGCGGGCGGCGACGATGTTCATGACGCCCTTCCGTCGGGATGCTCTGCCCCAAACCATCAGGACCGGGGCGCGTATCTCGAAGCGAAACTTCTCGAACACGGCGGGCCATAAGACGACCGGCGAGTGTCCGGTCTCGTCTTCGAGCGTCAGGAAGATAGCGTTGGCGGCGGGATGCCGGCGGCGGACCACCAGACCGCAGACTTGGACCGGCGCGTCGTCGGTCAGGTCCTCGAGGTCTTCGGCGCGGGTCATCGAGGCGGGCAGCCTGTCGCGCAGGTACGCCATGAGGTGGGAGCGCGGGTGTATCTCTATGACGGCGTACTCGCCGAGCATGGTCTCGTAGCCGCTCATCGAGGACAGTTCAGCCATATCTTGCTCGACCGGCAGCGGCAGGACACGCCGCTGCGCGAGCTGCGAGAGGAAGAGGCCGCGGCGAAGGCGAATGGGGCTAGGCGTTGGGATGGTATAATATGTGATAGGCCAGCAACTATGTCTTTTTGGCATCAAATATTTGTTGCAGAAACTCTGCATTGGAGCGTTCGAGAAGTATCTGTTGGATGGCATTCTTCTCAGCAGGTGTCGAATCAGCGTAGGAGTCCGGAGAAATCACAACAGATCCATATGAATCTTTCATGATCTGACGTAGGACTCGTAAAACAGAGTTATCTGTTGTGTCAGGTTCAAATTTACTTCTGGACGTCTCGTCAAGTTGGATTATGAACATACTGTGACAGTCGTCAGTCGAGGGAAATACAAACAAAGCTCTTTTGATGTCCAACATCGTCGCAGCAGCAAATCTGATGCTGGACCGGAAGTCGTACCTGTGAATTGAAATTGGAAGCTGGGAGTGGTCTTGCTCGAGCATCGATCCTATTGAGAGGATTGTATTATTTGTCAATATATTTTTGGCGGTGAATTGAAGCAACAAGGCATATATTCGCATGGATTTATTAGAGTTTCTAAGTAGCTGCCGAATACGTAGTTCGTTAAAAGGAGCTAAGCTACGCTGTATTTGACTATAAACATATAGGACAACACGATATACGAACAAGAATTGTTGTTTCTTGTCACTAATATCTATGGTTGGTGTATCAGCTAGATCGAAAACGCTGTGGTCATGTTTGTTGCATGCAAAATGCCCTGTAGTTGCATCATTAATGCTAACTTCTAAAGCAGTGTTCTGAGGCTCAAACTGAGATGGGTCCAGAAGCCTGACAGGCTCGTCTTTGCTGCCACGCTGAAAAATTTGCTTCCAGCCAGATACGTTCCAGTTTAGTTCTATAACTTTACGGCTACTCCCAGCCAATTGTGAAAGGACAGGAGCATTAGGTATGAGATGGGATCTTCTATCATCGCTTGGTAGTCCGCAAATTTTCTTAGTTACTGTGTCGAAAACTAGGCAAACGCTATCGCCGCGATCCATAACCGCGTTAACCTTTTCTAGCTCTTCGTGGACATACGTTTTGAACTCGTTCGGAATGTAGTATGGCTTCACAGGGCCTCGAATTATCCTGGTTATGCGGTTGCCGAACTTGTGTCTAGATTTCATGATACATGAGCGTACATGGGAAGGAATGTTAAAGTCAATACTGGTAGCATAAGCCAATGCCATGCCTGCCAACGAAAACGCTGAGCGAGGCGGCTTTTATGAGGTGTAGCGACCTCTTTATCTTCCTTCTAGCATTATCTTCAACAATGCGTCTTGCTGTACTGCGGTTAGCGGGACGGGATCCAAACTGCCCTCTATCTCGTCAATCTCGGTCTCGGTCAGGCCGTAGAGGTCATATACCAGATCGTTGATGTCCGATTCCCAGCCGGCGACGTCGGCATCTGGGTCGGCGGAATTGGCGGCTTGGATTTTGTCGCCCCGCCGGATGAACGGCTCTTGCTCTCCCGGGCTGATCTTGGGGATGGGGGTGCGCTCGAATGTAGTAGTCGATATCCATCTGGTAGTTCCCATTCCGGAATTGAGCGCGGCGCTTCGCATGAACCACGTTGGCAGCGTGGAGTTGAGAATCGCGCATATGTATTTGAGGGATTCACCAGTTATCTTCACATCCCACTCTTTGAGAGGGGTGCCTATCGCTTCCATCTTCTCCATTACTCGCTGTTCTATCTCCGACTGCGGAAATTTTGAGACACTCTCAAAGGCTCGCTGAATAGGGGTGGTTATTGACGGTCTCCCAGATGGCTGAGGCAAGAGAGTTGTGAGTGGAATTTTAGCAGATTGCCGAGTGGCGACCGGTGGGCGTGGCGTAATCCACCCCCCTCACGGGAAACCTCTGTAAAAATCGCGGCGGTGACCGTATCTTTGCAGGATGGCGGTTTGGCCGTCTAGCTCGATGCCGAGACGGTAGTCGCCTAGCTTGATGCGGTAGTGGTTCTCGGACCCCGCGAGTTTGGCGACGTTGCTGACTTCGAAGAGTGACGACGCCCTCTCAATTTCTGCTATCTTGCGGTTCAGTCTTCGAAGTTCGCGGTCGGAGCGTACTCTTCGCAGGTCTCGCGTAAACCTGCGTTCGTATCTAATCTCCATCGGACCCCGCTAGAATCGCCATTACCTCCTCGCGGCTGGCGTAGCCTTTGGCGCGCGCTTCTTCCCGTCCGTCCAGCATCGCCTTCAGGATGGCGGCGTCCTCTTCCTCGTCAGTGGCGTGGATTAGGCCGAGGCTTCTTTCGATGGCGGTGTCTTCCTCCTCCGTCAGCCCGTACAGGTCATAGACTAGCCGGTCTATCTCCCTCTCGAAGGCGTCTGTGTAGGCGTCAGGGTCGGCAGACTTGGCGGTTAGGATGCGGTCTGCGAGTCTGGCAAGTTGTTGACTATCGGTCATGCTCATAGAAGGTATAGGCAGCATCTCCAACTCATAGCCTTGCACGTGAGTATTGCTGGAAGTAAGGCGGAAGTACCAATCCATGAAGGCAGAGTTGAGCAATCCTAAGAAAGCCTTGCTCTGGGTTTGATCTTTTAGCTGTGTTTTGTTGACTGAATGTCCCCACAGGAATTGTCGAGACGACTGCGATGTCAATGCGAAGTTTAAGCGACGTTTCGCCTGTTGATTCATAACTTCTTGGGAAATAAGGAATGTATCGCGACTATTTGCAACGACTTTATCCGCCATGAATCCCTTTTCACAATACTCGGTTGAATCTTGGTACGCAATGGCATATCGAGATACGTTCCGGCCACGCAGAAGAAGAATTGGCGTAGGATGCCGGAGGATTTTCTTCTTGTGAGTTGTCAGGTTGAAATCTCCCTGTGCAATGTTTGAAGCATAATGCTTCAAAGGGCGAATTGCGTCGCTCGCTGCGATTTTCTGCAAAATAGAAACATCGCCTTGGTTGATCCGTGGGAAGTAACGCAAATCAGGATAAAGAGACTCAATCTCTTTCATGGTTATATGAGAGAATTGCAGATGAGCAATGGTGTGAGTGTCATTGTTTATCGAGATAGCAATAGGTTTCCCATCGGGTATTCCCTTGCGGAACTGATAGATGCATGTGCTTTGTGTAACGCTACTAAATACTTGCGCTTCTTTTGACTGCGCTCTTTCAGGAAATTCAACGACGTGGTGCAATTGAGTAAGATTTAGCAACAACTGACGTGTTGCGGCAGACGACAAATCGCACATAAGATTGTTGGCGACTATCATCGTTGCCAATCCATTGACCTTGCATAGATTGTATGACTGCTCTACAAAGAGCTTGTACAGGTTCTGTTTACCTTTATCTCTTCCTTCAGAGTAAGGAAATTGTGCGGATGAATATGTGCCTTTTCGCACTTGGCTATACGGCGGATTGCCAATGACAACATCAAAACCATTTGAGATGCTGAACATATACTTCGCGTCAAACCAGTCTGCGCTCGCGTTCTGGTCGTATGGATCCCAGCCAGCGATTTTGCCAGCGTCGGACTTGGACATTCCCACCTTTCCTAGCTCTGTGGCGAGTTCTCGCCGCAGCCGAGCGTCTTCCCGGCGAAAACGCAACTTTTCTCGCCGAACGCCGGCGTGGAAGTGCTGTTCCCTGTTCTGGCGCAGTTCGTCGTTCAACTCCGTTACTCGGTTCCTGCCGCCCAATGGGATCTGCGTGGCTTGTCCAAGGGCAATGAGCGTATTCGCCGCCACGAAGCGCGTTTCCAGATTCGGCAGGGGCTTGACGCCGTAGTTGGGGGCGGCACTGTCGGGCGTCTGCTCGATGGCGAGCGATATGAAGAAGCGCAGCTTGGCTATCTGCGTGGCGACAGGCTGGATGTCCACACCGTAGATGCTGTTCTGGATTAGATACAGCTTGCGCCCGAAGTCGGAATCGCGGTACTTCTCAAAGGTCTCGCTGATTTCTTTGAGTTCTTCATCTCGCTCGGCCTGGTCTTGCGTGTCGAATGCGTCCGAGGCGCGGCTGCCCGCCAGTTCCTTTTGTAATTCCTCCCATATCTGGTTATGCGGGTCCAGGCGTCCCAGCACCAGGGTGAGCTTGTGAAGCGTACCCATCGGAAACGCGCCGGAGCCAACGGCGGGGTCGAGTATCTTGATTTCCGAGATGGCGCGGACTATCGCCTCGCGTTCTTGCTGGGTGAACAGTTCGTCGGCATCGTCGAAGGCGTCGTCGTAGTCCATCAGGTAGCGGAGGCGCCGCTCCCAGAAGTCAGCGTCCCCGTCGGCGGGCTTGGCGTTTTGCGCCAGGGACGCGACCAGCGCCTCGTCCACCATGTAGTCGACGACGGCGCGGGGCGTGTAGTATGAGCCTGTCTGCTTGCGGGCGGTCTCGCGGGTTTCGGGGTTGTAGGCGGCAAGCAGGTTCTCGAACACCTTGCCCAGCAGTTCAGGATCCAGCGCCACCTCCTGCTCTACCGGCGTGTTCTCCTCGACGGTGAACTTGTACTTCTCGAACAGAAGGATCAGCCCAAGCGAATCGGTCGATTCGCCGAAGAACAGCCGGTTGGGGATGGAGAACCCGCGCCGGTGATTGGGGTCGTCGGTGAAGCAGTCTATCCAGTAGCCGCCATCGTCCGTCGCTTCCTCACTGTCCAGACAGTCGAACAGCCCGCCGTTGATGAACGGAGTCCGGGAGAACAGCGCCTCCAGTCCGTCCGGGTCGCTCATCTCGCTCTTGTAGCGGTAGTGGTTGAACACGCGGCGTTCGTCTATTTCGGTGTTGAGCGTGGCGAAGAACAGGTTTTGCAGAACGGCGCGGTAGTATGAGTCGCCTTTCTCAGCGTCGTAGTCCTTCAGCTTTTTGCTGACTTGGGTTTCGATAAACAGGTCATCCGCCACCAGCCCCTTCTCTTTGATGAACCAGACGAACATCAGTCGCGTAATGAGGCGTATGACGTGTTCCTCCGGCGACTGCGCGCGACTCCCCGTCTTGGGGAACTTGGCTTCTGCAACGGCGCGTTGGAACCAGCCGAACAATTCATCGTAGAAGCGCTTGTTGAGTTCCTCGGTGTCCAGCGCGTTGAGCCACGCTGACAGCAGTCCGTCGAAGTTCGCGCGCCGATCGCGGGATTTCATCCAGCTTAGGCGTTTGGCTAGGGACAGGTCCTCAAGTATCTTCACATGCGCGTGGTGCGGTTTGGACGGGTTGATCTCGCGGATGAGGGATACGCTGCCCAACACGTCGCGTTCGGCGTCGCGTTTATTCTGACGGCGGTTGATGAACGCGAGAGACACCAGGTTGGCGGCAGTCTGGAACAGAACGACGGTAGGCCAGTCCTCGTTGATCCTGTTGATGACGCGAGTGAACGCCGCGTATTGGCCGCGCGGGTAGCTGTCGCCTTTCAGGATGGCGGATACGAACAAGAAGCTTTCCGCGCGTCCGACGTCCGTGTCGCTCAGAATTCCAAGGTCGCCCTGAACGGGCTCGGCGTTCTCGGCGATTTCTTCTGTAGTGACCTGGAATACGTCCTTGATAGACTTGACCGCGTCCTTTAAGGAACGCGCCGCCTGAGTTTCAGGATTGAACCGTTCAGGGTCGTATTCGGATATGAAATCATCGTATGTGCCATCATAATCGAGCTTGCGCTCGCTCTTGTAGCCGAGCGCGTTGAGCAAGTCTTCCGCCTCGGCGTGGAAGTCGCTCCGCGTCGCGTCGGACATCCGGGATAGATGTTCTCTAATGTCAGTTTGGTTCATGCTATCGCCCGTCTACTTTCTGCATCAGTACGAGCCATGTGACAAGCTCGAAATCCTGTTGGTCTGTCGCTACGTCGCTACGCTTGGGTATTACCGACCCGCGCCTGCCGCGCGACCTTCGCATCTCCGTTCGGTTCGCGCTTACTATCGAGGCTATCGCAGACTTGATTAGCGCGTCATACTTTTCCATATCCTCCCCGTTGCGGGTTTCGCTTGCGAACCGGTCGCACAGTTCGAGGATCGGCTCTGTCTCGCCCTCGGACGCCGCCTCAAAGACATTCAGCGACTGCCGCGCGCTTGCGCATCCGTAGCGTATCGTGCCATCGCTCTGGAGATAGACCATGTAGAACGGGTGAATCTGACTTGCAAACCGTTGGCGCGCGTCGGACTCCCCGGCGTCGAGCTGCCGCAGGAAGAATATGACGCCCGGACGATTGGACACAGCCGGCGCGACCGCGTATGCGCCGGCGGGCGTCGCTTCAAGCTCTTCTCGGTTCCGTTCGAGGTAGCGAAGAAGCTGGGTCAGGAAGTGGTCGAGCGTGAAATCGCTCATCACCACGCTGTCGGGCATGTCGTCCAAGTCTATGACTTCTTCTTGCAGCCGCTTTATCTGCTCATCGCGGAAGCTGAGCTGTTGTTCCGCCTCGTCTTCTCTAAACGGGTCGTCGTTGCCGGACGCGGCGGCGTCGGCGAGCGCCATGCGAGCGAGCACGCGGCTGTGCAGGTTTAGGTACTCGTCCATATCCTTCGTGGGCCAGAAGTTGACCATGCGAACCGACCGGCTGCGGCTGCCGATCCGGTCCACTCGCCCGAAGCGCTGGATGATCCGGACCGGGTTCCAGTGAATATCGTAGTTGAGAACGGTGTCGCAATCCTGGAGGTTCTGTCCCTCGGATATGCAGTCAGTGGCTATCAGCAGGTCTATCTCTCCGGTTCCGGCGCCGCGATTGCGCGCGACGGGCGCGAAGTTGGAGAGTATCTCATGAAACTCGTTCTTGCCGAACGTGGTATGGGTGTCGCTGCCGGATACCATAGCTATCTTCAAGCCCAGGTCGCCAGCCAAGCCTTTCAGGTTTTCGTACAGGTACTCGGCGGTGTCGGTGAACGTGGTGAACACAAGCAGCTTGCGGTTGGGCTTGCCTTCCTTGTCCACGGTGGGAGACTGCGCCCGTTCTCTTATGGCGCTGGCTATCTCCGCCAGTTTGCCATCGCGCTCCTGATTGACTGCGGCGACGCGCCGGCGCGCTGAGTCCAGAGTCTGGCGATCGCGGCGCAAGTCCCGCTTCCAGCGTGGGAGGTCTAGTTCGCTTAGCTTGTACGGGTTGCGCGCCCTGTTGACGAGAAACTCCTCGTCGTCCTCGTCCTCATCGGGCTGCGCGTCAGCTGAGTCCCTTGCGCCCAGCGCGCTCTCATAGCTAACCATCTTGCCCAGCATATCGTCCATCTTGCGGATGGTGCGCTCCAGAGTGAGCGTGAGCGCGCGCGCTGAGCTTTCCAGCCGTTTCAGGAAGTTGGTCTGAATCATTCCTATCAGGAAGCGCTCGCGGTCTGCCTGCGTGAAGTTGCCGAAGCTCGTCTGCTTTGCCGCTTCGTCGAGCAGGTATTGCGTCGGCTGATATATGGACAGCTTGAAATTCTTGATGAGACCCGCCAACTCCTTGTACGAAAGGTCGCCGGCGAGATCGGTGGGCGGATAGTGATTTTCCGGCTTTTCCTGGCGCGGGAACTGTCCGATGCGCGCCATCTCTGATTCGTAGAAGCGCCGTATCTGCCGCCGCGAGCGCGAGATTGAGACTCCTCCCAGCAGATGGAAGAATTCCGGCCCCAGCCTCTCCAGCAAGTCCGACTTGTCGCGCTCGCCGTTTGCGGACTGCCTGGACTCCCAATCCTTGAACTGCTTCTGCGCCGCGCTGAACAGGCTGTCGGTGTTGCGGATGTTGAGCGACTGCCTGAAGTGGGCCGGGTCGGCCTCGGATATCAGATTGACCTGCGCGCGAAGGTCCATGAGCGATGTGTTGACCGGCGTCGCGGACAGCATCAGAATCTTGGTCTTCGCGCCCTGCCTAACTACTTCTTCGATGAGCCGCTCGTAGCGCGCGCCGGCGGTGTTGCGGAAGTTGTGCGACTCGTCGATTACAACCAGATCGAAGCCGCCCCAGTTGAAGGCGGCGAGGTCTATGTCGCCAACTCTGCCCCTTTCGCGCGATAGGTCCGTGTGCGACAGCAGCGTGTAGCCGAAGCGGTCGTCAGGGAACGGATTGTTGATGTTGGCGACGTGCGCCTGATAGACCGACCAGTTGTCGCGCAGCTTGCGCGGGCAGAGCACCAGCACGCGCTCGTTGCGCGTTTCGCAATGCTTGATGACGGCGAGCGCGGTGTACGTCTTCCCCAAGCCAACGCTGTCGGCTAGGATGCAGCCGTTGTGCTGTCGCAGCTTGGCGATGACGCTCTTGGCGCCGTCTTTCTGAAACTCGTAGAGCGCGTTCCAAATCTGGCTGTCGTAGAGGTGTGTATCGTCAAGTCCATCGTCGCTCGCGCCACGCGCCTCTATGTCCTTGCGGAAGAGTTCGAACAGCGTCTTGTAGTAGATGAACTCGGGGGCGTAGTCTCGCGTCAACCGCCTCAGCGCTTCCAGCACTTTGGGCTTCACGTTCTCGGTCAAACCGTCGTCCGTCCAAAGCCGATCGAACCACCGTCGCAACTCTTCGATCTCGCCTCGGTCCTCGACGGCAAGGTTCAGCTCCAGGTTGGGATTCGCGCCGCCGCCTAGTCCGCCCTTCGTAAAGTTGGAACTGCCGACAACGCCGGAGTCGCGGTCGGCCAGATACATCTTGCCGTGCAGAAAGTTGGAGCGGCTGACAGATCGGACGCTTACGCTACGCCGTTTCACCCACCGCTCGCACCGCGCGGCAAGAGCTTTCTGCCGAATCGCCTGGTTGGGGGTCAATTCCCCATCCGCGAGATCGAACGCCAAAGGGTCGCTCTGGTTCGGGTCCAACGAGTTCACGGAGCTAGGCTCGCCGAACAGGAACCGGGTTCGCTCAACCGAATCCAGTTCGTCAGCAAGCATCTCGTAGCCGTAGATGGTGAAGTACGCGGATACGACACGGAACAGGTCCGTATCGGACAGACGCTCTCGGAGATAGCCCGAGACGCTGCGGTCTCGGTTGTCGATTATGCGCTTGGTGGCGGCAGATTGGAAGGGCGTCGTCAAATCAGTCAATGAACCTCTCCATTGGTATTTGAATGCAAGCCTATTGAATTGGATAGCCGATTGTAAACGTTTTCAACGGAGAAACCTCCAAATCGGAGGATTTCATTGAACAAGTCAAGAAATCACATAGGCTCCACCATGCCCGTCGGAGCGTCAGGCTCCGGGGCAGAGGGCCTTAACAGTCGAATAGCCGGAAGCGCGGAGTCGGCAAGCCGCGCCAGAGGCATGACGATCAACCCACATAAATAAGGAAGCAACTGTCTTGAAAGTCAAGAGGAAGGAGCTGCTTGAGGACTCGGATCGCACCAAGGAGAGCCATGCTTGACCATGGAGTTGAGGATGACGAGCAGCTCGCGCATGCAGGCTGTGAGGGCCAGCTTCTTCGGCTTGCCAGCGGCCAGCAGCCGCTGGTAGAAGTCCCGGATAACGGGATTGAAGCGGGTGGCTGCCAAGGCTCCCATGTAGAGGGCGGCGCGGACCCGGGCGCGTCCGCCCCATACGGTACGTTTACCCCGCAGCGTACCGCTGTCCCGGTTGAAGGGAGCCACACCAACGAGAGCGGCGACCTGCCGTCGGTCCAGGGCGCCCAGCTCAGGCAGGTATGCCAGGAGGGCGAGGGAGAGCTGCTCCCCTACGCCTGGGACGGAGCGCAGGAGGTCGTCCTTCTCTCGCCACACGGGACTCTTTCGGAGTGTTCGCCGAAGGCTCTTGTCCAAGTCGCCCAACGCTCGCTCAAGCCACGAGATGTGTTCTTCGATGCTGGGGCGGACTGCGGCTGTAGTGACGGAACTCAGGCGGTTCTTCTCCGACACCAGCATAGTCATCACCTGATGCCTTCGGGCGACCAGAGAGTTGAGGATCTGGGTATCGGCGTCCCTCAGAGGACGCGCGGGAGGCTGGATCGCTTCGGCGAAGTGAGCAATAGCCGCCGCGTCAAGGTGGTCGGTCTTGGCCAGCTTCCCCGTTGCCTTAGCGAATTCCCGCGCCTGGCGGGGGTTGACGACGACCACCGACAACTCCTCAATCGCCAGCGCCGCTACAAGGGGCAGTTCCAATCCGCCCGTAGCCTCCAGCAACACGAGGGCAGGTTCCAGGGCCTTCAGCCGGGAGACCAACTGCCGGACTCCTGCATCGTCGTAGGGAACCTCCCATCTGTCGTCCGTGGGGCGGACGGCAACTTCCACCTGGGTCTTGGCCACATCAATGCCTACGTAGGTCGCTTCCTGTTCCATCTATACCTCCTGCGAATTGCTGGCCCGTCCTTGCAAGATGCGGGCTCGGTTGGCCCAGGCAACTGTTCGGGCTCTAAACCGTGGGGGTGCGGCGACCCTCGCTTCCTTGCGGCCTTACGAGACCAAGGAGACATCGGTCTGCCGCACCCTGATCCACTCAAGTGAAGTGATTGTTACATACCAAACCAAGATACAAGGAGACGCGCATTGCAGATGACTTCCACGGAAGCGAGGCATCCCTAGGTTGCTTCGCTCCATTCCCCATGGAAACGTCGGACGCAACAACGGATATTCTGACCACAGGGATCTTGAGGCCGTACTGGACTGCATAGACACGGAGAAGCTCGTCGAAGCGCTCTCTCCGCCCGCAGGCCAGCGGGGTCCGAAGGGATACGACCGGGAAGGCGTGGTCAAAGCCCTCATAGCCATGAGGCTGCTGGGAATCCCCACAGTCTCAGAACTCCACCGCAGGCTGGACGACAATCCCGCGCTGCGGAGAGTGTGCGGCATGGACCGGCCCGGGGCGCTGCCCTCGGCCGACACCATCAGGAGGGTAAGAAGACGACTGGTAGAGCTCGCCGGAACGCTGAGAGAGGCGATAGGCGAGACAATCACGGAACTGAAGAAGCATCTGCCGGACCTCGGAGAGGAGGTGGCGGTGGATTCAACGAAGATACGCTCCTACTCCAACGCCCACAGGAAGCCGAAGAGCGATCCCGAAGCGTC
>DAOULF010000085.1:0-5132 GCA_034420555.1 Dehalococcoidia bacterium
ACCGTGCTGCCGACCGGCAGGTAGATTCCCGCCAAGAGGCGCGGCCTGACAGGTTGATAGTATCGCCGCCCGGGCAGAAAGACCCGGGCGGCGACTGAGTTGTCCGCGTCCAATATAGCCGCTACGGTCGGGAGCGTATGGCATGAAAGTCTTCATAATACGGCGACTTATCTTCGTCGTTATAGCAGTAATCGCCTCGACTCTCATAGTTTTCGCTCTTTCCCGCTTCTCCGGGGGAGATCCTCGCTCCTTGATGCTCAACGTCGGCTACTCTTCGTCGCCCGAGATATGGGAGGCGTGGGGCGAGAGGCTTCACCTGGATAAATCGCTCGTCCACCAATACTTCATCTGGCTCTGGAACCTGGTCATCCATCAAGACTTCGGACTCTCGATAAAGACGGGCCAGCCCGCGAACGAGATGATCATGCAGTTCGCGCCGGCCAGCCTTCAACTCGGGTTCTGCGCCGCATTATTCGTACTTGTTACCGGCATTCCCCTCGGAGTTCTCTCGGCAGTGAAGCGCGGCTCGATTTGGGACATCATCGCCAGGACTTTCGCGCTCTTCGGCCAGGCGTTGCCGCCTTTCTGGCTTGGCATCATGCTCATCCTGCTATTCGCGGTAAACCTGGATTGGCTTCCCGCCGGAACCAGGGGACACGGCATTGACTGGCCAGAGCGGCTTAAGTTCTACGTCATGCCGACTGTCACCCTGGGGTGGCTGGCGTCGGCGACTGTGCTTCGACTAGTGCGGTCTTCCATGTTGGAGGTACTGGACTCCGAGTTCGTGAAACTGGCTCGCGCCAAAGGCGTGGGCTCTACCGCCGTAGTGTGGAAGCACGCCTTTCGCAACGCTTTGATTCCCCCACTGACCGTCTCCGTGCTGATTCTCGCGGGATTTATCAGTGGCGCTGTCGTCACTGAGGCGGTGTTCTCATGGCCAGGCTTGGGATTCATGGTGTACCAGGCAGTCCTGAATATTGATTTTCCAGTGGTAACCGCCGCGGTGCTGGCGCTGACCCTGCTAACGGTCTCTGCGCTGTTCGTACTCGACATACTTTACGCGCTTATTGATCCCAGAATCCGATACACGTGAGAGGCGCTTAGTTGACCAATAAGGCCAGGCGGCACACCGTTTCCGAACTTGTGGAACCCGGGAAATCGACTCGGCTCAGGGATACCCTGTATGTTCTCCGCAGGTGGCCCCTGATACCGTTCTTCATTCTCGCGGTAATCGTCATCTGCGCGATCTTCGCCCCTCTTCTCGCGCCTCACAGTCCAGTGGAGGACCAGCTCAGAGCGGTACTTGCTTCTCCGGCGTGGTATCCGCCCTGTGAGGCGGGCCAGCTAAGCAACAAGTTCCAGTCCTGCAACACGAATGGGATTCCTCTCGGCCCTGACCAGGAGGTGTACAATTTTGTCCTGGGCGCGGACCAACTCGGCCGCGACCTGTTGAGCAGAATGATATACGGCGCGCGCATCTCACTGACTTTCGCTTCAATCGCAATTGCCTGCGGCACGGTGGTCGGCACTACCCTCGGCCTGGCAGCGGGTTACCACGGCGGTCTGGTTGACGAGACAATCATGCGCGCGACCGACGTTTTCACCGCGCTGCCATACATCATAGTCGCCATTTCAATCGTAATCGTTTTGGGACAGTCATTCATGGTGATTGTTCTGGTTCTAGCGATTGCGAGTTGGCCGGGCATAGCGCGCCTGGTCCGAGGACAGACGCTTCAGGTAAGGAATTTCGACTACATTGACCTCGCCCGGGTGGCAGGAGCTTCCACTCCCAGAATCATGTTCAAACACTTGCTCCCGGCAGTGGCGAACACCATAGTTGTCGCCATGACTCTACAGGTCGGCAGCGCTATCTTGAGCGAGAGTATTCTTTCGTTCCTTGGGGCCGGCGTGCCGCCTCCGACGCCCTCATGGGGAGCGGACATCTCAAACGGACGTGAGTACTTGAGCTCTGCCTGGTGGGTCGCGTTCTTCCCAGGTATGGCGATATTTCTGACAGTGCTGACGTTCAACTTCATTGGCGACTGGCTTCGCGACCGTTGGGATCCGAGGCTGCGGCAGATCTAGGACGGCCGCGATCTTGGCCGAGGAATGAGGGCGCGTCAACGCTGAAGCCTGAGCCTGCGGGATCTGATGGTTTCACTTGCCGGGTATTCTAAGGAAGCCTGCCCATGATCAGGGTAACTCCCTGTCTATCGGCTAACGTCTGGACGTCTTCCGCCGCTTCCATGCAGTACAGGGCCGCATAGATCTGGGCTTCTGCAAAAACCTTGCGAAGAATGCCTGCGCTGGTGGATACCTTATCTATATCGTCGGCATCCGCCGTGTATGATGCTTCACTGGCGCAGAAGGCGACATCGCCGCCACTGACTGATCCCTGAACGATGAGGTCTGTGTCCAGAAGTCTTTCATACTCACCATTGTCTATGACGCCGTTATCAAGAGCTTCCCAGATCGCATCGTTGAATCTCTCAGACGCGCGGTTGTGTTCAGCCAGCCTGACGATTCTCAGCCTTCTCAAGGAGAAAGCACGCGCAATCTGGGCCAACCCTTTATCCGCGAGTCTCGTTTCCAGAGCGATTCCCTTGAGAATCCCTGTGTCCGTCCGCGTCTCGGCTGCGAAGCTGCTGAACACCGCCGGAAGCGCGAGAAGTTCGTCCGTGAGAATCTTGTTCCGCACCGCATCCAGGAAATCCGGGTTGCTGTCCAGTAGCTCCAACAGGTCGTCAGCCGTGTTGATGGTCGTCATCTGTCATCTCCTCTGCACATTATAGCCCAGGTTGGACTGGCAGATGCTGTATCAGTTTGGTCGGTGGACTAAATCAAGACCTGCCTGCCCCACCCTACCCCTGGATTGCCGAGCGGCGAGCCCTTCGGGGTTCCCGCTTTCGCGGGTATGACGATGAGGTGACCGACTAGATTGATACAGGCTCGGACTGGCACGATAAAATGGCTTCCCGCCCTTGATTAGCCTAGAATGTGAGCGTGGCTTTCGGGTCTGATATGAACCGAATATGACTATTCAGGGGGAAACCGATGTTAAGCGACCGGCTCCAGGACGCAATCAACCAGCAGATAAACAGCGAGATGTACTCGGCGCACTTGTACCTGTCCATGGCGGCCTATTTCGAGACGCTCAGTCTCACGGGCTTCGCCCACTGGATGCGGCTCCAGTTCGAGGAAGAGACGGCGCACGCGCTGAAGTTGTTCGACTACGTGAACGACAGGGATGGGCGCGTCGCTCTCCAGTCTATCGAGCAGCCGCCCATCGAGTTCGAGTCTCCCCGCAGCGTCATGCGAATGTCGCTGGAACACGAGCGACACGTCACGGACTTGATCAACGACCTGTACGCTCTCGCCGTCGCCGAGCGAGACTATCCATCCCAGGTTCTCCTGGAATGGTTCGTCTCCGAGCAGGTGGAAGAGGAGAAGACGATCAGGGACATAGTGGACCACATGGACATCATCGGGGACGATGGCACCGGCCTGCTGATTATAGACCAGCGTCTGGGCGACCGCACCGCCGAAGAGGAGGGCGCTGAGGGCGGCGCGGCGGAGTAGTGTTATCCAAAGACAAGAGACGATTGCATAAGGGTTGTTGTATGCCCTTCTCCTCTCCGGCATCGGAAGCCATTGAAGCTAATCACCCTCACCCCAGCCCTCTCCCTTGAGGGAGCTGGGAGGGGTAGGCATTTCACCCTCACCCCAGCCCTCTCCCAAAGGGAGAGGGAGTTTGTTGATGGGTATTCATAGCTGGCTGCACGTTTGCCTACCCTTGTTAGCCCTTGAGGGATAGGGGACTTATGCAATTATTTCAGGGCAGAAAGAGCCTGTATCAACTTAGTCGGTAGGGAGTCACCCCCATCCTAACCTTCCCCCATCAAGGGGGAAGGGAATTTTCTCGCCACTGGCAGCGCCGACTAAATTGGTACAGTATCGGGCAGAAACGCCGTCCGGGGACGGCAGGCAGGGATGTGATAGACTGAGGTGACTTCACCCCGAGGTCCGCTCTTGCTCAGTCGCACTCTCGCCGACAGCCCACATTACAAGTGGTGGGTGTTTGGCGCGGTTGGGCTCGGGTCGTTCACCGGCGTCATGTCTATGGGCATGATAAACGTCGCGCTCCCGTCCATCGCGGGCCACTTCGAGACCGACCTTCCCACAGTGCAGTGGGTGGTCATAGCCCAGACACTCACTGTGAGCGCGCTGCTGCTGCCGATGGGACGCCTGTCGGACATGGTGGGACGCAAGCAGGTGTATATCGTCGGCCTGCTTCTGCTTATGGGAGCGTCGGTGTTCGCCGCGTCGTCCACCAGCGTCCTGATGCTGGTCGCCTCGCGCGTGATACAGGGTACGGGCGCTGCGATGACGCAGGGCGTCGGCATGGCGATGGTGACTTCCGTATTCTCAGAGGAAGAGCGCGGCAAGGGCCTGGGAACGCACATGAGCGTCATAGGCGCGGGTGGCATGGCTGGACCGGTGATAGGCGGGCTACTGGTCAGCGTACTGGGGTGGAGATGGGTATTCCTCATAAATCTGCCCATGGCTACGATTGCGCTGGTAGGCGCGATGCTGCTGGTGGACTCCAAGCTGTTCTTCCGGGAGCGGCGCGGAACGCGGTTCGACTGGCCGGGCGCGGCGCTGTCAACGGCGGCGCTGGTGACGTTCCTGATGCTTATGACCAACGGCTACCGGCTGGGCTGGACATCCCCGTTGATCCTGCTCACCGGGGTGTTGGTCGTCGCGCTCGTGGCCGCGTTCATCATATGGGAATTGCGGGCCCCCGCCCCGATGCTCGATCTCGGCCTGTTCAGGCGTCGGGTGTTCTCGCTGGGCGTGTCGGCAAGCTTCATGTCGTTCCTCAGCACAGGCTCGATAAGATTCATGATGCCGTTCTATCTCCAGGGCGTGCTTGGATACCATCCGGGACAGGTGGGCCTAATAATGCTGCCAACCGCGATCACGATGACCATAATGGGGCCAGTAGCGGGTCGGCTGTCCGACCGCTACGGCTACCGCGCCTTCAACGTGGCGGGCCTGCTGATAGCCTCTGTGGGCATCTTCACCATATCGCGCGTGTACGAGACGACGCCTCTGCTGATCATAATCGGCGC